>NZ_ASPS01000007.1:0-156041 GCF_000517865.1 Paenibacillus sp. FSL R7-269
CATACTATACTTGTAACATTTGGCTGTACAGAAGAAACTGTAGTCTTATTAACTTGCACATCCAGATCAAATAAGTTGTTTTTCATATTAACCCCTCCTCTCTTTTTCAGGAATAAAATATAACCAAATGTAATAATATACATTCATTACCTTGGCATAAACCATAATAACACACCATATATTGTATATCAAATAAATTACATATAAGTAAAAAAACAATATCATTGATTACTATATATAATATAGTTACAAGGGAAAAAATGTATAATCTATGAATTTTTCGTTCTATATTTTCCATACTATCCTTTGATATTCAAAATTATTATAAAAAAATAGTAATCTAAAAAAAGACTTCTAACGGGCGTTTCCTCTCCCCCTTCTCTTTCGAGGCTTTATAACAACGCCGCAAGATTCACTTGACATTACAGGCTGGTATTTTATTCGTCGCTCTCTGACAAGCACTTTGTCGACTCGCTTTTAGTACCACTTTTGCTATACACACAAGAATCCTAGCTACGTGGGGTCTTAGTCCCTTGATCGACTGGAACTTCACCGGCTAGATGATGCGTGCTTAACTAGGCACGCTAAATTCATAAAAAAGCTTCCGGACCGCCCTAAGGGCCATCCAGAAGCTTTTTTCACATCTATACAAGGGTCCCGCTACGCAAGAACACCTACACTGTAAACTGAATGCGGCTGAGCAGAATCTCACCCTGCAAGACAAGATACACATCTGTAGTTCCAGCATCCACATCTGCTATAGTGGACTGGCTGTGCCACTGTTGAACGCCGCCTGACGGAATGGCAAGTGTAGCCGCCAGCTTGCCGGACGGGCTGCCGATCCGGACTTCAACCACGCCTCCTTGGACAGAGGATACCAGCATTTCGACACCTGCTGCACCCTCTGCAAACCGGACATTATGGAACGCGATCCACGCCCCGCCCTTCACCGGATGTACCGCAGCGCCGCCAGCCTTACATTCATCGAGGAAGACGCTATCGTAATCATCGTAATTCTCAGCCTTAACCGGCGCATACAGATCACGCGGCGGAACAGCCTCGCCATGCACCCTGATGGTGGCTGCCAGCCGGATATCTCCTGAGGAGCGGCCTACCATTAGCTGGTATTCCCCATCCTCCACACAGTACTGTTCGCGGCTGACGTCCCAGAAGGAGAGTTCAGCGGCGGGTAAGGTAAAGGTGACCGTCTGCTTGTGTCCGGCAGCCAGCCGGATTTTGACGAACCTCTTCAGCTGCTTAAGCGGCCGCTTGATCCGGGTGGACAAGCACTGGACATACAACTGGACGACCTCGTCACCGTCAACGCTGCCGCTGTTCTCAAGCTCTACGGTCAGATTGATATTACCGTCCTGCTGTATTTCCTCCGCTGCCAGCGACAGGTTGTTATAGTTCACCTGTGCATAGCTCAGCCCATGACCGAATGGATAGAGCGGCTCACCGTCGAAGTACATGTAGGTTCTTTTGCCTTTGATAATATCGTAGTCCATGAATTCAGGCAGTTGGCTGACGCTGCGGTACCAGGTCATATTCAGTTTGCCGGACGGGCTGTAATCGCCGAACAGGACATCTGCAACGGCATGGCCCAGCTCCTGCCCGCTATGCGAAGTGTACAGCACGGCTGGAATATGCTCGTCGATCCAGGTGGAGGAAATCGGATAGCTGCCGACGATCACCACAACGGTGTTCGGGTTGGCGGCATAGACGGCCTTGACCAGATTCTCCTGTTCTGCAGGCAGTACAATATCCGGCCGGTCAATCTCCTCCTTGCCGTTCAAGAGCGGATGGTTACCGACGAATACGACGGCAACCTCAGCGGCCCGCGCCGCTTCAACGGCTGCTTCTACGCCATCCACTACCAGTTGCTTATGGAATATCGGTGCTTCGGAAGAGGGCTCCTCTTCCGAGACGCGGAGGGTTCCGTCTTCGGCACTGATTGCAACCGGCTGATCATTCCAGGTACGCAAACTGACAGCGCCTTCGCCTTCCTGAACCAGGTTCAGCGATTCCTTCACATACCAGCCATAGATTTCATCCGCAGAAGCAGTCAGTGTACCAGCATCTGTCAAGGTAACATATTGTCCCCGGCTGGCAGATTCAAGGGTATGAGCGGTCCAGCCCCATGCCGTATGGCGGAACATCTCCCCGCGTTCCGGCAGATCATGCAGCACCGCTAGCCGTCCGTCCTCTCCCGTAAACCCCACGGCTTGTCCGCTGGCAGCGGAGGTCAGTATGATCCGGTCATCCCCGCTCTCGAAGGTGACCTGCTTGCCTGACAACTTCTTCGTGATTCCCTGCAAAGGGGTCACCGCATAGGGCAGCGTGCCGGAATACCAGTCTCTGAACGCTTCGTCCCCCAGCGGGCCGATTACAGCCACCTTGGACAACGAGGCTGCATTCAGCGGAAGGGCAGCGTTGTCATTCTTCAGCAGCACGATGGATTCCTTTGCGGCTTCGAGCGACAGCTCGCCATGCGCTTTGCTGAGAATAGCCGAGTCGTCGATCTTCGTATACGGATTGCCTTCCTCCGGGTCGAACTCACCGAGCCGGAAGCGGACGCGGAAGGTGTTCGCCAGCGCGCGGTCCAGGTCCGCCTCGGTCAGCAGCCCTTCACGGAGCGCCTCGTGAATAACCTTAATGGTCTCCTCCGTCTCTTCGGTCACACTGTCAATGCCATTCTTAATAGATTCCGCCATGGACTGGGCGAAGGAATCATAATACTTATGGTCCTTCACAATGCCGAACAGGTCTCCGGCATCGCTGACAATGAAGCCGTCCATCTCCCATTCGCCCTTCACAATCTCCATTACCGCCGGATGGAGGATAACCGGCACACCGTTCACGGAGTTGTAGGCGGTCATCATGGATTGTGCACCGCCTTCCTTGAAGGCAGGCTTGAAGGCTTCCAGGTAATATTCGCGCATATTGCGCGGGTCAATGCTGGACGAAGCCACGCCTCGGTCAATCTCATTATTGTTCCCGAGGAAATGCTTCAGGGTCGCTACCGCTTTCAGATACACCGGATGATCGCCCTGAATTCCCTGGACAAGCGCTGTACTCAGCCGGCCTGTCAGCTCGGGGTCTTCCCCGTAGGCCTCCTCTGTTCTCCCCCAGCGCGGGTCCCGTTCCATATCCACAGTCGGTGCCCACAGAGTCAAGCCGTTAATAGTAGGGTTCTTGCGGTAAAAGGCCCTGGCCTCATCCCCGATTGCCGAACCGATTCTCTGCAGCAGCGCCGGGTTCCAGGTACAGGCAAGCCCGCTGGGCTGCGGGTACGAGGTGGCTTTGCCCAGCCAGGAGATCCCGTGCGCACCCTCCGTACCATGCTTGTAACCGCCTACACCCAGCCGTTCAATGGCTGCCTGATATTGCGGCATCTGACTAACCTTCTCCGCAAGCGTCAGCCGGGAGAGCAGATCCTGAACACGTTCATCTAATGGCAATTCAATTTGTCTAAACGGATATGCAGCAGCGTCCATATGTAATCTCTCCTTCATTTTTTCATGATAACGGTTTCATCTCCAGCCAAGCCCGGCGTCCTCTTGCCTCCGCACAGCCCGGCTGTCCTATCCTCCTCCATCTTAGATGATTCTCCCTGACAGTAACACCTGAACAATTGGCCCAAAAATCCGTTCATTATTAGGGATTACGTAATGTATAGATGCTAATCAGACACATCCTATGCTATTGACGTTATACTATAATTAAATCAAAGAGAAGACTAAACGATGCTGAAAGGAAGTCCACACACTCTATGCTCAAAAGAACCTATGCTCTGCTCCTCATTCCAACCTATCCTATATTCCTGCTCTGCATGCTGTTCCAGGGAATGGCCATCTCTATCAGTGCTCCATTCCTGGCGGTCTACTTCACAGAAAAACTCGGCGTTACTGCCGGAACCTTCGGAATATTTACAGCGGTAACCCTCCTTAGCGGGGTAGCCTTAAGCATGTTCATCGCCAAACGCTCCGACGCCGGGCTGAACCGCCGCAGGCTGATGGTGATCTGTATGATGTTCAATGCTGTTGCTTTTTCCGGATACATATTCATTCATGACTTCTACCCGCTGCTGGCTTATATGACAATATTCACCGCAGCCGGCGCCCCGGCGATGCCGCAATTATTCGCCAGCGCCAGAGAAGCTGTGAGCGCCAGCAGCTCTCCTGATCATGCCTTGGCTAACTCGGCCCTGCGCTCAATGTTCTCCCTTGGCTTTATCAGCGGTCCGCTGGCTGGAGCCGCGCTCCTGAGCCGCTTCGGATTTCAGGGGATTTTCTCAACGACCACACTGATCTTCCTGATCAATGCCCTTCTGGTGTTCAGCTTCGTACGGCCTTCAGCCGCTAAGCAGCAGCCCGAGCGGCGTGTCCAGCAGCCCGCCGGGCTGCAACGGAATGCCAGGGTACTGGTTCCTTTTCTTATCCTGACCCTGCTCTATACCGGACACTGGGCCAATAATCTGAATATCTCCTTGTTCATTGTTAATACGCTGGGAGGCACTACACAGAATGTAGCTTCGGTGGCTAGTGTCTGCGCGTTAATGGAGATTCCGTTCATGCTGGTGCTGGGGCTGCTGTCAGCCAAATACGACAGCAAAGTGCTGCTGGGCTGGGGAATGGCAATGGGGGGGATCTATTATGCGCTGGTGATGGGAGTAGGTGAGCTGTGGCAGCTCATCGCCGGACAGGTGCTGCTGGCTTTTTTTGTCGCTGTGATCTCTGCGATTGGAATCAGCTATATTCAGGATCTGCTGCCGGACCTTCCCGGCTATGCCTCCACGCTGTACACCAATGCTACAACCATCGGCAGACTGGCCGGAAGCCTGGCGGGAGGAGCCGCAGCCCAGTGGTTAGGATACCGCCATTCCTACCTGCTCTGCGTAGTTCTGGTAGTCTGCTCACTGGGACTGCTGCTCTGGCCCCGCCGCTCTCCGGACGAGAAAATTACAGCTCCGCTCGCCTCTTAACATGTGAGATGCTGGCAATCCATATATTTAAACCTGATGCTGCACTAGCTAGCCCGAGTATCCCTATATCTCCATATCCTTACCCGTATAATCCACGAATCTGAAATGACCGGACGGCTCGGCTCTCTGCCCGATCAGGTCCAGAATGCCCTCGGCACTGGTGCGCGGGTGAAGCGGTGCCTTAGCTCCGCCCATATCGGTAGGCATCCAGCCGGGATGGACGCTGAGTACGTGGATGCCGCGATCCTTCAGTGTGACATGGAGCTTCTGCGTGAACATATTGAGCGCAGTCTTGGAGATCGTATACGGATAGCTGCCCGGGTAAGCATTGGTGATACTGCCTGCCTCTGATGAGATATTGATGATTGAAGCATCCGGCCCGGTCAGCAGCGGCAGGAGGTGCTTAACCACCCGCATCGGTCCGTACAGATTGATATCCATGGCATTCTGCATCTCTTCTATATCCAGCGCTTCAAGTGCGGTGTCCGTGGCATTCAGCACTGCGGCATTATTGATGATGACGCCAAGTGTCCGGGCCTGCTCTGTCAGGCTGGCGGCAAGCGCAGCTATTCCAGCCTCGTCTGTCACATCAAGTGTCGCTAGAGTCAGCTTGTCCCCGTATACTGCCGCCAGATCAGCTAATGCTGCCTGCCCGCGCGTCAGATCCCGCACTCCCGCAATAACAGCATGCCCACGCTCCAGCGCAGCCGCCGTTAGTTCAAGGCCCAGTCCGCGTCCCGCCCCTGTAATCAGAATATTCATTGTACCGTTCCTCCTGTAGTAATTCTATTTGTATTAATGACCTTTATTGTTCGGTATTGTTACACCATACCTAACCCATGAAAGGGCTGTCAAGTTCACCGCCAGGACGCCCGCCCAAAAATAAAGAGAATGTCTCCACGACACTCTCCCTCCGCTATGCCTCATTCACTTAGCCCCTTAATGGGCGATAAAAGCCTCGACTTTGTAGCCTGACCCGCTGCTGGTTAATGTGGCGTTATAGTACCCCATGTTCCCGCCGGGCTTACATTTGTAGTCCCCGGAGCAGCCGGTGACGAAGAATTTGGTTCTGGTGTACCCCGGATAGATGTTGCTCAGCTTCCGGTAGAATTTGTGACCATGATGCGTGAAGATCGCCAGCACCTTCTCTCTGGCTTTTGCCGGAATGGCCGTGAAGAACTTGGAGGTCTCGGCCGCGCTGAGCACATGGCTGGAATCCACCGTAATGCCCTGCACCCGGAGCGGCCAGTGGAAATCAATAATATAGAAGTACCTGTCATCCAGATTCCGCAGCAGATTGAGGCTTGCCGGTGTGAACTGGCCCAGTGCGCAATCCAGCCACACATATCTCACCTTGCCCTGCGTTCCCGGGAAATTCATCTGTCCGGCCACCGCCCCTAAATACTGCGTGAACAAGGACCGGGTACTGGCTTCCCAATTCCCTATAGAGGCCTTGTAAGGGATGCTTCCCAGCGTGGCAGTCACTGTATCCTTGAAGTCCTTATAGTAGGCGTTAGCGTTATTCCCGTGATCCGCTCCCGCCTGGGTATTATCTCCCCCGAAGATGATAAACCGTTTGTTCCCGCTGCTCACCGCCTTAGGCAAAAGACTCTTAAAGATGCTCAAGCTGTTACCGTATCCCACATGACTGTCACCAAACACCGCAAATTCAACCGTCTGTGCCTTGATTCTGCGCTTCACTCCGGGTACAGCCTGCCGCTTGGCGCGAAGCACCCGCTTTCGTGCCGGTCCTGCCTGTCTCCTCATCTCGTACCACCCCATCCCATCAAAAATAGCTTCAGAATATATAGTAGTCCCTACTATTTATATGCGGGAGGAATTGGCTGCTCTTGGACCTATGAATCCATCAAGAAGGAATGCTTCGGGCAATTAATTCGCCCGCAGTGAAGTAATCTGCTTCGCCAGATACTGCGGTGTATACGGCATGCCCTCCCGAAGCCAGGCGATGATGGTACCAATGAGGGCCGCCGAGCCGTACCACACAGCGATATCCTTCTGTACCGTTACTTCCGAAGCATCATGTGCGGTAACCCTGCTCTCCACCCGTGCAGAAATAATGTCTGCCATCAGTTTAAAAAGCCGATCCGTAAATATCGTACTCTTCCGCGACGTAAGTACGATTTTGTAGAATTTGGCGTTCGCTGCAATATGCACAAGCAGGTGCTCCAGCATCGGCCACTTCTGTTCTTGTGCGGCTTCCGTAAAGTCCGTATCGTCTCTCACCACTTCCAGAACTTCCTCCGCCATATCATCCGCCATTTTCTCCAGCATATCCGGGATATCCCGGTAATGCAGATAGAAGGTCACACGGTTAATTTGGGCCCGCTGCGCCAGGCGGTTGACGGTGATTTTCTCAATGCTCATCTCTTCCATCAGGTCAATCAGAGCCTCCTTCAGGAATTGGCGTGTACGAAGGACACGCGGATCTGTCCGCTCGGCAGGATTAGTCATTTCTGTTCTCTCCAATCTGTCCTGCCCAAGAGCAGGCTACAATTTCAGTCAAAAGTGTTGTTTTTCAACCACATACACTACACATATCCTCTAAGTGTAAACTAATTTACATTTTCCCGAAAATCGTTGCTTGATTACATGAAATTTTCATCTATAATCTACTTTATACATTGTAAACTATACGACATATTGTAAATTTAGTCCATGAGTTGGCGGTTTGAAAGGATGAAGACTAGTGAGTATCAAGACAGCAATCAAAGAAGCCCCGTCCATTCCCAAGGGACCTATTCTGTTCGTAATGATTCTGGGTGCCTTTCTGGCTACACTGAATCAGACCATCATGAGTGTTGCTACACCGGAGCTTATGCATGACTTCAATATTACGGCGGCCACGGCCCAGTGGCTGACTACCGGCTATATGCTGGTTAACGGTGTGTTGATTCCAATTACGGCCTATCTGATGCAGCGCTTCACTACCCGGGAGTTGTTCCAGGCCTCGATGTTTATTTTCTTTGCGGGTACCCTTGTATCAGCACTCGCAGGAAGCTTCCCGGTACTGCTTACCGGACGGATGATTCAGGCTGCCGGTGCCGGCATTATTATGCCGCTGCTCACCCAGGTTATTTTGACCCTCTTCCCGCGTGAAAAAAGAGGAGCCGCCATGGGGATGGTAGGGCTCGCCATTATCTTCGCCCCGGCCATCGGCCCTACGCTGGCCGGATATATTATGGAACGTTATTCTTGGGAGATGATGTTCTATGGCATGCTGCCGCTCACGGTTATGGTCATCGTATGCGGTTTTATTTATCTGAGAAATGTAGCTGAGCGTTCTTTTCCCAAAATCGACATCACCAGTGTGATCCTATCCACCATTGGATTCGGTA
This sequence comes from Paenibacillus sp. FSL R7-269, assembly GCF_000517865.1. Lineage (NCBI taxonomy): Bacteria > Bacillati > Bacillota > Bacilli > Caryophanales > Paenibacillaceae > Paenibacillus > Paenibacillus sp. FSL R7-269. Next base: position 8,341 of record NZ_ASPS01000007.1, read on the forward strand.
CCCTATTGTACGGCTTCAGCCGGGCAGCCAGTGCAGGCTGGTCCAGCGCAGAGGTGTTATTGTCGCTGGCCGCAGGCGCTATATCACTTGGATTATTCATATGGAAGCAACTCACTTCCAGGAGTCCGCTGCTTGATCTGCGGGCCTTCCAGTATAATATGTTCTCCTTGACTACCGTCATCAGTGTGGCAGTTACGATTGTGATGTATGCGGATATGATGCTCCTGCCGCTCTATCTGCAGAATGCCCGCGGCTTCACCGCTATGGAATCCGGCCTGCTGCTGCTGCCCGGCGCAGTGATTATGGGCGCGCTGATGCCCGTCACCGGTAAGCTGTTCGACCGCTTCGGAGCGAAATGGCTCGCCATTATCGGCCTGACGATCACTATTCTGACCACACTCAGCTTCGTGAATCTTACAGACTCGACAAGCTACGGTTATCTGATGCTGATGTCCACCGGCCGCCGGATCGGCATGGCCCTGCTGCTGATGCCTATTCAGACCCTCGGGCTAAATCAACTGCCCACCAGGCTGAATTCACATGGCACAGCGATCTCCAATACCGTAAGGCAAGTCGCCGGTGCAGTAGGTACTTCTCTGCTGGTCACCGTGATGACCAGCCGCACCGCCACTCACTTCCAGAATATCGCAGCCAGCAGCGGAACTGCCGGCGAGACTCAGCAGCATATGCTAATGGAGTCTTCCATCCAGGGCATCAACGATTCCTATCTGGTTATTGTGGGCGTCGGAATTATCGGGCTCTTACTCTCCTTCTTCATTAAGCAGGTGGGTCAGGCTAAGGAACCGGGCACGCAGCAGAAGATCGTTGTCGCCGAGGAAATCTAGGGAGAACATCTGCTGTTTTTTATTTCATAGACTGCATTTAGAAGAAGACCCGACGGAGCGCACTCCATGGGTCTTCTTCCACATCTCGCATATACGTTGCGCTTATAGTACAATGATATCCTGAATGCTTATCATTTTAAGAAAAGTAAGAGGTGCCCGAATGGCTATCAGCTTCACGAAATCAATGCTTAACCGCCTGACTCAGGAAATCACAGAGATGGAAGCCGGAATGACAGAGCTGCAGAAGAAGACCCGCAAGACCAAGCTCAAGATCAACCAGCTGGAAAAAGACTGCAAGCTAAGCTCATCCCCAAGCTCCCTCAGCAGTAAAATGAGCCGCATCACCAAGCTGCAGGCTGAACTCAAAAAAATCTCCCAGCAGCAGTTAGAGCTGTCCAAGGAGATTAACAAAAAGAAAACGCTACGCGCTCAGCTGCCTTCTACGGAGTAATCCCAGACTGCTGCTCCGGCTGCTCCCAATGCAAGCGGCGGCTGTTATTTTGAGGGACTTAGCCGGGCACGCATCCAAATTAGCAGGTAAATGACGCATAAGAAAATCCAAAATTCGTTGGCGAATATACTCTGCTTCAACACCAGGGATAGTAGAATATGGTATATGCAAGTGAATACCAGCAATGACACTAATCCCACCGTCATCGTTCTGCCGGATACCTGCTGCGGAAGACTGATTTTGGAAAGAAAATAAGCAGCGGCTACCGCTACAGTGATCGATAATACGATTCTCAGATTCTGATTCTCTAGCACATCGTGCAAGGTAATAATTAACGCCAGCATAAGAAAACCCGCAATGACCTGCAACTTGCCTCTGGTCTTCATTTGATCCCTCCTGGGTACATGATTAAATCTCTATTTCCTGTTATTTTATCCCACAATCTCCCTGCCGTCTGTGATCTATGGCAATTTATCTTACAGAAATAGAATCAACAAAGAACCAAAGGAACGGATTCCCTTGGTTCTTCGTCATTTCATCATTTCAGTCTGGCTGATCCGGACTACGGCTGGTTATTCACTGCGCAGGGCAGTCACCGGGTCCTTCTTCGCCGCCATCTTGGCCGGAATAGCTCCACCAAGCATAGTCAGCAGAACGCTGATGACACCAAGAATGAGCGCGTGGAGCGGATTCAGCTGGGCGACATTTTTGAGCTCTGTCAGGTTGTAGAGGACAGCATTGACCGGGATGGTCAGCAGATAAGTGATGCCGATGCCCAGAATCCCCGAGCAAGCCCCGATAATGAAGGTCTCGGCATTGAACACCCGCGTGATATCCTTCTTACGGGCACCCAGTGCACGCAATACGCCGATCTCCTTCGTACGTTCCATCACGGAAATATACGTAATGATCGCAATCATGATCAGGGATACCACCAGGGAAATCGCCGCAAAAGCAATCAGCACCATCGTAATCCCGTCCATAATTCCACCGGAAATATTCGTCACAATCGCTGCAAGGTCAGTGTACTGCACTTGATCCTCCTCCGCTTTGCCTTCATTCCATTTATCGAGATAAGCATTTATGGATTCCTTCGCACTGAAATCAATCGGATACAGCGAGACTGCACTTGGAATATCCGTGGCCCCCAGCGCTGCAAGGGCATTCTCCTTCGTGGGCGCTGCCATACCAGCAGCGGCTGTCTGACCCGCATTCATCATAACAGACCCGCCCATCGGGCCGGTTGAACCCGAGCCTGTGAGGCCATCCGACAGCCCCTGCCCCGTTAATACATTGATATCTGCCTTCTCTTGGGCCAGGACAATCTCGGATTCTTTCGCATCGGCAATGAAGGAGGCCGCCAGTTCATCCGAATAGACCAGACCGGGCGACAGTGTTGAGATTCTCGACCCTTCCTGCGCACGCAGCACACCTACAATGTTAAGGGTAACCGCCTTGGGACTGTTATAGAGATCCTTCAGATCCCCTCCGGCTGCATTGACCACAAACTGTTCGCCATTCTTTTTATAATAGTCATTGTTATTGATCAATTTCAGCTGTGTTCCGACCAAATCGCTCAGATTGATGCTCTTGGCTTCATAATCCAGCCCGAGCGCATCCACTGCCGCATTAGTCAGACGGTTGTATTGATCGACGATGAGCACCAGATCCGTCTTCTCTGTAGGGAACTTTCCCTCTAGCAGATCATAGTACTGCTCCAGGTAGCTTCCCGAGTCACTGCCCTGTTTGCTCGGGTAGGGAGCTACAGTAATCTTGCTTTTATCCAGCGCTGCCGCCTTGTCCCCGTCCTTCACCAGCCAATTCATATTCACACTGCGGGTATAGGAGACGCCGTCCAGCAGCTTCGGATCAATCCCCTCCAGATACTGCATATACTCCTTGGTCAGCACATTCACATGCATGGCTGAGTTCACAGTCGGATCGTACGGGAAAAGCTTTTTCTCTGTCGGGTATGAGGTAAGCTCCGTGTTCTCCTTGCCTGGAGGGCCCGCATTCTGCAGATTGACCGCCGTCTGGTTGATGGAGATCGGGAAGTTGGATAAGGCCCCGGTCTCATAGGAGCTGATCTGTTTGTCGAAGCCATTGGACAGGGACAGGATCAGGGCAATACCGATAATCCCGATACTGGAGGCAAAAGCGGTCAACCCCGTGCGCCATTTCTTGGTGGCAATGTTTTTGCCGGATAATTTCAGGGCTGTGAAAAAACTCATGCTTGTCTGCTTCAGCTTGTACGCACTTGAGGTCTTCTGCGTAGCCAGCGGATTACTGTCCGAGATCGCATGACCGTCTGAGAAGCGGATCACGCGGTCTGCATAATTCTCCGCCAGCTCCGGGTTATGGGTAACCATGATGACGAGCTTATCCTCGGCAATGGTCTTGATCAGCTCCATGATCTGCTCACTCGTCTCCGAATCCAAGGCGCCGGTAGGCTCATCGGCCAGGATAATATCGGGATTGTTCGCGAGCGCCCGGGCGATGGCTACACGCTGCATCTGTCCGCCCGAGAGCTGATTCGGCTTTTTGTGCACATGATCCTTAAGGCCGACCTTCTCCAGTACCTCCAGCGCCTTACGGTGCTTCTCGGCTGAGGATACCCCGCTGAGTGTCATCCCCATCTCCACGTTGTCCGTGATGCTTAAGTGCGAGATCAGATTATAGCTCTGAAAAATAAAGCCGACACTGTTATTGCGGTACGCATCCCACTCGCTGTCCTTGAAGCGCTCGGTAGATTGGCCGTTAATGATCAGCTCTCCGCTGTCATACTGATCCAGTCCGCCAACGATGTTGAGCAGCGTGGTCTTGCCCGAGCCGCTCTGGCCCAGAATCGCAACGAACTCACTTTCTCTGAAATTAAGATTTACTTTATCCAGTGCGACTTGAGTGAATTCCCCGGTCTTGTAGCTCTTGGTGATGTTTTTTAATTGCAGCATTGTCCAGTCTCCCTTTCCATTCCTATACTCTTATTCTCTGTATGTGCTACGTGCTTCCTGTCCTGCTGTTCCCCAGTATAATCGTCCAATATAAACTAAACCTAAACTCCCGGTTGAGATTAAGTTGATCTTGGTAAGGTATACTGGAAGAATCCGCAAAACATCTATACAAGCTATACGTTAAATTACATGGAACCGTTCCAGGAGGAGAATCTATGTTTACTATTCTTGTAGTGGAGGACGACGCCAAGCTGCGGCAGCTCTTCTGCACTGTACTGACCAGACAAGGCTACCGCGCGGTTCCGGCTATGAATGGCGAGGATGCGCTGGAGATGCTGGATAAGGAATATATCGATCTGATGATCTGCGATATTATGATGCCCGTGATGGACGGCTTCGAGCTGACACGGATGCTCCGGGACAACAATAGCCAGCTTCCGGTCCTGATGGTGACGGCGCGGGAGACTTTTGCCGATAAGCAGCAGGGCTTCCTCGTTGGCATCGATGATTATATGGTCAAGCCGGTCAATGTGAATGAGATGATCCTGCGTGTCGGGGCGCTGCTGCGCCGGGCCAAAATCATCAGTGAACGCAAAATCGAATGGGCAGAAACGGTGCTGGACTATGATACGTTAACCGTGATTCAAGAGCCTGAGAGTATCGTGCTGCCGCAGAAGGAATTCTATCTCCTCTATAAAATGATCTCGTATCCAAATAAAATATTCACCAAGCAGCAGCTCATGGATGAAATCTGGGGGATGGACTCCGAGTCGGATGAGCATACGGTGGTGGTCCACATTAACCGGCTGCGGGAGCGCTTCAGGGACAACCCGGATTTTGAGATTGTTACGGTCAGAGGGCTGGGCTATAAGGCGGTGAAGCGGGGATGATCCGGGGGAGAAACCGAGGGCTATGGTGGTATTTCGTCTCGATGGTGTTCGTAATCATTCTGTTCTTTGTGTTTATTCTGTCTGTGCTGGCGTACCTGTATTTCCGGGTAGGGAATAATACGATTGGGCACCGCAATATGTTCCCGCCTGTGCTCATGATGATGCTGTTCAGCGTGGTCATCGGGACTACGATCAGTATTATGGTCGGCAAAAAGATCCTGGCCCCGATCACGGACTTCAGCCGCGCCGCCAAAGAGATTGCCAGAGGCAACTTCGACATCTATCTGAATGAGTCGCACCGTGTGGATGAGATCAGTGAAGTAGCGCATCACTTCAACCTTATGGTACAGGAGCTGCGCAGTATCGAGACCTTGCGCAATGACTTCGTCGTGAATGTGTCTCACGAATTCAAGACGCCTATTGCGGCGATTGAAGGGTACGCCATGCTGCTGCAGGAGGAGAATCTGAGCAAGGCGGAGCATGATGAATACACCGGAATGATTATCGAGAGCTCACGGCAGCTGTCCAATCTGTCCGGTAACATCCTCAAGATATCCAAGCTGGAGAACCAGGAGATGCTCTCAGAGCTGGCCGAATATCCGCTGGATGAGCAGCTCCGCCAGGCACTGCTGCTGCTGGAATCCCTCTGGTCAGCCAAGCAGCTGAACCTGGATATTGAGCTGGATGAGGAGCGGTATTATGGCAATGAAGAGCTGATGATGCAGGTGTGGCTTAATGTGCTCGGCAATGCGATCAAGTTCACGCCGGAGGGCGGAACGATCTCGGTCGCGCTGCACTCGGACGGGACCTGGATCTCGGTGGTTATCGCGGACACCGGCATCGGCATGACCCCGAAGGTGCGCAAGCACATCTTCGAGAAGTTCTACCAGGGCGACCCCGCCCGCTCCGACGGAGGCAACGGCCTCGGCCTGCCGCTGGCCGCGCGCATCATCAGCCTGAGCAAAGGCACCATTGAGGTGCGCAGCGAGCCGGGCCAGGGCTCAGCGTTCACGATCAAGCTGCCGGGGGGCGGGGCGCATTAGGCCCGTGTGTTCGGGGCCGCTTGTGGGGGGAACGAGAGGGAGGTGCACTTCTGCTCCTCATTTCCGCCTACTGCCTACCTTTGGCTAATTCAGGTGCACTTCTGCTCCTCATTTCCGCTCACTGCCCGCTTTCGGCTAATTCAGGTGCACTTCTGCTCCTCATTTCCGCTCACTGCCCGCTTTCGGCTAATTCAGGTGCACTTCTGCTCCTCATTTCCGCCTACTGCCTACCTTTGGCTAATTCAGGTGCACTTCTGCTCCTCATTTCCGCCCACTGCCCGCTTTCGGCTAATTCAGGTGCACTTCTGCTCCTCATTTCCGCCTACTGCCTACCTTTGGCTAATTCAGGTGCACTTCTGCACCTCATTTCCGCCTACTGCCCGCTTTCGGTCGAATTGCCTACCATATCTCGGAATCCATCATACTTTGAACAAGCTCATAGCGGCAGATCCGGTTACTCCCGGGTGTCAACACTGGTTTGAATTTACCTTTGTCACATAGAGTAGTTAAATGCTTTGTCGCCGTCCTCCGATTGATCCCAAGCCCCTTCACCACATCCACCGGCCGTATCATCCCATTCATCCGGCTTGCCATGTGCAGTATGTCGCGCTCTATCCTTGTATACTGGCGGCCGCCCTCAGCCCTCTGTTTCAACAAACATGGGGTTAACAAAGCTTTCAGCAAGGAGATGGTCTGCTCCGGTGCGGACTCCAGATCATCGTAAGGGATGGCGACGACGCGGTATCCGGCAATCTGCAGATACGTCTCCCGGTTCAGCTCCTGGCGGTAGCGGGTGCGGTCCGTATTCTGAACATGCGGTCCATATCCCTTGATCTCAATAGCGAACTTAACCTGTCCCGGCTTCCACACAAAATCAACAAAATATGGCCTGCCCCGCCAGTCTGCTACCTCGTACTCGGGATGCAGATCATCCAGGTTACCGAAAATCGGCCACCATACCCGCTCCACAAACATCTGCTCGCCGTGCCGGTGCCCCCGGTCCAGACGGTCCAGTCGTTCCCCTGCCCTGCGTTTCTTGTGATACTCCAGCCATCTGTCATGCTCTTCGGCAAATCCCATTTCCTTCTTCCTCCTCTGAAAAATCGACTCTTTCCCCGCAAACAGAGCATCATCTTCAACACTTGCTCACTCGCTTACTGGGGCACTTGAACCTAAAGTTACCGGCATATCCACACACAAAAAATCCCGCACCCGATAAACCAGGGTGCGGGATGTGCTTCATCCGTTTTACAAATTATAGTATCGCCACACTGCAGGCGTCAATAGCATCCTTCACCGGTGCATCAACTTCGCTTCCATGCGTACCTCTCACTGCGAAAATGTACCTCACACTGCGAAAATGGTGGGGGCGATGGAGGATTCACGGACCCAGGGTTTGGGCAAACAAGATTCTGCCAGCAGCTACGCTCCCCCGCCACACCCCTACTTTCCCTCCGCCCAGCACATCCGCTCTGTTCTTATGGCTTCGCCGGACTCAATGGCCTTCTCGATCATCTGGCCGAGGTATACATCCTGCGAGGCTTCCTCCAGTCCGTAGAAGCTGGGGCCGCCAGCGGTATAGAGGGCCATCTTGTCCAGACAGGACGCAATGGCGAGCTCGTCATCGTACAGCCGGGCTGGGGCGAACGGATTGGTATAGAGCCATTGCTCTCCGCAAATAATCCCCTGAAGGTAATAGCCTTCGGCATTCTCCAGTTCCCCGCGGTTTATGCGCTTCAGCTCCATTTGCAGAGGCACCAGGTTCTCCTGCTGGATCAGCACCCGGTTGTCGAAGATCTCTCCCCGTTCTCCGCGCACGTTAAGATGATTCGAACGCGTCCAGGAACGGTGCTGGTCTTTGGTGAAATCATAAATGCCTAAGCAGTCTCCGAAATCCAGCCAAGCCAGATCCCTGTGCAGCGGAATCAGCTTGTCTTCAGCCGGGGGGCCGCTGCGGGTTGGGCCGCTAACCCAGCTGGAGTCGAACCGCATCCCCCGGATGACTGCCTCCTCGAACCCGATGCCGAGCATCCTGCGGATCAGGGCTGCCCCGTGATACAAATGAGATACGGAGACTGTCGTCTCCGTGATTCTGCCCAGCCTGCCTGAGCGGATCAGCGATAGCCGCGCCTCTTGAACCGGATGATACGGGTACTGCTCTGCGACTTGTATCGAGGCCCCGTGTACGGTCAGCTCCTTATGCAACTGCTCCAGCTCTTCTAGACTGGAGGCAGGCGGTGTCTCTGTCAATGCTGGAAGGCCGGTCTCTGCCAGCCTGTACAAATAGTTCATTGCCGCCCCGCCGCCGACAGAGACCACTGCGAAATCCGGGTCCTCACTCCGCAGCAGCTCGTCAAGCGAGCGGTACGTCTGAACGCCCCACTCTGTTTCTATCGCCAGTCCCTGGGCCCGGTCTCTGACCACAAGGCCGCCAATCCGGAACAATTCCGGCAAGACCCGGGCAATTCGTAGATAATACTGTGCGCGGAATCCGGCTCCGCCGATAATACTGAAACTAACGGGCATAACGCTGTCCTCCCTGATGGCACATTGATGTTGATGCAGCTTTAGCCGCAAGTCCCTGCTCCGTCATCGCGGCTTCTACCATCATACTTGTCTCTGGTGAATTATATGTGTCATCATTTGATCAGCTCGGTGGGATTCATGCCGGTAATCTTTTTGAATAGCGTGCTGAAATAAGGAATGTTCTTGTAGCCTACCCGCTCCGCCACTTCATAGACCAGCATATTACGCTCCATTAATAGTTCCCTGGCCTTCTCGATCCGTACCCGGGTCAGGTAGTTATTGAAGGTCTCCCCGGTGATGTTCTTGAAGATGATCGACAAATGATTCCGGGAGATGAACACCTTATCCGACAGATCAGCCAGCGTAAGCTCCTCGGCGTAATGCTCATGAATGTAGTTGGTCATGAAATCCACGACCTGCCGGTGCTTACTGCTGCCCTTCCATTGACGGCTGGCACAGATCGCTGTGATTTTGGCGGACAACCAGCTTGCCAGCTGGTCGGGTACGGCCAGGTTGCCGATCTCCTGGGCAATCTGGTCATTGGTGAACAGATCATCGAGCACGAAGCCCGCTTCATACAGGGAGTAGGTGATAATGCCCCATAGCTCGCTGCCGAGCATCTGCACATAGTTGGCGGAGACCCCTTGCTGCGCCTGCAGCTCGGTAATATAACCGTATACAAGCTGCTGTGCCTCTGCCTCTTGTGAAGCCTTCATCGCAGCAGCCAGCTTGTAGGAGAATTTCACCGGGAAAAGGACTCCCCGGTCCTGCCCGCTGCTGTGGCTCTCCCGGTAGCAGTATACCTCATATGCCGGGCTAATCCGTAACGCCCCGTGATCCATGGCACGGAAGGCCTCCTCTGTCGATTCGGGGATCTTCGTCCACGTATCCTTCAGACCACCTATACCGATACGAACCATCAATCGGAGATAGGAGTGAATGCTATCGACCAGCCGGGTCGCCAGCTCTTCCAGCTGCTGTGTACATTGTGCTTCAGGGTGAATAATCAGCAAGGCCCGATAGCTGTTCAGCTCAGTGTATTCCATATTGGCGTAATGCTTGCGCGTGACCTCACAGGCAATGTTACTGACCGCGAAGCGCAGCAGGTTCCAGTCCGAGACCGAGAAGGAGCTGGCCCGGTCATCGCGGATCAGCTCGATCCCGATGCTTGCATGCCTGCCGTCGAGCCAGTAATGATACGAAGGCGGAAGGTGGGAATTGTTCCGGTACGAAGGCTCCAGGGTACCGACCGCTGCGGACCGGACCCATTCCTTCTCGACAAAAGGCTCGTACAGCATCATTTTCAGCTCCAGCTCACCTTGTCTGATCACCGTCTCCTGCTCTCGGAGCAGCTCTGCAATCACCTTGTGAAGGATCGTTCTAAGCGTAGGCAGACTGATCGGCTTGGAGACGTAGTCACTGACCTGAAGCCTGAGGGCTTGTCTGGCATGCTCGAAGTCTGAATATCCGCTTAGTATTATAATTTTGCCCTTGAAGCCCTCGTTCCTTAATTGCTCCATCATCGTAAGGCCGCTCATCACCGGCATATAGATATCCGTGATTACAATGTCGGGGCTGGTTGCGCGGATCATCGCCAGGCCGTCTTCCCCGTTAAGCGCCTCACCGGCCCATTCCGCACCCAGCTCCTCCCATGGAATCGCCCGCTTCATCCCCTGAAGTACCTGCCTTTCATCGTCAACAATAGCGATCTTCCACATCATGTCTGCCTCCTTAAGCTTCTCTGGCCTGCAGCAGCCGTATCAGCCTTCCTTCGCGGCGAGAGAAGCAGTCAGTATCTGTGCCGGAGCCTCTGTGAGCAGCGGCAGAACAATCTCTACCCGTGTCCCTCCCTCTTCACGTTCCTTCAGCGTAACCCCATAGTCATTTCCGAAATATCCGGCAATCCGCTCCCGCACATTCCGTATGCCATAACCGCCGGTATGCCGCCCTGGCGGACGCGCCTCCGGCTGCTTCAGGCCTGCCCCGTTATCATCAATTCTAATCTGCAGCGTCTCCTCTACCTTAGTTAAGGAGATCAAGACATGTCCGCTGCGCTGCTTATTGAAGCCGTGCACAATTGAATTCTCCACGAACGGCTGCAGGGTCAGCTTTGGAAGATAGGACTCCTGAATCCCCTGTTCCACATCAATGGTGTACTCCAGGCCATCGCCCCAGCGGAGTTGCTGGATTTCGAGATAACACTGGATGTGCTGCAATTCCTCCGATACCATGATGAAGCTTGCCCCGTTGGATAAGCCGATCCTGAACATCTGCCCCATCAGCTCCAGAATCCGGCTCAGCTCATCCTGTCCGGCCTCAATGGCCATCCAGTTGAGCTGGTCCAGCATATTGTAGAGAAAATGGGGATTGATATTGGCCTGCAAGGCCTCAATCTCCGCTTTGCGCTGCTGCTCATACCGCCGCTCCAGCGACAGGTACAGCTCCTCGATACGCTCGGTCTGCTTGCGGTAGCCGGAGAATAAATAACCGAATTCATTCTCATAGTCGCTGGGCAGCTCTTCCTTGTGCCCGCCAACTGAATACATTTTCATAGCGCTTACAAGCTGCTTAATCGGCTTGGAGAATTGCCTGCTCAGATAATGCGTCAGGAGCAGGACCAGCAGAATCGCTCCAATCCCGATTAGCCCGATCCATTCCGCCAGTTCCAGACTGCTCGCCGTAATCTGCTTCCAGGAGGTGAACTCAATCAGCGTCCAGATGGAATTATCCATCCTGGAGTAGACCAGCAGCGTATTTCCGGTATCCTTATCGCCGGGAATGTGAACATAGCCGGATTTGTTGCTCTTGAGGTCGATCCATTGAGACCACTCGCTCTGCTCCAGCGTCTCTCCGATGCTCAGAATCTGCTTGCCGGCGCTGTCCGCCATGATCCGGTTCGACCCGGAGGAGTTGCCGGTCAGTAGCGCACGGATCTCCTTGGCCTTGATATGAACGACCAGCACACCCAGGTAGTCGTTCTCGTTCATGATTTTCCGGGCGAAGCTTAGTACCGGAATGTCTCCCTGCACACTGGGAATGGAATATTCCCCCGACCAGGCGAAATCGCTTTTCACCAGATTCTTGGACCAGGACTGCTTATCCAGATCGAGAATATTGCGGAACTGAATATAGCTCTGCCCGCTGCTCGGCATCGGCTGATCCATGTAGAGGTCAATCCCCTGGATTAACGGAATGGCATAGGTCAGATTGCCGAGTGCACTCTCAACGCTTATACGCTTTCGGTACCGCTCGAAATCATCCTGCCTGTTCGATAGAAAGGTCGTCAGCTCGTTGTCCCGTGAGGTGGATAGTGAGATCTGCTCGATCATATCCAGCCGGGTGGTAATTTCATTATTCAATTCATCCAGCAGCCGCTGCTGATAGTGGGAGGTGGTCTGCACAAGGGCTTTGGAGGAATTGCTGTAGCTGGTCCAAGCTGTAACCGCTATCACCAGAATAATTATAATAGCAAAACTGTGAAAAAAAAGACGGTCGATCCTGTACTTTTTAAAAGGATTGGTCAAATGGTCCCCTTCCTTCTCCTCCGGCTCACACGAAATAAACGGTAAAGCGTCGAATAAGGCTCAGGCGCTTTACCGTTATCGGACGGATGTTTTTTTACATCTTATCCCTTTATGCCTGTTGTCGCAATCCCGTCTACGAAATACTTTTGCAGGAAGGTGAACACAAGCGTTGCCGGAACAATAGAGACAAGTGACATGGCCAGAAGCTGGCCCCACTCGGCTGCAGACTGGGAGTCATTGATCATGCGCAGCGCCAGACCCACCGTGTACTTGTCTACCGTGTTGATGTACAGGAGATGTCCCAGGAAGTCATCCCAGTTCCACAGGAAGCAGAAGATCGTCACCGTAACAACCGCCGGGAAGGCCAGCGGCATGACCACTCTCCAGAAAATCCCGAACCAGGAGCAACCGTCGATTTTGGCCGATTCGTCCAGCTCCTTGGGCACGCCGCGGATGAACTGGATCAGCAGGAAGACGAAGAAGCTCCCGCCGGCCCCGCCCGCCAGCAGATGGGGAACGACAAACGGCAAATACGTGTTGACCCAGCCCAGCTGATGGAACAAGGCGTACTGGGGAATAATCAGCACCTGGCCCGGCATCATCAGCGTCAGCATTAGAATCGAGAACCAGAATTTCTTCAGCGGAAAATCAAGTCTTGCAAATCCGAAAGCAACCAGCGTGCAGGATAACAGCGTTGCGATCAGCACCATAATCTCAAGGCCGAAGGTGTTAAGATAGAAATCAGTGAATGTATGTCCGGGAACCGATTTCCAGCCTTTGGTGAAGTTCTCCCACTGCGGGACGGACGGGAAGATTCCCGGTGAACTCAGCTCGGTGCTATCCTTCAGTGAGGCCCCGATCCACCAGACAATCGGATAGACCATGAGGAAGCTGAAGAGAATCATGAACACATGCCGGAGTGCAGGCTTCCAATTCAAAGTTGTCATTTGCGTTTTTTCCCTCCAGTGTCAGTCTCATAGAATACCCAATATTTCGAAGTGTAGGAGATCAGCAGCGTTGCAGCGACGATGGCGACCAGCATAATCCAGGCCAGTGCAGAAGCGTAGCCCAGCTCGTACCGGCTGAAGGCCCGTTCATACAAATACATAGCGTACACGTATGTAGCGTTCATCGGTCCGCCATTCGTAATCACGAAGGCCGAGGTGAACATCTGGAAGGCATTGATTACGGCCATGATCAGGTTGAAGTAGAGAATCGGCGACAGCATAGGCAGTGTAATGCGGAAGAATTGAATGAACTTGTTCGCCCCGTCTACCGAGGAAGCTTCATACAAGTCATTGGGGATCTGCTTCAGTCCTGCCAGGAAGATAACCATGGTGGAGCCGAATTGCCAGACCGTCAGCAGAATCAGTGTGCTAAGCGCAGTGTCCGGGTTGGTGATCCAGCTTTTTCCTTCGATGCCGAAGACAGCGATCAGCTTGTTGAAAATCCCGTCAACCCCGAAGATGTTACGCCAGAGCAGCGATACCCCGATACTGCCTCCGATTAGAGAAGGGAAGTAGATCGCTGTGCGGTAAGCACTGATCCCTCTGACTGCCTTGCTAAGCACCATGGCTACTAGCAGGGCTGCAATCAGCTTAAGAGGCACGGAAGCCAGCACATACATGACCGTGACTTTGGCGGATTGAATGAATTTGGGGTCTGCGGTGAAAATCCGTTCGTAATTGCGGGTCCCGATCCATTTCATTGGCTGCATCAGGGTGTAGTCAGTAAACGAATAGTACAGTGATAAGAACAACGGATACGCCGTCAGTACCAGGAACCCGAGCAGCCAGGGCGAAATAAACAAATAGCCTGCAAGCGGAGCGTTCCACCGGCTTTTGAAATAGGAGCTTTTTTTCGGCGCTGGCGAGGCTTGGGCTAAAGTGGTTGTGGAGCGGTTCATCTGTGGTCACCTCTTGTGGTCAATTTGTATAGCTTAAGTATAGTATTGGGCCACACTTCGGCTAAAGGAGGGCAATGCTCGAATTCTTTCAAAATATAACGATTAATTCGAAAACACGAGTATAACCGCGTTCCAAGTGGAAACGGCATTGCCGTCCTTATAAAGGACGGTACCATTTCAGCGAGAAAGATAAGGATAATTATAGTGCGAAGCATATAAATTCTTATCTTTTAAAAAGATAAAGCCCGGAACATTGCTGTCCCGGGCTTTCAGTTCATACCTTATTTCTCGTAAGATAACGAGGCTTCCTTCAGCTGCTTGAACGCCTCTTCCGGTGTGGATTTACCGAAGCTGAGCTGGTCACGAACCAGTACCCAGTCTTTATCCACGAAGTTCGTCCAGCCGCCGGCTCCGGCCGACCAGGTCTGGCCATCCGGCTCCGTAGCACGGAGCAGTGCCAAGCCTACCTTATCCAGATCGCTCATATTAGCTTCCAGCATAGTGGCGTTATCCTTGTTGGCCGGGAGGCCGCGGAAGGTTTGGGTAATCTTGGCAGATTCAGTATCATTCACGAACCAGTTAATGAATTTCTTGGCTTCTTCAGCATGCTTGGAGTTCTTGGAGACCGCCATGTACATCGACGGCTTCAGCCAGCCTCCGGCCTCTTCGGCACGCGGCATGGTTACAAGTGCGTAGGCTCCTGGCTTAATGCTGTCCCAGGTTCCCAGATTGTTGGAGAAGCTGTAACGGAACAGCACCTTGCCTGCTGCGAGCAGATCCATTTGCGGATCATTTTCCTTATCGGAGGCATTCACATCCGCTGGAGGAACAAGCCCTTCCTTGCGGAGCTCTTCGAACTTGCGGGTCCATTCCAGATAGGTGGCTTCATCCACGTTGAAGTGACCGTCATCCGTGATGACCTGCCCTTTGCCTCTGGCATACTGATACGCCGAGTACATGAAATAGTTACCTGCATAGTCGAGGGTGAAATACTGTCCCTTCGGCAGCTTGGACTTGGTTTCCTTCGCTAAGGCGAAGAACTCATCCCAGGTCCAGCCGTTAGCCGGGTTCGCAATGCCCAGCTTATCCATAGCCGCTTTATCATATACCATACCGAAGGCTACCGAGCCGAGTGGAACAGCATACTGCTTACCGTCCAATTGGCCGCCTGCCAGCAGCTTCGTATCGAATTTGCTCACATCTACCTCGGGAGCCAGGTCAGCCAATTGCTGGCGGGCCATCCAGTCCGGCATCCAGCCCGGGTCAAGCTGAACCACATCGGGTGCATTGTTGGCCGCAGCCTGCGTGGATAATTTGTCCAGATAACCGTCCATACCGGAATACTCCGGCTCGAAGGTTACGTTCGGATTATTCTTCGTGTACAAGTCCAGGGCCGCCAAAGTGGCTTCGTGACGCGGCTGGGAGCCCCACCACATAATCCGCAGCTTGACCGGCTCATTGGTGCTTGGTGCATCAGTTGCAGCAGCCGTCGCAGCAGCATTGGTGCTGGCAGGTGCTTCTGTAGCCCCTCCTGCATTGTTTACTTTATTCCCTCCGCCGCCGCAGGCAGCCAGTGTACCTAATATCGCTGTCATCGCCAGGACCGAAAGAGAACGCTTCCATTTCAACATCTTTAACCCTCCTGTATACATCTGTATTCTCTTGCTACATTGCTATATTAACAAGACGGGTTGGAAGTTCATAGGAGGACAATGCACGAATTCTTATAAAATCTTACGAATATGCCATCCTGCAGCTAGGCAAAAAACGTTCAAAGGCTGCTCCGCTATCCTAAGATAGCTGGGCAGCCCTGAGTCTCAACTCTGCGTTACTTATTTCATCATACTGGCGGCAATGCCGATAAGCTCATCCTTCGTTAGCTCCGTATTCTCCTGGCCGGCGATCACACGATAGTTGACCTTTGCATCGGGGTCAGACCAAACCAGACTGTATTTATACCCCAAGTCGAGCTCCTTGTTGTCCGTATCGTCCGAAAAAATGGCCTGTCTGCCTTTAATCTCTATATTCTCCATCTTTGTATATTCACTCCATGAGAGCGGATCTGCCGGGTTTTGGTTGTCATCCACACGCGAGACACCGATTCTCACCTGAACCTCCCCCTTCTTGTATACCAGTGAGGAATACGAGTAGTCAATGTTCTCCGCCTTCTCCACTCTCCAGGCCAACTGGAAGTTGTCTCCCAGGTCTCTCTCGTTTTCGCCTTTAAGCTCCTGCACATCCGGCACTTTTAAGAAAGAAGGGTTGATGATGGCCTCGTCCAGGGTATACCCTTCCGGCAGATACGCCGGCTGCTCCAGGACCGGAGCGTTGTGCTCCTCTACACTGGTCTTATAGGCGGTATAGTCCTTGAACGTGAGGGGCGGACGATACATATTCATACTCCCCTCTCCCTCCTCTCCTTCACGTGTAATTAGATAGGTGGCATACTCTCCAGGAAGCAAAATCTCCTTCATGAGCTCTGCCCCTTTTGAATACTTCTGGTTATAGAGAATACTCAGCTTCTTGTTGGCTTCATCGTCTGCACCCGGCTCTGCGTTGGGAATATAAGGCTTCAGGGGTTCTTTCGCCTTCTCAATCATCGTTCCGCCGGAAGCCGTCGCCGGAATCGGCTGATAAGGCAGCACCTTATACTGGGCTCCGGCCCCTTGCCGGACTTCACCCGGACTCTGGGCTTCAGCTCCTTGCTGGAGTTTGCCGGAGAACTGGGTATAGCCGCCGCCCAGCAAGACCAGTGCCAGGACCGCCGCCGCCCAGCCCTTCACCGGAATCCGTTTCTGTCTCCGCCCGGTTCTGGTTTCCATTCTGCGCATTACTTTAGGTGCCTCTCCGCTTGGCGGAAGGGTCTGAAGCAGGTTCTCATCTTCTTCAGCAGTCAATGCCCCCTCAAGCCCGAGCGCCTTCATTACTGGTTCATGAACATCAACGGTGTTCCAATGTGCTGAACGGTCTCCATCCTTGAGAAACTGCTCCTCCGGAGTTAATTCACGCTTGCCCATAATTGTTTCTCCTTTCGCTCAATCGCTTTTTTAAGTTTTTCTCTGGTCCGTTCATATCTTTTGCGTACGGTAGCCGTACTCACACCCAGAATTTCACTGATTTCCGCAAACGATTTATCTTCATAAATCCGCAGGATCAATAAATTCCGGTCCTCCACATCCAGCTTCCCCAGAGCCGCCGAGACCGGCTCGCTGAACAGGCGGTTCTCAACCATTTGCTCGGCGCTCTTTTCCGTAACCTCCTGCCCGATCAGCTTCCGCAACTGCTGCCGGGATTTCTGCCTCCGCAGCTGATTCAGGCAATGATGATAAGCAATCTTGTAGAGCCATGAGGTGAAATCTGCCTGAGGCTTGTACTGCCCGATATTCTGGTAGGCCTTGATCAGGATATCCTGTACTGCGTCTTCTGCCTCTTCCTTGTTATTCAACAAGCGATAACAATAGAGGTAAATCCGTTGCTGGTACAGCCTGATCACATCTGAGTACAAGCCTCCTTCTCCGCCCTGAATCCTTCTAATCTTCTCTTCGATAGGGTCCACGTTAATCTCCTTTCTGCAAATCATATAGATATAACACATGAGCCGTATGTAATGTGACAATTATCTTTTATCGGCGCCACAACAAAAAAAGAGACCCCCAGATGAATTCTGTTGATCTCTCCGTTGCAGAACCTATGAACCTATAGCTTCCTAATACCGTCTGTCTGCTCTATTCCAGCTCGACCGTCTGATTCAGATTCAGCCCGTCCGTGTCCTGGCCGGTCATCCGCTTGAACATGTATACAGCCTTCTCGGCCATATTGCCGCTCTTCCAGTATTCGGCAGCTTCGGCATGGACTTTTATCAGAATGACATTCGGATCATCATAGCTTGTCTTCAGGAACGTATCGTACCCTGCACTCCAGAGCTCTTTCTTCTTGTTCACATCGGTTACAATCTCAGCCGTCCCACGAATGGATACATAGGATTTATCGGCATACACGACATTCACGCGCGGGTCATACAGAATCTCCCCGAACTTGCTGGTATCCTTCTTGGTCAGGAACCACAAATCCCCGTCAAATTCGACCTCCTGGGTCTTCATGGGCCGGGAGACCAGCCCTTCCTCCGAAATCGTGGTGAGCATAGCCATATCGATACCCTTGATCAGCTTCCGGACCGTCTCAACGGCTTCCTCGTGACTATGGTGTGTAGTTGACATCTTTACCGCCTCTTTTCTTCCAGGATAGGGAATAGGTTATCCAAATGCATAGCATTTATTAACCAGAAGCAGCGAAACATTACCGGATGCCGGTGAAATCCGCGAGATCAGCAGCGTACATGCTTGCGCTTGAACCCGGTCCGTCCTTTGCCGACAGCCTTCATAATATTATCGTATGCGCTGATACGCTTGCTCTTCGGCTTGTCCTTGTCCACCTCGACCGGACCCACCCGCTCCGCCGTCTCGCGTGCCAGATCATGAAGCGGCGAATACGATACGGCCACCGTATACATAAAGTTGTTCATCGAATACCGGGTGCGCTCAGGGGACTGATGAATGCTCTGCTCTGCCTGCTCCAGCATACTGGCCAGCTTACTCTCCGAGAACTCCTGATCCGGGCGGCTTCCCAGCAGCCAGCAGTAACAGCTCCAGCCTGCCGACATTCGAAGGTCCTCTCCGCTCCTGATCCACTCATCGGCCACCTGCTGGGCAATATCCGCTTCAGCCAAGGTTACAGCCACCACGAAATCGGACAGCATATAGAAATAAGCCCCGTCTATCCAGCGGTTGTAATCCGCCTCTGTCATCCCGTTCGGATCAGCAATGATCCCGGCAAAATACATCGCATCATAATTACCTGTGGCATACAGCTCCTCAGCCAGCGTCTGATTGATTCCGGTTTGCCTGAAAATCGGCTTCATGGCACCGGTAGCCACACCAAAGAGCGGTTCCCGTGCACCGTTTGCGGTATACATCTTCTTGGTCCGTTCCTTGCCAAGCGCTTCAAGCTCCTGCATTACCTGTTCTGCATTCATTGAACGTTCCTCCTTATAGCTACCTCTCATCTTCCGCCGGAATATCCGGCAGCAGCGGACGGCCCTCAGGGTAGGCATTCTGATTCAGCTGGTCGCCAATCCACGCTTTGCCGTCCTCGCCGGTTTCTTTTTTCCAGATGGGGACGATTTGCTTGATCCGCTCAATCACATATTCATTCGCTTCATAGGCAGCCTTACGGTGGGGCGATGAGACTGCGATGACTACAGCAATATCGGTAATCTCCAGCCTGCCGATCCGGTGGGTGACCGCAACCTTCGTATCCGGCCAGCGCTCCAGCACTTCCTGCCCGATGCGCTTCAGCTGCGTTACAGCCATAGACGGATACGCTTCATATTCAAGATACAAGGTTTTCTTTCCCTGCGTGAA
Source organism: Paenibacillus sp. FSL R7-269 (assembly GCF_000517865.1). Lineage (NCBI taxonomy): Bacteria > Bacillati > Bacillota > Bacilli > Caryophanales > Paenibacillaceae > Paenibacillus > Paenibacillus sp. FSL R7-269. The sequence continues at coordinate 27,897 of NZ_ASPS01000007.1, forward strand.
CTCACGCACTGTACCGATGAATAAGGTAATCGCCCCGGCCTCTCTACGCAGAACTTTATCGGATACCTCAGCAGGTATTATCGCGGACTCTGTAATTTCAAATAACGAATCGCCCATTTCCTCACTTCCCTTCGATAGATGCAGCAGCTGCTCATATTGCTCGGGTGTATCTATATCTGCCGCGAAATCTTCCTCTAGCCCCGCACCGGCCAGCTCATCCCGTTCCACGCCTAACCAGTGCAGTGATTCTAACAAACCGCCCAGCCGGTACTCCCGGTTCGCAAGTCTTGCTGTAATGTCCGGCAGGAGCCGGTGCGGCCGGTATACGCCATGCAACATCTGATGCTTGCCGTCAATGACTGGCAGAACCGCATCATAACCGCCGGCCTCAAGCCGGGTAAGCATCCATGCGGCAGCTGGAGCTGATATATCGGGGCTGTCACAGCTTACCACCCAGGCATAGTCCGTCTCTACATTTGCAAAAGCAGCATGAAACCCGCTAAGCGGCCCATGCCCGGCATAAACATCCGGTATATATAGAATATCCGATGGAAGACGTTCCAGATACGGGGTAGGATCGTTCGTGACCACAATCACGCTGGAGCACAGGGACTGCAGCTCCCTCACCTGCCGGACAATGAACGCTTCCCCGTGATAGGTCAGGAGGGCTTTATTGCGGCCCTGCATGCGGGAATTCTGTCCGCCCGCCAGTATAATTCCTGTCAGCACCAAGGGCACCTCCTGTAGTAGAATCTAGGACTGAAGCAGTGACAGCGCCAGTGCGATAACCGCCTGATCCGCAAGCGCCTGATCCCGCAAAGGCAATACCGGCGGACTATCCGGGCTAATCCGGGAACCAGACGCTGCACTCTGTAGTTCCACAGCCTCTTCCCAGCTTAACCACAGGCGTATGTTTGTTGCTTCCTTGTGCAGCGTTATCTGGTCTGCTGTGCGGCGAATTAGGGCGATCTTGGGATAATCCGCAGATTTGAACCCCTCAGCAATCACCAGATCTACTCTGCCGCGCATCGACTCGGCGATTTCCCGCAGTGAAGCCGCAGATCTGCGCATGACCCTTGTCGCCTCCGGCGAGGTCAATACCGTCTCCACTGCACCGTGCAGGAGATGCTTGCTGCTATCCGTTCCCGGATCATCCAGCTGGAAGAGATGGGCATCATGCTTGGCAGAGCCAACCCGTAGTCCTTGCGCAGACAAGGCCTCGATTAACCGGCAGGCGAGGGTTGTTTTGCCGCTGTTCTTGTATCCGACGATTTGCAGTACAGGAACTAGGCGCTGTACCGCCGCATGCTGAGATTCCATAGTCACAGTGTCTGCTCCTCTGCTTGAAGATCTATTTTCGATTATACACTATTCCGGCCGCTGCCCATTCCCCGCCTAATCTCTTGACAGCGCTACTGTGCTTGAAATCACCAGCATTCTCCGCCGGGTACAAGTATAGTTAAAGAGTCTAGTAGCTTACGTGTCATGATATATCCGTGAAGGAGGTCTATTGCTGCATGAAAAAATACATCCCCAACCAGCACGGCGCCTGGGCGATGCTCGTTCTCCCTTTTCTGCTGGGCGTCGCCGCTTCCAAGGGGCAGTTCATACATATTCCGCTGTTTATCTGCTGGCTGCTGATCTATCTGTTCAGCTTTCCGCTCTTGCAGGGGGTGAAGACCCGGAAGTTCGCACGTTATTTCCAGCCGCTCAGGTTATACGGACTTCTGCTGCTTCCGTTCGCCCTCTATCTGGTGATTGTCCAGCCTGTGCTGCTGGGGTTCGCGCTGCTGCTCTTGCCGTTATTCGCCGTTAACCTCTATTATGCCCGGACCCGAAATGAACGCGCCTTGCTTAATGACATCTCCGCTATTGTGGCGTTCTGCCTGGTGATTTATCCGGTCTTCTATGTGGGGCTTGGGGAGAACTGGAGAGCCGTGAATGAGCTGTTCGTGCTGGCGGTGCTGTACTTCATTGGAACTGCCTTCTATGTCAAAACCGTCATCCGTGAGCGGAACAATATCCGTTTCTATTATGGCTCCGTCGCCTATCATCTGCTGTTCGCGGCAGCCGGTCTGTATCTGTTCCCTTCACTGCTGGTCCCGCTGCTGGTTCTGCTGTTGCGGGCAGCCATTCTGCCGAGGACAGGAATTACCGCCAAACGTACGGGAATCATCGAGATCGGCTTCTCCGTCATCTTATATGTGTCTGTGCTGGTGCTGTATTTCTAGGAGAATCACAATGCTTATTCGGACAAAAAACAGGAAGCTCCTTCGCCAATCTGCGCGAGCGGAGCTTCCTTCGGTCTGCCAGCCTATTCTACGATCATATCCTGATTGCTTGAGCCTGGCGGTACAATGGGATAGACATTATCCTCCTCGGTGATATCAAATTCCATCACAACCAGTCCTTCCGTATGCAGAGCCTGTTCAATAATCTGCTCCGCTTCAGCCAGCGTTCGCGCCCGGAACCCGTGGGCGCCGAAGGATTTGGCTAAGGCCACGAAATCCGGCGAACTGATCCGCACCGAGGAATAACGCCGGCCCAGAAACAGCTGCTGCCATTGCCGTACCATTCCCAGATACCCGTTCTTGAAGATTGCCACCTTGACATTCAGGCCGTGATCCACGGCGGTCATAATCTCCTGCATATTCATCTGGAAGCTTCCGTCCCCTGTAATACACACCACATCGCGGTCAGGAAAAGCAACGGCCGCCCCAATCGCAGCAGGCAGGCCGTACCCCATCGTTCCCAGCCCGCCGGAGGTCAGGAAGGATCGGGCTTCCGAGAATTCATAGTGCGTAGCCGTCCAGATCTGATGCTGGCCGACATCGGTGGCAATCATCGCATCGCCTGCGGTAGCCTTTTGGAGGGCGCGGATGACTTCCTGCGGGGTCAGCTTAGCGCCTTGTTCCCGGCCCGGCTTCGGCTTGCGCTGACGCCAGACCTTAATCTGCTCCTCCCAGAGCAGATGCTCCGCGGTATATACCTGTTCCTGTATTCCTCTGAGCAGCTCCTCACAAGAGCCAGTCACTGCAAGGTCTACGGGGATGTTCTTGTTCAGCTCTGAGGTATCCAGATCCACTTGGATTTTATACGACCCCGGCGAGAATGCCTTCCGCTTGCCCGTTACCCGGTCGCTGAACCGTACCCCGAGACATAACACGACATCGGCGCCTTGCAGCGTACGGTTGGCTGCCACCGTTCCATGCATCCCGACCATTCCCAGATGCAGGGGATGCCCGGAAGGGAAAGCCCCGATCCCCATCAGCGTACTTGCTACGGGGAAGTGATGCCGCTCCGCGAATTCCCGCAAGAGGGCAGGGGTCTCTCCCTGCATGCAGCCTCCACCGACCAGCACCAGCGGCCGCTCTGCACGGCTCAGCCGCTCTGCCGCAAGCTGAATATCCGCAGGATCAATGGACGGATTCGGCTCGTATCCCCGGATCACCGGCGCAGAGCAAGGCTCAGCCGCTCCACTGACAGGAATGAACTCCGCATTCATCACGTTCTTCGGCAGATCAATCAGGACGGGGCCTGGTCTTCCCGTGACCGCTACATGGAATGCTTCGTGGACGATTCTGGGAAGCTCGGCAATATCTCTGACGATATAATTGTGCTTCGTGACCGGCATGGTCATTCCGTAGATATCCACTTCCTGAAAGCTATCCAGACCAATAAGGTCAGTGGCTACCTGACCTGTAAGCACAATTAACGGAACAGAATCCATGAACGCAGTAGCAATTCCGGTTACTGCATTGGTGGCTCCGGGACCGCTGGTTACCAGCGCTACCCCCGGCCGTCCCGTTACTCTGGCGTATCCGTCTGCAGCGTGAACCGCAGCCTGTTCATGGCGGACCAGCACATGCTGAATCCGGTCATTATCATAGAGCGCATCATATAGAGGCAATACGGCACCACCGGGGTAGCCAAACAGGGTCTCTACCTTTTTATCAATCAGCATCTCAATCAGCAGTTCTGCTCCGTTCATAGTTACACTTCGCCCCTTGTCATGCGAATTATCCTCCAATATAGGACATGCCAATCTTGGCCTTGCTTCTGCGGGTCTCTTCCGTCCGCTCATCGGAATAACGGTCGCTGCGCTGCTCCCATACCTGCTTAATTGCTGCCAGCAGCTCTTCGTCGCCAGCCCCTCCGCGCAGCATGGCCCTAAGGTCAAAGCCCTTGGAGGCAAACAGGCAGGTATACAGCTTACCGTCCGAAGACAGCCGGGCACGCGAACAGGTGGAACAGAACGATTCGGACACGGAAGTGATGAAGCCGACCTGGGCCGGACTGCCAAGATAGCCGTAGCGCTGCGCGACCTCGCCGCTGTAATTCTGCTCAAGAGCTTCCAGCGTATAGACGCTTTGCAGTTGCTGCAGGATTTCTTGCTTGGTGACGACCTTATCATAGCTCCAGCCGTTATCGTTGCCGACATCCATGAACTCGATGAAGCGCAGCGTGATCTTCCGCTTCTTGAAGTAGGCGGCCATCGGAAGAATCTCTGATTCGTTCACGCCCCGCTGGACGACCATATTCACCTTGACCTCGAACCCGGCGGCTGCTGCCTGATCTATAGCCTCCAGAATCATTCCCGGCCTGAAGCCCCGCCCGTTCATTCTGCCGAACAGCTCGGGCTCCAGCGCATCCAGGCTGACATTCAGCCTGCGCAGGCCCGCAGTATACAGCGGAGCTGCCTGTCCGCCCAGCAGGACTCCATTCGTCGTCAGTCCCATATCCTCTACACCGGGAATGGCGGAGATCTTGGTAACCAGCTCCGGCAGATGGCGGCGCATCAGCGGCTCGCCCCCGGTCAGACGGATCTTGCTTACGCCGAGCGAGACGAACAGTTTCGCCAGCCGGGTGATCTCTTCGAAGGTGAGCAGCTCACCGGATGGAAGAAAAGCATAGTCGTCACCGAAAATCTCCTTCGGCATGCAGTAGGAACAGCGGAAATTACACCGGTCCGTGACCGAAATCCGCAAATCATGGATAGGCCGCCGCAGCTGATCTTGCAGTGGATGATGATTCATGTGCGTCTATCTCCCTTCCCGTACACTTGGCCTTACAATACCCAATCATTCATGCCCTCTTCCACCCCGAGCAGCAGGACATCCACCTTATCCCCTGCGGCGAAGCCTCTTGTTCCGCCAGGCAGTACTATCAGGGAATTGCCGCGTGCGATGGACGAGACAGCATTCGATTTATTGAAGCCGGCAGGCCGGACCGAAGTGCCGTCATATACCGCCCGGACGAACCGGGTGAACGGATTCGCCTTGGCGAAATTCTCCGCCAGAACAGCTGTGGTACGCGGCAGATACAGATGGTCTGACCCCATCATCTTAAGTAGCGCAGGTCTTACAAACAGCTCGAAGCCAGTGAAGCACGCTGAAGGATTGCCGGACAGTCCGAACAGGAATTGATCCCCGGCCACTGCCACTGTAGTCACACTGCCGGGACGCATCGCCACCTTATTGAACAACACATCGGCTCCAAGGCGCTTGTAGATCTCCGGCAGGTAGTCATAATCACCCACTGATACTCCGCCCGTTGTGATCAGACAGTCGGTCTCAGCGAGCGCCCGACGGACAGTCTGCAGGCATTCCTCCAGCCGGTCCGCTGCCGTATCATAGATCCGGTACGGGATACCCATCCTGGCGAGCTGAGCGGCAATCATCGGCCCGTTGCTGTTACGGATTTTGCCAGGTACGAGCGCGTCTGTCACTGCCAGCAGCTCGGTGCCCGTAGACAGAATCCCCACCACCGGCCGCTTCCCTGCCTTAACCTCCCCGTAGCCGAAGGTAGCCAGCAGTGCCACAACCCCAGGATGAATGAAGCTTCCGGCCGGAATGACCGTTTCACCCGCTAGCATATCCTCCCCTTGCAGGGACAGATTCTCCTGCGGCGCAAACGCCTTACGGATCGTAAACGTCCGCCCCTCTGAGACTGCTTGTTCAAACATAACTACCGCATCTGCCCCAGCAGGCAGCGCTGCCCCCGTCATCAGCCGTACCGCTTCGCCAGCACCGATCACTGCCTGCGAGACTTCTCCTGCGCCGATATGATCTACCACGGTGAAGCTGACCCGGTTGCTGCCGGAAGCCTCGGCCGAATCCCGGGAAGCGATGGCATAGCCGTCATACGGGGAACGGGTGAAATGCGGTACATCATGGGTTGCCGTGAGCGGCTCAGCCAGAATACGTCCATAGCTGGCGTGAAGCGGAACGGTCTCTGTACCTGTGCGGCATACTCTCCCGGTTACCCTCTGCACAGCTTCCGCTACAGTAACCGGAGTTCTGGTCTTCTCCACCTTCATCTGCTCCTTACCGGGTGACGGACTGAGCATCCGTACATCCGTTTATTTCTCTGTAATATCGCTGAAGGTGCCTACATACCGGACATCTTCACCGGTCTCATCCTTCACAGCGCTGATATTCAGCCACTGCAGGTATTCTTCTCCATTCTTGCGCTTGTTCCAGATCTCTCCCTGCCACATGCCCTTTGCCTTGACTTCACCCCACATCACGCGGTAAAAGTCCTTCGGCTGGCGGCCGGATTTCAGCAGGCTTGGCTGTTTGCCAAGCACCTCTTCCTCGGTGTAGCCGGTAAGCTTCGTGAAGGCCGGATTGACCGTCTTGATGTGGCCGGACACATCCGTAACCAGAATCCCCTGGCCGGTCGAATTGAACACCTCAGAGGTGAGAGCAAGCCGGTCCTGGAAGTACAGCCATACCACGAGCACCAGACTGGCCAGCGCCACCTGGGACAGCAGCATGAAGCCGATGGAATATTGTCCGGTTGCCGCATGAATCACAGATAGCATGATCGGAGGGAAGAATCCGCCCAGACCGCCCATCATCGACACGATCCCGTTGGCAATCCCCGCCTGCTTATTGAAGTACAACGGCACCAGCTTGAAAATAACACCGTTGCCGATTCCCGCACTTACAGCAATCGCCAGGCAGCCTGCTGTATACAGGCCCATGTCCGGCATGAATGCCAGAATAATGGCAGCCACGGTGTAGACACTGAAGGTAAAGATAAGTAAGAACAAGGGCTGGAACTTGTCAGCCAGCCAGCCGCCAATCGGACGGAAGAAGGTCGCTACTGCGATGAAGCCGGCGGTGCGCATCCCGGCGTCCACTTTTTCCAGGCCAAAACTGGATACCAGAAAATTCGGCAAATAAATGGTAAAGGCTACGAAGGAGCCAAAGGTAATGAAATAGAACAATGAGAACAGCCAGAGCTTCTCGTTCCTTGACACGCCCTTGATCTGTTCAATAATCGGAGTGCGGAGCTTGGGCTCCTGACGGTCCCCGAAGAAGAAGTTAAGGACGATGAAGACCAGCAGCAGAATCAGATACATTTTGACTGCGTTCGCCCAGCCGAACTGTGCTGCCAGGATAGGCGCCGAGAAGGTTGTAACCGCTGTGCCGAGATTTCCGATTCCATAGATACCGTTAACCAGACCATGCTTCTCCTTCGGATAATACTTCGGCAAAGAGGTTACCCCTACAGAGAAGACCGCGCCGCCGACACCCAGGAACAGGCCGCCGATAATCAGATGGGTTACGGTTGAAGCCACACTGATGAAGTAGACCGGGAACAGCAGCAGCACGAAGCTGGACATAAAAATAATCCGCGCCCCCAGAATATTCGCATAATAGCCCAGCGGAATTCTCAGAATCGAGCCAAGCACGACCGGAATGGCCGTCACCATCGCCAGCCGCCCGGGAGGGATGCTGATATCCTCCGAGATAAAGGGCATCAAGGAGGAGATAATGACCCACACCATGAATCCGGTAATCAAGTTTAAGGTTTGCAGCGGCAATTGCATTTTTTTAATCATTCGTTTCACCTTTTCGCCGTTTTTTCTTGTGATGATTTCCTGTGATCTATACTTCCTGTACTCATTGTATCCGCCGTTCCCCGGCTCAGATATAGGGGAGTCCCCTTTCCCTGACAGGGGAAACCCTAAAATAACCCCACAAAGTGGGGCTTTAGCGTAGGTGATGATTCAGGTACTTTGCGGGGACCCCAAAACATATAAATCCTTGTAAAAAATAACGCCGCCTAATGGACTGTATGCGTTACAGAGTTTTAGGGACAGAATAGCATTGTTTGTATACAAAAAGGCTGATTTTGTTTACGTTAACTGAGATCATATTAATGAATTCTTACACAGATAAAGATGCTCCGGCTGAAAAGCAGTCCATACTGGACATCAAGGCGAAAACGGCAGAGGGCAAGCGAATTAACATCGAAATGCAATTGTTCAATCCTTACAATATGGAGAAGCGGACACTTTTTTACTGGAGTGAGATGTACTATCATCAAAGGGTGTTGAACAACCAAACTGGGAGGTGCAGACCATGAATGAACCCATGTTAAAAAAAGCAATGGATACACTTGAATTTCTTAGCCAAGATGCCGCTACACGTATGGAGTATGATGCCCGGATGAAGTATTTGCGTGATGAGGCTTCACGGATGAACGGTGCTAAAGCGGAAGGACGTGCAGAAGGACGTGCGGAAGGAATTGCGGAGGGAATTGCTAAGGGTGAACAAAAAAGAGCAGAGGCCATAGTACTTGAACTTCTTGCGCTTGGAGTAGAGACCTCAGTTATTCTTAAAGCTTCAGGTCTCACAGAACAACACATCCTAAGGTTGAAATCACAGATGGGTAAGCACTGACCGTGAATAGTCCCTTGTTGAAAAAGTATCAAAAGCCGCCCCAGTTAGAATGGAGCGGCCTGTTTTTTGTCACGTAATCAGCGTATTTAACTGTTCACTTAAACGTTCCTTGTCCTTCGGACTCAGCTGGTTCTCACCCATCGGGAAGATCACCGTCTCTTCTTTGACAAAATGGACGGTCAGCACCTCGAAGGCCTCTCCCGCATCGTGCACTGCTGAGCGGATTCCCTCAAGCGTCATCTGGTTGATATCCCCCTCAGAGTGATGCAGGAAATGCCCGATGTACCCGTCAATCTCGCGGTGCTCCTCCTGGATGCCTGCCAGCGGGCCCTGGTCGAAGCCGATATACTGGCCCAGCAGCGGGAAGAAATACGTCTCTTCCTTCTCCGTGTGCCGCTTCAGCGGAACGCCGAACTCCTGCACTGCCTTACGCAGCTTCTCAAGCTGTGTCTTGGCCTCTTCCAGCGTAATCTGCTCCTGCTCAAACCAGAGGACAATGGCATGCCATTCCTCCATCAGAAAAGTCAAATAGCGGTGTTCATTCTCAAGGATGCGCATCGCGGGCAGCGTAAACTTAAGGTTTGTATGTTCCGGCATACAGCTAACCCTCCAGTGGCCGGTCAGAAATCCAGCATTTTTTTCCTCAAAGCGTATTCGACCAGCTCGGGCCGGCTTTTAAGGTTAAGCTTCTCCATAATTTTGGCCTTGTGGGCCTCCACGGTCTTGACAGAAATAAAGAGCTTCTCGGCAATCTCCTTATTCCCGTATCCCTTGGCAATGAGCGGCAGAATCTCCAGCTCCCGCTTGGACAGCAGCTCGAACAGATCCTCGGTCCCGCCGGTCTTGTCCTGCTTAATGAACTCACGGACCAGTGAGGTAGCCATCTTGGGATGAATATAAGTACCGCCTTCATAAATCGTGCGGATCGCCAGCAGCAGCTCCTCATCCGGTGCACTCTTGAGCACATACCCGGAGGCCCCGTTCTTCAAGACATGGAAGAGATATTCATCATCGTCATGCATCGTCAGAATGAGAATTCGGGTATCGGGATAATCCTCCTTGATCTTGCCGGTCGCGGTCAGCCCGCTTTCTCCAGGAGGCATGCTTAAATCCATAATCAGGATATCCGGCCGGAGCTTGGCGACCATGGTGTAGGCTTCCCTGCCGTCCGCCGCTGCTCCGATCACTTCAATATCATCCTGAAAATTAAGAATCATGGAGAATCCGCTGCGTACGATCGCATGGTCGTCTGCAATGACGATCTTCATCAGAAGCTCATTCCTTTCCTCGGGCCCATCATACAGGAACCTGCAGCATAATCCGGGTCCCCTTGCCGGTCTCTGAATCCACACTGAAGGTTCCGCCCACCAGTTCCGCCCGCTCCTGCATCCCGAACAAGCCAAGCCCGGTTCCAGTAGGCTCATCTCCCAGATGGAAGCCGATGCCGTCATCCTGAACCAGAAGCTGCAGCATGCCGCCGTTCTCGGTGAGCGAGACCTTGACGCTGTCTACCTGGGCATACTTCAAGGCATTCAGCACCGCTTCCTGGCATACCCGGTACATGACCGTCTCGATCTCACTCCCGTACCGCTTCTCGGGCAGCCGGGATTCATACTCAATCACAAGGCCATATGTTTGTTCTACCCGCTTGAAGTGGGAGCGGAAAGCCGCCTCCAGACCGAAATCATCCAGGGCAGCCGGCCTAAGCTCCACCGACAGGTTGCGGATATCACTCAGCAGCCGGGTCATCGACACTTCGGTTTGCTTCACTTTCTTCAACAGGCCATCATCGGCTGTCATATATTTCAGCACACGCAGATCAATCACGGCACTCATCAGCTCTTGCGCAACGCTGTCATGCAGTTCACGGGAGATCCGCTTGCGTTCATTCTCCTGGGCTTCAATAATATGCTTCATCATCTTGTTCTGGTAGAACTTCTCTTGCGTCTTGAACTGTCTCGTTAAATCCCTGAGCATAAAGATCCGGATTCCGTTCTCTTCATCTATCGTGTGAAAGGTCGCGGCATAAGGCACAATCCCCTTGTCCCTGGTCTCCAGATAGACCTGATAAGAGGTGAACTCCTCTGAGTCCGGGGTGTGAAAATAACAATTCAGGCAGGTACGCAGCTCCGTCTCACTGGTATATCCCCGGCAGGTTCCGCAGAGCGCTTCAGGATTCCCCTGATACAGCTGCCTTAGAATATCCTTGTCGACAATCGTCTCGGCAGCCGGATTCATCGCCAGGGCTTTCCCTTGCCGGTCAAAAAAGAACATCGCCTCCGAGCTGTTCTCGAACAGCTTCGTCATAAGCTCACTGCGCAAATCCGTAGCAGGGTTCCTCAACTGAGCAACAATTCCTTCCCGTTCAAGTCTCCAATGCCGCCCCGCGCTGTCGCTTCCAGGTCACGCAGCATCTCAGCGGTCACCTGCCGGTCCCCTCTGAAGCCGCCCAGAAGCACGCCAGCCACACGGGCATCATTCCACATCGGCACCGCCCCGATGCTGTTCAGATTCTCCATCTTAGTGATGGGGTAATTGAACAGGCTGTCGGGCTTCACCATAAGCTTCACCGAAGGGATCAGGAAGGGCTTGCCGGTCTTGAACACGATGCCGGCAATCCCTCTGCCGGATTGCAGCACAATCCGTTTGTAGCGGTCACTTATATTGCCTGAGGCGTATTTCCAGCGGATCGCATAGTCATACTCCGCCGGTTCGGCGAACGCCAGCGACATGAAGTCATATCCCAGGCACTTACGGATCTGGTCAAGCCGGGTCTGGTAATCCACCTTATTCATCATCGCTTTCTCTCCTCGGATTGAACAGGGAAAGAAGTCCACGCTGCTCTCTTCCGTTAATTTGATTTATTTCTTCTGTATAGGATATAACTTCTGCCTACATAATTCAACGGAACACTCCATACGTGAACCAGCCGGGTGAACGGCCAGAAGGCAAAGATCGCGAACCCTGACAGAATGTGCAGCTTGAAGGAGAACGGCACTCCGCTCATCAGCGACGGGTCCGGGCGGAACATGAACAAGCCGCGGAACCACACCGAGATCGTATCCCGGTAGTCGAACTCAGGCTGTACCACATTCGTGACAATCGTGGAGTACATCCCCATGAACACAATGAACAGCAGGAGCGTGTTGACGATCAGATCGGAGGCGCTGCTGAGCCGGCGGACGTTCTTCAGTGTGAAGCGCCGTGAGGTCAGGATCAGCATCCCTGCCAGGGTAGCCGCACCGAAGATTCCCCCGATGTATACAGCACCGATATGGTACATATGATCGCTGACACCGACAGCCTCCAGCCAGGACTTGGGAACGGCGAGACCGCCGATGTGGCCCAGAATGACCGGCATGATGCCGAGGTGGAACAGAATGCTGCCGAATTTCAGCTGTTTTTTCTCAATGAATTCGCTGGACTTAGCTGTCCAGTTGAATTGATCCTTACGGTAGCGGGCAATATGCCCGCCGATAAATACGACCATACACATATACGGGAAAATAACCCATAAAAACTGACCCATCATATTCATTGACTTAGGGCCTCCTGTTCCGCACAAGCTTTGAAGGTTTCTCGCAACCCTTTAACCAGGTGATAATATGGACTCTCCCGCTGCTCCAGCGCCTTCACCAGATGATACGAGCCATCCTCCAGAATCGCCATCAGCATCCGGAAGTTCTCCGGCGCGCCGGGAACGTCCAGCCACTCTGCAGCATAGATGAATTCGCACATCAGCGGCAAGTAATCGGGCAGCTCGCTCTCCGGCATTTCAAGGCCGAACATTTCGTACAGCAGCTTCAGTTTGGCGAGCATTTGCCCGCGTTCCTTGGCATCCTCGAACTTGAAATAGGTCATATAGAGCGCACAGTCCTTCTGAAAATCAAACGTAGCCGCATAGTTCTCCTGAATCTCTTCCAGGCTGAAGCTCTGCATGTGCTTCCAGTACGTCTGCACGTGGGCATATCCCGGGTGAGCAGGGTCAAACGCCTCTTCCAGAAAAGCCGGATGGAAATCCAGCTTCTCCGGGTACATAAGCTGCAAGGCGAAATAACCGAAGGACTCCTTGTATTGATGCAGTTTGTTCAGATCAATCACGCCAGATCCCCCCGTAGAAATTCTCTTCATACATCTCCTTGCCGGTCTTCATGGTGTCGCCGGAAGGACTGGCCGGTCCGCAGCCGTCACAGCCGGAGCCGAAGCCCGAGCCGCCCATGTCGCTGCCATAGCCAGCCGCGCCTTGCGCGCGGTAAGGGTTCATGTGCTGCTCCTTGTGGGAGGTCGGGATCACGAAGCGGTCCTCATATTTGGCAATCGCCAGCAGGCGGTACATCTCCTCGGTCTGCTGCGCCGTCATGCCGACACGGTCCAGACGGCTAAGATCGAATTCCTGACCGGTAGACTGGGCGCGCATGTAAGAGCGCATCATCGCCATCCGCTGCAGGGCTTCCTTCACAGTCTCCGTATCGCCAGCCGTCAGCATATTCGCCAGATATTGAATAGGCGTACGCATCTCTTCGATGGCCGGGAAGATCATATCCGGGTTCTTCAGTGAATCCTTGCCCTCAAAGTAATTCATGATCGGGCTAAGCGGCGGTACATACCATACCATCGGCAGCGTCCGGTATTCCGGGTGCAGCGGGAAGGCCAGCTTATGCTCAATCGCCAGCTTGTAGACCGGTGAGTTCTGCGCAGCCTCCAGCCAGTCCTCAGAGATGCCGTCCGCCCTCGCCTGGGCTCTAACCTCTGGATCATGCGGATTCAGGAACAGATCACACTGGGCCTGGTACAGATCTTTCTCGTCAGGGGTGGACGCAGCCTCCAGAACCTTGTCGGCGTCATACAGCAGAACACCAAGGTAACGGATACGGCCCGTACAGGTCTCGGAACAGACCGTTGGCAGGCCTGCCTCCACACGCGGGAAGCAGAAGGTGCATTTCTCCGCCTTGTTGGTCTGCCAGTTGAAGTACACCTTCTTGTACGGACAGCCGGTCATGCAATATCTCCAGCCGCGGCAGGCCTCCTGGTCCACGAGGACGATGCCGTCCTCATCGCGTTTGTACATCGCTCCCGATGGACAGGAAGCCACGCAGCTCGGGTTCAGGCAGTGCTCACAAAGACGGGGCAGATAGATCATGAAGGATTTCTCGAAGTTGAACTTGATCTCTTCCTCGATCTTCTGAATGTTCGGGTCCAGCGGGCCGGTCACATGCGCACCTGCCAGATCATCCTCCCAGTTCGGTCCCCATTCCAGATCCATCTTCTCGCCGGTTACAGCAGAGTGGGCCCGGGCAACCGGGGAATGCTTCTGCTCCCCGGCATTAGTCAGATGCTCATAGTTATAGGTCCAAGGCTCATAATAATCCTTCATTTCCGGCATATCAGGGTTGTAGAAGATTTTGCCGAGCGCGATCTTGGACAGCTTGTTGCCGGATTTCAGCTCCAGCTTCCCCTTGCGAAGCTGCCAGCCTCCCTTGTACAGTTCCTGGTCTTCCCAGCGCTTCGGATAGCCGATGCCCGGCTTCGTCTCCACGTTGTTGAACCACATATATTCCGCACCCTTGCGGTTCGTCCAGGTGGTCTTACAGGTCACGCTGCAGGTGTGGCAGCCGATGCATTTATCCAGATTCATTACCATTGCAACTTGCGCTTTAATTTTCAAGCCAGTTGACCTCCTTCATTTTGCGAACGGCTACGTAGACATCACGCTGGTTGCCGATCGGACCGTAGTAGTTGAAGCCGTAGCTGAGCTGTGCATATCCGCCGACCATCTGGGTAGGCTTCAGATGAATCCGGGTTGGCGCATTATGGCTTCCGCCGCGCGTATCCGTAATCTCGGAGCCCGGTACTTGAATATGCTTATCCTGGGCGTGGTACATGAACATGGTGCCTCTCGGCATCCGGTGGCTGACTACGGCGCGTGCAGTGACCACACCGTTCCGGTTATAGACCTCAAGCCAGTCGTTGTCCGCAATGTTATGAGCCGCCGCGTCCTCGTTATTGATCCACACCGTCGGACCGCCCCGGAACAGAGTCAGCATGTGCTGGTTATCCTGGTAAGTCGAATGGATATTCCATTTGCCGTGCGGCGTCAGGTATCTCAGAACCAGTGCATCCATCCCGCCCTTCACTTCCTTGTCGCGGGGTCCGAAGACCATTGGAGGCAGGGTCGGCTTGTAAACCGGCAACGCTTCGCCGAACTGCTGGAAGATCTCATGGTCAATATAGAAATGCTGTCTTCCGGTCAGGGTACGGAACGGAACGAGACGTTCGATGTTCGTCGTGAACGGCGAATACCGGCGGCCTTGCTTGTTCGAGCCGCTGAATACCGGTGTCGGAATCACCTCACGCGGCTGAGCGGTAATGCTCTGGAACGTAATTTTCTCAGCGGCCCGGTCTGCCGAAATATCCCGCAGCTCGACCCCGTGATCCTTCTCCGCCGACTCATAAGCCTTCTGGGAGACGCGGCCGTTGGTGGCGGAAGACAGATGAAGAATGGCATCCGCCGCCTGACGGGCCGTCTGCAGCTTCGGCAGTCCGTGCCGGATCGATTCATCGTAATGCACACCGCTGATCTTCTTCAGCTCTTCGTATTCCTCCGCAACCGAGAAGCTGACGCCGTGTGCGCCTGCTTTGCCGGTAGCCAGGTTCGGTCCGAGCGAGCTGTATTTATGATGAATCTGCGTGTAATCCCGCTCGACAATGGTGAAGTTCGGCATGGTTTTACCCGGAATGGCCGGCACTTCGCCCTTGGTCCAATCCTTGACCAGACCCATCGGCTGTGAGATTTCGCTAATGGAGTCATGGCCCAGCGGGGACATCACTACATCCTTATAGACTCCGGGCAGCTGCGATTTCGCCATCTCGGAGAATACCTCCGAGAGCTGACGGTAGATATCCCAGTCCGAACGGGATTCCCACAGCGGATTCACGGCCGGATTGAACGGATGGACGAACGGATGCATGTCGGTGGACGACAGATCTGTTTTCTCATACCAGGTTGCGGCAGGCAGAACCACATCGGCATACAGCGGCGTAGTGGTCATCCGGAAATCCAGCGCCACCATCAGATCCAGCTTGCCTTCCACATCCTCACGCCAGACGATCTCCTCCGGCTTCTGCTCCTCATTCGGCTCGGCCAGCAGACCATCCGATGCTCCGAGCAAATGCTTCATGAAGTATTCCTGTCCCTTAGCGGAGCTTGAGATCAGATTCGAGCGCCAGATGAACAGGGAGCGCGGGAAGTTCTCAGGTGCGCCGGGATCTTCTACAGCAAAGCGCGTCTTCCGTGAAGTAACCTCTTCTACAGCATGGCTAATAATCTCCGCATCCGTCTTCTTGCCTTGCTGCGACGCTTCCTCTGCGAACAGCAGGCTGTTCTTGTTGAATTGCGGGAAGGACGGCAGCCAGCCCAGACGCGCAGCCAGTACGTTGTAATCTGCCGGGTGCTGGTAAGCAACCTCTCCGCCTGTCGGCGATTTCAGCGAATCGGTGCCGCTCTCCTCATAACGCCACTGCTCGGTAGCAAAATAGAAGAATGAGGTTGCATTCTGCAGCCGCGCCGGGCCCTGCCAGTCCTTGGCGAAGGCAATGGTGGACCAGCCTTCAATCGGACGGCATTTCTCCTGGCCGACATAATGCGCCCAGCCGCCACCGTTGACGCCTTGGGATGCAGTCAGCACCACCAGATTCAGAATTGAACGATAGATGGTATCGCTGTTGAACCAGTGGTTGATGCCTGCGCCCATGATAATCATGGAGCGTCCGCCGGTCTCAATGGAGTTCTGGGCGAACTCGCGGGCAATCTGCACGACCACGCTTGCTTTTACTGTAGTAATCTTCTCTTGCCAGGCCGGAGTGTAATGGGACAATTCATCCTCATACCCCTTAGCGTTCAGCAGACTGTCTCTGCGCTTAATGCCGTACTGGCTCATCATCAGGTCGTATACGGTGGCGACATAACGTTCCGTGCCGTCCGCAAGCTTCATCTTCCGGGCCGGAATGATCCGGCTGAAGGTGCCATTACCGGCATTGTCGAAGTAAGGGAACACAATCTCTGTCCATTCTTCCCCGTGCCCTTCGATGGTCAGAGCCGGCTCCACCTTGCTGCCGTCCTCCCGCTCCAGAATCAGGTTCCACTTCTTGCCTTCCTCCCAGCGCTGTCCCATTGTCCCGTTCGGCACGATCATCTCGCCAGTTGCTTCATCGAAGATTACCGGCTTCCAGTCCGAGTGCGGGGAAGCATCGCCCAGATCACTGGCCCGCAGGAAGCGTCCGCCCTTCAGGCTGTCCTCATGCGGATCAAGCAGAATCAGGAACGGCATATCCGTATATTGCTTCGCATAATTCAGGAACATCGGCTCCTGGCGTTCCTGGTAGAACTCCTGCAGGATGACATGCGTCATCGCCTGGGCAAGCGCCGCATCCGAGCCGGGGTTCGGAGCCAGCCAATTGTCGGCGAACTTCACGTTCTCAGCAAGATCCGGGGCGACCGATACGACCTTCGTGCCTTTGTAGCGCACTTCAGTCATGAAGTGGGCATCCGGCGTCCGGGTCAGCGGTACGTTCGAGCCCCACATCATCAGGTACCCGGCATTGTACCAGTCCGAGGATTCCGGGACATCCGTCTGCTCGCCCCAGATCTGCGGCGAAGCCGGAGGAAGATCGGCATACCAGTCATAGAAGCTCAGCATCTGACCGCCCAGAAGGGAGATGAACCGCGCCCCTGAAGCATAGCTGACCATCGACATGGCCGGAATCGGGGTGAATCCGGCGATCCGGTCAGGACCGTATTTACGGATCGTATAGATCAGCTGCGCTGCGATTAGCCGCAGTGCATCATCCCAGGCCACCCGGACATGGCCGCCCTTGCCGCGTGCCTTCTTATACTGGCTGGCCTTCTCAGGATCTTCTACAATGCTGGCCCAGGCATCGACATAATTGTCATGCTCCTGGAGCGCCGTCTGCCACAGCCGCCATAGCTTGCCTCTGATATACGGATACTTCACGCGCAGCGGGCTGTATTCATACCAGGAGAAGGTAGCTCCGCGCGGACAGCCGCGCGGCTCGAACTCCGGCATATCCGGTCCGCAGGACGGATAATCAATCTGCTGGTTCTCCCAGGTGATAATCCCGTTCTTCACGAACACCTTCCAGCTGCAGGAGCCTGTACAGTTCACGCCATGGGTGGTGCGGACTACTTTATCGTGAGACCAGCGCTGGCGGTACATGTTCTCCCAATCTCTATTTTTCTCTTCAAGAATGGACCAGTTCCCGGAATAGCTCTCCACCGGCTTAAAAAAGTTAAGGCCGAATTTCTTCTTCATCTGTCCAGAACACTCCTTTGTACGAATCTATTCAATTAATCTCATTATGGATCTCCCCGGCCGTGCTTCCCATTAGGGAAACACCTATTGAACCTCGGGAATTCCCTTGATCTCATCCCGCAGCAAAAAAGCCTTTCCCCCTGAGGAGAAAAGCTCTGATTCTGCGCTGCACCGCCGGGCCCGGAGTTCCATTAGGGACTTCCCTCTTTATATTCGGGGGAAGTTCCTAGCGGGAATTCCATGGCAGCACTCTATGCTATACTGACCAGTAGATACGTCTGAGATAGTTATACTACGGGAGGATGAAGAATAATGTCAGGACCCTCACTACGCCAGCTGCACGCCCATCATGCCATACATCAGGGCGGGCTATCCGGCGCTGTAGCCAAGACAGAAGAAGTGGAAGAACTGCTGGCGCTTAAGGAAGTGGAGGTGGCCCGCCAGGCGGCTGACCACTTGATTGAGTACTGGGAGACGCGGATACTCAGCCATGCTGATGCGGAAGAAGACGGCTTCTATCAGGAGATGATTGCGAAGAATCCCGCTCTGGAAGAAGCCGTTACCCGGCTGAAGCGGGATCATGAGCTGCTGCGGATCATCGTGCAGGATGTCAAAAGTATGCTCGCCGAAGACGGCCTCACCTCAGAGGTGCTGCACCAGTTCCATGCGCTGCTGGTAGTGAATGCTATTCACAGCCGGGATGAAGAGCGGCTGCTGTTCCAGGAGCCGTAATGCCGCCCTGAATAGAAGGGTACACAAAACACACGGACTGCATAGCGGATCTGAATGTTCCGGTTGGAGTCCGTGTGTTTTTCTATATGCGGCCGGAGTCTTATTCCTACGGGCCCCGGCTGCTTAAACCAATAATTTTCTTGTCATCATATTTGACCAGATGATAAGTTAATTTATCCTGATACCCCCACGTTCGAACCGCTGTTAGATTTATATAATGTGACGCTGAATGATCCGAGATTCCACATTGCGCTGCTGTCTGATTTGGTCTCTTTGAAACCGAACAAAAGATTGTCCCCTTTGATTTCTACAGTTCCTTTTCCGCTGTTTCCCCAACCATCATCAGTGTAGGAGAAAACCCCTTTGCCATTCTTAATTTCTGTTCTGATCTCAACATCAGCTATCCGATTGGATGGAGGGGAACTAATAGAGAAAAAATGTCCGGTCAGCATATTATTTTTGAAGCTTTTCAGTTCGAAATAAATAGCACCATCAGTTAACAGCTGTTCTTCTGAATTTTTAATGTCCTTCTTTTCTACCCACAGCCCTGTACTGAGACTTACTGTCTTAGAAGCTACATTGATTACTGCATATGTGCTTTTGCCGCCTGAGCTTGTATATATGATTGCTTTTCCTGGATTGACAGCCGTTACTAAACCGCTCACATTTACCGTTGCTACCTTAGTATTGGTTGAAGAGTATGTAATCTTTACATTTGTACCTTTGGGTGAAGTAGCTACGTTTGGCTTTAATTGAAATGTCTGTTTTGGTTTCAATGCGTTTGACGGACTTGCGACCGATATTGAAATCACTTTTACCGCTTGATCTGCATAAACCACGAGAGTTGGAATAGTAACCAAGATCACAGAAGACAGGGTTAGAACAGATACCAGTAGAATATTTTTAATTAGTTTCATTGTGAAGCTCCTCTCCATTGCCGCTCTCCTGCAGAATAGCACGCAGATCATCTCTATTCATCAGCAGATCCTCGAGCGTATACTCATCCAGCACCTTCAGATAGGCGTGCAGAGCCTTGCCCAGCACGCCTTTGAGTCTGCACACCGGAGAGATCGGGCAGCTGCCGCCTGTGGGATTGAAGCACTCCACGAGATAGAAATCATCCTCCATCCGGCGCACAACCTCCCCGATATTGATCATCTCCGGCGCAAGCGCAAGCCTGATCCCTCCCCCGCGCCCTCTCACTGTTTCGAGATAACCCGCCTTGCCGAGTTCATGCGAGACCTTCATCAGATGATTCTTGGAGATACCGTAGGCACTAGAGATATCCTGTATTGTAGTTAACTCCTCCCGCTGCTTGGCTCCTAGATACATGAGGATTCGCAGGGAATAATCGGTATATAACGTCAGCCTCATAGTCATGCTCCGTTCTATTTAACTCAGCTTAATGTAAGTGATATTTATTGCAAAGTTTATCATATTCTTTGTCTAATTTGTTAAAGTGGTATTTTAAATATATCTTTTCTCTTCAAAACCGTATATATTAATTTTGTACTATATGGAGAGGGGATGATCAATATTTTAACACAAGAGACTCGTGACATTGTCAAATCCACAGCGCCAGTCCTGGCGGAGCACGGCACCACCATTACAACGGTGTTCTACCGGAATCTGTTCGAGGCCCACCCGGAGCTGCTGAATGTGTTCAACCACGCCAACCAGGCGCAAGGCCGCCAGCAGGCAGCACTGGCCAATGCGGTCTACGCAGCGGCAGTCCACATAGACAACCTTGAGAATATACTGCCGGCGGTGGTTCAGATCGCACACAAGCATGTCAGTCTCGGTATCAAGCCGGAGCATTACCCGATCGTCGGAGAATTCCTGCTGAAGGCCATCAAGGAGGTGCTGGGCGATGCCGCTACGGATGAGATCCTGAGTGCCTGGGAAGCCGCGTACGGAGTGATTGCTGATGCATTCATCGGTGTGGAAGACAGCATGTACAAGGAAGCGCGGGAACAGGACAACGGCTGGAACTTCTTTAAGCCTTTTACCGTGGTGCGTAAGGTTGAGGAGAGCGGCAGCATTACATCGTTCTATCTGAAACCGGCCGACGGCTCGAATGTACCAGACTATAAGCCGGGCCAGTACATCTCTGTCCGTGTGCTGATTCCTGGAGAGCAATACACCATGATCCGCCAATACAGCCTGTCCCAAGCGCCGAAGCCGGATGAGTTCCGCATCTCGGTGAAACGCGAGGAGACGAATGACCCGAATGGCGTGGTATCTGTCTATCTTCATAACGGAGTGAATGAGGGCGATACCGTTGAGGTGAGCGCTCCTGCCGGTGAGTTCCTGCTGGATACTTCTATAACTACCCCAGTAGCCTTTATCTCAGGCGGCGTAGGCATCACCCCTATGATGAGCATGCTCGAGACCGTGGCTAATGTAACACCGGACCGGCCGGTTGTCTTCCTCCACTCTGCGCGGAACGAATCGCTTGCTGCCTTCGGAAAGGATATTGAAAAGCATGCGGCGGCGCTGAGCAACGTCAAGACCCGAACCTTCTACTCCGGCGGACCGGATGGCGTGATTACCGGCGAAATTCTAAAGAGTTATGTAGATGTTACCGGAGATGCTTACGTGTGCGGGCCTGTTCCTTTTATGGAAGCCATGATTGGTGAACTGCAGAAGCTCGGAATGACCGAGTCTCAGATTCATTATGAGTTCTTCGGACCGGCACTGCAGCTAAGCAACGCGTAGATTGTTCAGCTAAAAGCACACGGGCCGCCTGCCGAACGGATATTCATTCGGAGGAGGCCCGTGTGCTTTTTTAACCGCAGATCAGCCATTCATAGAGTACCTTCGCATGGTTATGGACCGGGTCCTTCGCGGCATAGACCAGCGTGACCCTCTGTTCAAGCGCCCGCTCCCGGATCGCTTCCGCAAGCCCCGCGCATTCCGGATTCTCCTCCAGCTCCATAGTATACCGTTCCTTGAATGCCGCGAACCGCTCCGGCAGATGCCCGAACCACTTGCGCAGCGCCGGGCTTGGCGCGATCTCCTTCATCCACTCGTCAATGGCCGCCTGCTCCTTCGTCACTCCGCGCGCCCACAGCCGGTCCACCAGAATCCGGTATCCGTCTCCGGAGTCCGCAGGCTCGTATATCCGCTTCAGACCTATAGAGTATGGAGCATCAGCGGCTTCCCCGCCGGACGGCTCTCCCATGCTGCATCCCTCCTGCTCACCACTAAGTACACCCAATATAACACGGAGCCCATTCTGCTTCCAGCGGCTGTCCGCCCGGAGGGACGCAGCATAACAAGCTGGCGGGCTACCGCACTGTCTGCTGCTATTCTGCTACTCCTCTACTCCGCTTCAAGAATGTAGCGGTTCCACCGCTGCTGCCAAGTCACATCCTGCCAGAACGGATGATGCGGCGCACAGTTGGAGCACAGCGTCATGCCCCAGAAGCCCAGGGCCATCCCCTTACGCAGCGCATACTCGGCAATGAACTTCCCGACCGGCCCCTCCTCGAAGCCTGCAAGCAGCGGGGTATAGCCGACATAGCCTTCGCCGATCACCACCGGCAGGCCCGAATGTGCAGCCCATTCCTGCGCTTCTTCCAGGCGCATGTCCGCTTTTTGCAGCATCGCCAGCTTGTGGGCTCCGTAACGGTCATACAGATAGAGATCCCATAGATCAGGGTCGGCCCAGTCATGCAGATAGATCAGCTTCATCCCCACCGGATTGCCCTCCATCCGCCACTCCTGCCCTGCGGGCAGGGTCCATTCCCCGAAGGGCGGGGCCTCTTCCCTCAGCATAGACCGGACAAAGGCATTTGGAAAAGGCACCTCATCATCATTCAACCCCGCCGCGTCCATAAGCTCATTCAGCACGCCTTTAATATAGAGATGATAGTGGGCCACCTGCAAATTACGGGCTACATATGCCTTCGGATAAGCTTCGTTCAGCGTATAGCTGGCCGTGATTAGAATATCGGGATGCTGTTCCCGAAGATACCCTACAGCTGCCTCAATATAAGGCTGCATGGCCTCCACCAGCCTGGGCGTATCCGCTGCGCCGATTCCCTGCTCTGTGCCCACAGCGGTAAGCTGTCCGAATTCGACTTCATTATGCAGCTCGGCATAGACAATCTGACTGGCAAAACCCTCCGCCTTAATGTACCTGATTAGCTGGTTCATCGACCGGGCCAGGGTCATGAACCGCTCTGCGGGAGCAATTGCAGCCAGCTCATCCCGCAGCGCGGGATAAGCCAGGAAGCTGGGGCTCTGCTGATATTCCCAGGAAGACAGCATAATATAGAGTCCGTGCGCCTTGGCCTGTCTGAACAGCTCCAGCAGATGCGCATGCCCGTCCAGCTCGGCACCGCCGCGGCAGTTGTACCAGCGGGTACGTTGACCTACTTCCCCCAGACTGCCGAAGTACAGCGGTCCGGGGCGTTTGCCTTCCTCCGTGAACAACAGGAACGGCATCGCACAGATCCGGATGGTGTTGTACCCTCTGTCCGCTGCTTCCCTGCATCTTGCCGCCAGATCATGATAAGGCTCGCCCGGCAAGGTCATCGTATACCAGGAGAAATCCCACATGGTTAGGGTAAGCTTGCGCGGCAGCCTGCTCAGCACTGTATCCATTCTTTTCACTCCTTAGGATTTGGTTGTATTACCGGGTCAACTACTGTCCCAATCCCAGCTCCAGCACGCTGAAGCCGTTCGGACGATAGACCGTTAGTGTCAACTCCGTTACAGGAGCATCAGGCAGCTTGTGGCTTAGGGTGAGGACCTCTCCCGGCTGCATATCAGGAATCACCTGTGTCGCTCCTTCCACGCCATCTGTAGACAGTGTTACATAATAACCCTGCACAGCATAACTGGGAATATCCTTCCGGCATTTCAGGGTAATTTCAAGCTCACGTTCCTTCAGCACAGGGGCATCTGCGAGCAGGAGCGGTGAAGCTATCTCACGCAATGCGGCAAAAGAGGGCTTCACCCGGTTATGCACATCCACCGAACCATGAACCCGCTGCTTCCATCTTCCCTGCCCGTCTTCTCCCATTTGCGTGCGGTAATCATTCAGACTGAAAAAGATCAGGGCTGCAAACTGGGGATACTTGCGGTATAGCTCTGTTTTGTGCATAAGGATCTCTGTTCTTCTAGGGTCTCCGCCTTCGTAGACCGGCTCGCATAGGCCATATTCAGCCACCACCACCGGCTTATCCGGGTAATCGGCCAGAATCTGCCGGATAACCTCATCCTCATCCAGCTCGCCGTGCCAGGTTCCGATATAGTCATTCCACATCAACAGATCCCCGGCTCCCGTAGCATCACTACACGGCTGCAGGTGGACCGTGTTGCTCACATAGTTAATCAGCCGCTGTGAATCCAGCTTATTGATCTCCTGCTTCAGCTGCTCCATGTACCGGAGGGTAGTCTCCGACTGTCCATTCAGCTCATTGCCCATCCCCCAGGCGAAGATACACGGATGATGGGAATGGCCGCGGATCATCTCCTTCGCCTGGGACAAGGCTGCCGCGAACGTCAGCTGATCCGGTTCCCCTGGTTGCTGCCAATGCGGAATTTCCTCCTGCACAAGGATTCCGTTGCGGTCACACCAGTCCAGCAGCTCATTGCCCTGCTGCCAGTGGAAGCGCGTGATTACAGCATTCGCCTCCTTCAGCCGCTCCAGCATCGCGCTGAGATCCTCCCGCTTCTCGGCCATGCCAACCACAGGGTTAGAACCCGGCATCCATTCTGCGCCCATCAGGCGGACAGGCTCGCGGTTCAGCCATAGCTCTTGCCCTTTGACCACAATCTCGCGGAACCCGAAATTGACGGTTACCTCGTCATGAAGCTGTCCGCCCTCATGGATAGTGAGCTGAAGCTGGTAGAGGTGCGGGTGATCGAAATGCCACAGCTCTACCGATAACCACTCCATCTCTGCAAGTTGCCAGTTCGCGCATTGCGGAGGCAGGGGGCGGTGATCCTCCCAGATTTGTGCTCCGTCCTTGAGAATAGCGGCCCCTATTGTTGCTGAAGCAGAGGGTCCGCATAGCTGCACTTCTGCCAGCAACCGGCCGGACGCCTGCTGGTGCCCGGATCCAAACCGGACTTCGGGGAAGACGCGGATATGCTTGACGGCCGTTCGCCCGGTCACTATAAGCTGTACAGGCCGGATGATCCCTCCATCATCCGCCCAGTCGAAGCTTAAGTCTTGCGGAAGCGCCTGAGCGGACGGGGAATTATCCGCTTTTACCGTAATCCGGTTCTCCTTGCCATGCAGAATATGCGCAGTCACCTCCAGCTCAAAGGCAGTATACCCTGAGTTGACATGCGAACCAGCCTTGCGGCCATTGACCCAGACTACCACATCACGGTAGACGGCTTCAAAATGCAGGCGGAACCGGCTGCTGCTCCACGCCTCAGGAATACTGATGCTATACTCATACCACCCGGCCCCCCGGTGCTCCTCCAGACCTTCCTCCACATTCCAGGTATGCGGAACCGCAACCTTCCTTGGGGCTGGCAAGCCTGTAATCTGCCATTCCTCATGCTCCCCTATACCTGCTGTGTCCGCCTGAAAACACCAGTCTTCGTCCAGAATAATCGTATGCCGTCCTGTTGTATGCATATTATATTGTCCCCCATCTGCTTAGAATTGTCCCCGGTTCAGAGCACTGCCGGCCATCCGTCTGTGAACCCCGGCTCCCTGATGATTAGGGTCCAGGTCAAGGGCTAGATCCAGCTCTGATACCGCTGCTTCATACCGGCCCAGCCCGAGAAACCCGAGGCCCCGCATATAGCGGCAATGAATGACATTGCGCCGGTTAAGGTCATCCTCAAACACCAGGAAATCCGGCAGCGATACAGCGAAATAATCCAGCTTGATATCGTCGAAGACATGACGCTCGGCATAATCAATCAATCGATTGAAGCGGCGTTTCGCCTCCATCGGCTCCTGAAGCCTTAGCCAGGCCAGCCCCTGGTAGAAAATCATCTCCGGCGGCTGGTCATTGTAGAACACTGCACTTGCCGGCTCCGACAGACCTTGTGAAGCCGCCCTGTAGCAGCGCTCAGCCTCTTCTTCCTGCTGAAGCCCTTCGTATACCCGGCCAAGAGCATAATGAATATTATTCTCCTGCGCCCCTTCCAGCCTCCCTTCGCCCAGATTATGCGGATAGGCCAGCGCCAGCCGGAAATGCTCAAGCGCGGCTTCAAATTGCCCGATATCCAGCGCCTGTCTGCCAAGGCCGCTGTGGGCGAATTGGTATTGCCCGGTCACCTTACCCTCTCCTCCCTCCCAGGGATGGAAGTTACGCGAGCTTAATGCCCTAACCGCTTCGTCATAGCGCTCAAGCTGGTTAAGCAAAGTAACATATTCGATATACAGATCATCCCGCTGCGCCACCAAATTGCACTGTGCCTCTAGATGACCCAGTCGTTCCCCGGCAGACCAGGCGAGCTTCTTGCGCAGCTGATCCAGCTCATACAGAATCCGCGCATCCTGCGGCGCACAGGCGAAGGCCTGCTCCAGTGAAGCAAGCGCCGCCTCAGGATTATTCTGCTTGTTGTAATAGGCCAGGGCCAAATTGCGGTGAACGATGGCGAAATCCCCTCTCAGTTCACGCGAACGTTCCCAGCTCGCCGCCGCTTCCTCCGGCCGCTTCTTGTCATAATAGAGATTGCCGAGATAGTAGTGGGCCTTATCATCCAGGGGATTCGCCCGAATGGCGCTTAACAGCCAGTCAAGCTCGGACAGCGTGTTCGGGAAGCAGTGCAGCGGACAGGCCGCTTGCCCCTTGCTACGGGCCTCCCGTGCCTGCTCGCCTTGTCCCGTACGTTCATAACATTCGCCAAGGGCATAATGCAGCATTGGATAGACCGATTCGGATTCTAATTCTAGTCCGGGTTCAGATTGAGGGTCGGATCTGCCCCGCTGGGCCCCTCTCTCTCCTACAGCAAGAGCTTCCGCATACAGTCCGCAGCCTATATAATCCGCCATAAGATTAAGGTAGTTGTGTGCGTCACCACGCATAAGCCGCTCTAATTCTATCAGCGCCTCTTCTGCCGCAGCAGGGTCATCCAGTGCTGCAAGAGCCAGGACAAGTTCGTTATAGGCGCCAAAATCAGCAGGATCAAGCTGCACAGTCTCACTAGCGAATCCTCTCGCCTGCTGCGGCCGGCCAAGTCTGCGCAGGAGAGCAGACTTAAGGTTCCTCGCCTTATAATTACGCGCATTGCGGATCAGCGAACGCTCCACCAGCTCCAGCGACTCGGTATACCGGCCCCGCTGGCAGGCAATCTGAGCAAGTGAGAAATACCCCGCATCCTGCCAGGCTGCCGACCATACCGCCTTGTAATAAGCGGCAAAAGCCTCATCCAGACGGTTCTGGCCGCGCAGGGCAACCCCCAACTGGTAATAGGCTTCGCTGTCATACGGGTTAGGATTACGCGAGGTCAGACGTTCAATGGCGCGGCGGAACAAGGGCTCACTCTGCGCATATTGCCCGCGGCGGAGCAGCAGCGTTCCATACGCTACATTCAGCCGGATATCCCCGCAGTCCCGCTTAAGCCCCTCCAGATAATAGGCCTCCGGCTCAAAGGTGGCATGCCGGTACTGCTCCAGATGCAGGCCGGCCAGATATAGCTCCTCTGTTGAACGCAGCTCTTCCGGCGCTGCCAGCGGCTTCGCCGCCTCGGGGATGCGCTCGATCTCCGGCCGCTTCGGCTGATAGGCGACCAGCAGCCTGCCCTCTGCACTATGGACCGTCAGCTTGAGGTTATGCTCCTGCTCTCCATGGTGCAGTATGACCGTACGCTCTATAGCCTCTGCCGGGGACAAATCTGCAGTCTCCCGGAGATACTCGCCAGCGGCACCGCTTAAGCGGATAACAGCCTGTGCAAGCTGTGAGGTCACGTATACCTTCACCACCGCCTGAGCTGATACCGCATCAACTTCCAGATTGACCGCAGCGTCTACCGAGGCATTTTTCACCAGACCGATGCCTTTATACGGCATGAAATACTGGATGAAGCTCTTCTCCTCATACGGCTGCAGCCAGGTGAAGTCAGGCTGATTATCGGTGTACACGCCCGTCATGAGTTCAATATAAGGCCCGTCTTCATCGGTCAGCTGGCGGTCCCAGGCCTGACCGAACTCCCCGTTCCCCCAGGTCCATTGCTTCTTTCCCGGTGAGATATGATGATCAGCCACATGCAGCAGCCCCGCCTGGACGCCGTGATCATATCCGCCGACGAAATTATAATCCGACTTATAGGCCATATAAGAGGTCGGAACCGGAATATTCTTGTAGCGGGAGATGTCCACGCCTTCCGAATAATCCTGTTTGTAGTAGGTACCGGTCGCAATAGGGAACCGTGATACATCCCTTTTTCCATGGTCGAAGACGGCTGTAACATCAGGCGGAAAAACAGACTGCGTCTGATCATTGACCGCAACCGCCGGATTGGCCCACCAGAGGAAGGTCTGCGCCTGCGGCGTCCGGTTATAGCACTGGGCCCGGGCCTCCAAATAGGCTCTCCCTGGATAGAGTCTGAATGCAGCGGTAACCTTCGTCCCGTACATCCGGTCAATCTCGCTCACCCATACGGCAGCGCTCCCATCCAGAGCAGCCTCAAGCTTATATTCTACGGGCCCGAACGTATTCGGGCGGTGATGCTGCGGCCAGTTGAACTCAATGCCCCCAGAGATCCAGGGACCCGCAAGGCCGACCAGCGCAGGCTTGATTACGCGGTTATAGTAGACAAAATCATAGTTATTCGTCTTGTCCAGCGCCCGGTAGATCCGCCCTCCAAGCTCCGGCATGATCTCTATGCGCAGATATTCATTCTCCAGAATAATCAGCTTGTACACCCTATCCTGCTTCACATCCGAGATGCTCTCGATCACGGGATGAGGGTATACACGCCCCGAGCTCCCCTGATAGACTCTTTTCTCCAGAAACATAGGATTTGGATCAGCAGCCCCCGCTTCATAGGTTGGTATAATCACACAGGTCTCCCGTACCTGCACCCGGTCCGCTCTGTCCGCGTTGCCCGAATTATACGCGTTGTCTGTGTTGTCTGTGTTGTCCGCGTTGTCCGCGTTGCCCGCATTATACGTGTTGTCCCCATTGCCAGCGAAGTCTGTGTTCCCCCCGCCTGCCTCCGGCATCTTACCGCTACCTGTATGCTTCATCCCTTCACTGCCTCCCTTGACTTGATAGTTCTACTCTAGCCCCTGGCCGGGAAGGTTCCAATTGACGAAATGCGGGAAGTGATGGATTATATTCTTATTCTGTGCAAGATTGTTTACATACTATCTGTTAGGGGGAGCCCGCGTGAATCAGGGTCATATCCGCAAGCCGGAAGGGTTTGTCGAGGAGAAGCTGTATGTGCTGCCTGAATATTGGATGAAGGAGCTGGAGCAGGAGGAGTTGACCGCGTCCTTGTTCATTACGGACATCGGGTACTTTCCGAATGCCCGGTATCATTTCAGGGAACGCCTCGAAGGCAGCCCGTCGCATATCTTGATCTTATGTGAAGCTGGGGAGGGTTGGGTGGAGCTGAACCACGGGGAGCAGATGAACATGCAGCCGGGGGATATGGTCATTATTCCTCCAGGCACCCCGCATCGGTACGGGGCCATGCAGGAGAATCCATGGAGCATTTACTGGTTCCATTTCAAAGGAAGCCATGCCGACCGGCTGGTGAAGCTGTTCGGATTGTCCGGCGCCCCCCTTGCCCTAGCCCCGAGCGGCAAGGCCCGGCTTATCGACTGGTTCGTCCCTGCCTACGAGCTGCTGGCTGAGCGGACCTATGCCCTGGCTACCCATGTGCACATCGCCCAGACGGTTAGGCAGCTGCTCTCCGGGATTGGCCTGAGTACCGGGAAATCAGCTCAGGAGAAGAAGCGGGAGACGTATCTGGAACAGGCGATCCAGTATATGAACGGACGGCTGGGCAGCACCCTCACCCTGCCTGAGCTGGCTAAGCATGCCGGCGTATCGAAGCAGCATCTGATCTATATTTTCAACGCTGGGACCGGCGTCTCCCCGATTGAGTATTTCCTGCGGCTCAAAATCCAGCGCGCAGGCCATCTGCTCGATCTTACCGAACTCAGCATTAAGGAGGTCGGCGCTGCCGTAGGGATCAATGACCCTTATTACTTCTCCCGGCTATTCAAGCGAATCTCCGGCTTCTCTCCCTCCAGCTACCGCCGCATTCCGAAGGGCTGAGGCCATGCCCGCTGCACTCCTGAGATCCACATCTGTAAGCACTACTAATTGAAGCCTTTGTCATTTCCGGAAAAGAGTGAACCGGCTCCGCCCCTGCTTCCGCCGACGCCAGAACCGGTACCCTCTGCGGACCATTTCCAGAATCAGACGGGGAACCGGAAATACCCGGCGGGAAGCCACCGGCTGGTACAACCGGTAATACAACCGCTTATAATCCTCCCACATACTGCAATCATCATCCTTCAGGAAATCCGAGACATCTACAATCAGTCCCCGGCCCTCCCGGAGCATCACATTCTTGGCGTGGATATCATGCGGGCGCAGTCCCCGGGATCTGGCATACTGAAGCGCGTTGTCAATGTCTTCAATAGCCTGTCCGGTAATGAGAATGCCGCGTTGCATGGAATCGTAGAAGGTGACTCCGCCCAGCCTTTTGAGGACCAGGAAATCTGCTCCGGCATAATAGCATTCCGAGAAGGCTGGATGCTGCCCAAGGCGGCGGTACACCTCAGCTTCTTCCTCAATGCCCGGCCTGCCCGGCGCGTAAATCTTCACTGCGTATTCCTCTGCTCCCTGACGGCAGAAGACAGCCGCGTAATTTCCGGTTCCGAGCACCCTCCAGAGCCTCCCTACACCGCTGACCTTCACCGGCTCCAGCGGATTCACGCTTTCTATTTCAACCTGTCCCAGCAGCTCGCCTGTGATCTGCTCCAGCAGCTTGTCCATCCTTCTCACCCCGCAGCTCAAGTTCAGTAATGACTCTATTCACCCAGTGTACGCTATTCCCCGGCGATCAGCCAATCTTGCCGGTAAGCATGGCAAAGAACCGGACAGTGGCTCCCCGGTTCTTCGTATACCGCCCCTTAGAGCTATGCCAAATGAATGACCTCATGCTCTTCCGCACTCCGGTAGGTCCCGAATACAAGCTCCAACGTCTTCAGATTATCTTCGCCGCTCGTCTGGAATTCCTCACCCGTGTTCAGGCATTCAATGAAATGCGACTGCAGCCGGTAATGGCTCTCTTCAAAATCAAGGCCGTTCTTCTCCGACACAACCGTCTCGGCCCCGCTGTTATCAATCAGGCTGAGTGTACCGCTGCTGTACAGCTTGATCGTTGCCTGATCGCCTTCAATAATCAGCTGTTCCTTATGGTCCGGCAGCACAGGCAGCGTGAGCTTGCCCGGCAAATTCTGCCGGGTGGCCCAGCTCATATCCATTAAGCCCATGTAATCCTCGTAACCGAGGGTAATCAACCCGGCATCCTCCCCGGTAATATACGGGCTGACCTTCCGGGTCTCCGCATAGAGCCGCTTCGGTTCCCCGAACAGGAAGCGCCACGTATCATACCAGTGAACCCCCATCTCATAGAACAGCAGCTTCGGCATCTCCCGGAAGAACGGCTGCGGCAGCTCATTCTCCGGGGCAAACCGCGGTGAATAATAATCCGTATGGATATAGCGGATCGTCTGGAGCCGTCCTGCCGTTCCCTCATCCAGCAGCTTGCGGATAGCCTGAATCGGCTGCAGCCAGCGCCAGTTCTCTGTAACCATCAGCCGGACGCCCGCAGCATGGGCTGTTTCCACCATCTCACAGGCTTCCTCCATAGAACGGGCAAACGGCTTCTGGCACAGGATATGCTTCCCGGACCGTGCAGCCAGTCCGACCAGCTCGGGATGGGTATCCGGCGCGGTAATAATATCCACTATATCCAGCTCCGCAGAAGACAGCATGTCTTCCAGCGTGGAGTACAGCATGTCCCGGGGAATTCCGTATGCCACACCCTTACTGTGCAGCTTGTCCGAATCCAGGTCGCACAGGCCTTGAATCTGAACGCCGGGGATACGCTGCCATGCCTGCAGATGCTTATCTGACCAATACCCGGCGCCCACAACACCAACCTTCCACATCTTATTTCGCCTCCAGGTCTTGCTCTTCGTGCAGGCGCGTCATTCTCAACGCCATATAAGTCCGTCCCGGCAGATCGACCCTGAAGGTTCCCTGATAGCTACCCGCAAGCTCCTCCACCGTCATGTTCCAGGTATCCAGCAGCTCCACCTTATAGCGGATCTCCGGGTTCATGGTAAACTGGCGGAAGCCCGGCCGGTTGAACCCGAAATAATACAGATAATATTCGTCCTCCACCCCGGCTCTGGGCAGATCCCAATCCGAAGACAGCGGGTTCAGTCCCTCTGAAGGCCCTTCCTCCAGCACACGGCGCAGAAAAGCAATCCGCTCAGGACTCGTGCCATACAGCCGGCCGCCCTTGGCCCACCAGAGCTTATCCTCCGGGTGCAGGTAGGTTTCCCCATGTCCGACATATCCTCCACGGACCGCGCCTTCCCAGAAGCGCCGGACCATCTCTTCCCCGGTAATATTTCCCCAGCCATGCTCGATATTGCCCTCGTAGACACATTCATCGATCACGACAGGCTTATTCCAGCGCCGTCTCCATTCGTCTGTATTCTCGGAGGTCTTGTACACATCCACACGCTGAATACTGCAATGCGTAACCCAGGGCTGGTTGAAGTCATAGAAGGCAATACCGTTGTGGTTAGAGATCAGGTGCCCGTAAGGATCATACGACGTTACAATATGCGCATACCTCTCCCAATCGGCCAGCAGCTTGTTGCTCATGAAATCATATTCATTAGCCAGCGACCACCAGATATGGCGGTAAGCCGAGAGTCTGGCTACAAGGTACCGGAGATAGCGGTCATCCGCCTCTTTGCCCATATCTGCGAAGCCCCAGCGGTCATACGGGTGGAACAGAATCAGGTCAGCCTCGACGCCCAGCTCCCCAAGGTCTGCAATCCGCTCCTCCAGATGCTGGAAGAACGCCGGGTTGAACCGGCTGTAATCCCACCCTGCCTGGACCGAGCCTTCATAAGGATAGTACTCCGGTTCATTCTCGTTATAGGAGTAGGATTTCGGGAACACGCACATTCTTATTTTGTTAAAAGAAGACGCTTTCAGCGTATCCAGCGTCTGGCGCTCCATTTCATCCCCCTGATGGGTCCAGGCGTAGCAGGTGGTGCCGACAGGAAGATAGGACGTTCCGTCCGCATAGGCAAAATGAAAGGTATTCCGCACCCGGACCGGACCATGGGCCCCCTCTGCCGCAGCCGTGCATTCCAGTTCTCCCTCAAGTCCATGCAGAGCAGGTGCATTGCTGCCGGTCCGGAAGGTCCACTTCCCCTGATGCTCCGGCATGAAGCGGATGCGGTACACTCCGTCCCCGTCATAGAAGCCCAGAGCCAGAACGGAGTATTCTCCCATTGAAAATTCCGCCTGTAGCGCTACCTCCGTAAACGGATTGCCCCCTGCAGGGCCTCCATGCAGTACAATTTCACATACCCCCCACTGTGAAGTCTGGTCCGGCACCGATACGGAGACCCTCCCCTGGAATGCTTCAGCCTGCCCTGCTTCCTTCGGATTAGCCATAAGTCCTGCTCCCTTCTGTATGAATCCTTAGATATACAATTAGCAACATCGAACTAAACACTAACTAAACAAAACCAGATCATTTAACTATACAACTATTCTAAATCAATCCTACATCACCTTATAATTATCGTCAACGTTATTATTTTCAGCTAAACAACACTAAACAAACGAACTAAAAACCTGGTTCATTGCTAAAATCTGTGCCTTCCCTTACACTAAACATACTTAAGCTACGATGCTGAATGGAGGTCTTGTCATTGAATATGGAGGAGCTTGCCCGGCTGGCCGGGGTCTCCAAAGGGGCCGTCTCGCTGGCCCTGAACGGGAAGCCGGGGGTCGGGCCAGAGACACGCGGGCGAATTCTGCGCCTGGCGGAGACCTATGGATATACCGGCAGGGGAAGAGCGGCCGCCGCTGAGGCGAACCCCACCACCCTGCGGTTCCTGGTGTTCACCAATGCCGGACTGGTCCATGAGGAGTATTATCAGCAGCCCTTCTTCCGGGAGCTGATTCATCATATTGAGGAACGCTGCCGGATGGGGGGCTACAGTCTGATTTTCTCCGCTATTGAAGAGAAGAACTATGAGCAGGGCATTCATTCCGTGATGGAGGAGCCCACCAGCGGCGTGATTCTGCTCGGAACCAGCCTGGATGCGGCCAGAATAGCCGATATCGCGGACAAGCTGCCCGGCCTGATCGTGCTGGACACCTGCTTCGATGCGCTGCCTGTCCATTTTGTCGAGATCAATAATTATATGGGGGCTTATCAGGCAGGCACCTATCTGACTAGTCACGGTCACCGGAGAATTGGTTATATCGCATCCGAGGAGCGGATTCATAACTTCGGGGAACGGCAGCGCGGGTTCATGGACGCCATGGCGGAGGCGCAGGTGGAGATCCCCCGGAGCAGCATACTGGCGGTGCCGCCGACCTTATTTTCCTCTCAGGGGCCGTTACGGGACAAGCTGCAGCGGCTGAAGGACAGCGGACAGCCCTTTCCCACCGCCTTCTTCTGTGAATGTGATTACATCGCCATCAGCGTGATCAAGGCACTCGGCGAGCTGGGCTTCTCCATCCCGGAGGATGTATCCGTCATCGGCTTCGATAATATCAATGAATCGCAGATTGTAGCCCCGGAGCTGACCACAGTTCATGTGGAGAAAGAACGGATGGCCGCATGGGCAGTCGATCTGTTCACCGCTTCTCTTCACCGGCAGCCCGCAGTCAGCACCAAGGTCAAAGTCGACACCCTCTTTATCGAGAGAGCTTCCTGCCGCCAGCTCGAACCCTCTGCGGATTAATAAGCTACATTCATCGAATATTAGCAAAAAAACAGGAGCCAGCCCTAACCGCCTGATCGCGGCTAAGAGGTTGGCTCCTGTTCCTGTTCCATGGACCTGTTTTAGGGTCCGTCCTATTTGTCCTGCTCTATTCGTCCAGCCAGGTACGCATCATTGATAACAGTTGTCCGCTGTTCACCGGCTTGGTAATATAATCCGAGCAGCCTGCTTCCAGGCACAGCTCCCGGTCTCCCTTCATCGCCTTGGCTGTAAGCGCAAGTATCGGGAGGTCCCTCCATTCCGGCTTCTCCCGGATCGCCCGGGTAGTCTCATAGCCGTCCATTCCCGGCATCATGATGTCCATCAGGACAATGCCGATATCCGGCGTCTGCTCCAGCAGCGTGATCGCATCCTGGCCATTCTCCGCAGGGATCACCTTCATCTGATGGCGCTCCAGAATGGAGGTGAGCGCAAAGATGTTGCGGATATCATCATCCACTACAAGCACCTTTTTATACTCGATCATCTCATCCGACTGATAGAGCTTCACCAGCTTATCTCTGGAGAGCGGCGGCAGATTCCCTGCCTTGCGGTGCAGGGCGAGGGTGGATTCATCAATCAGCTGGGCATCCGACTTCACCTCTTTGAGCACCGCCATCTTCGCCAGCTCATCCCACTCGGCTTCTTCCTCCGATGTCAGCTTCCGGTT
Organism: Paenibacillus sp. FSL R7-269; assembly: GCF_000517865.1. Lineage (NCBI taxonomy): Bacteria > Bacillati > Bacillota > Bacilli > Caryophanales > Paenibacillaceae > Paenibacillus > Paenibacillus sp. FSL R7-269. Next base: position 63,297 of record NZ_ASPS01000007.1, read on the forward strand.
CATCTGCACCAGGACGGGGATTCTCTTATTTCTGGCGTTCTTGTACATCTCCCGGAGGAAGCGGATCAGCTTCATGTCCGCCAGGCTGCTGTCCAGCACGATCGCCTCGAACGTCTTGCTATTCAACTGGTTCAAGGCTTTGCGCCCGGTCTCTACAAGAGTAAGCGTAAGATCCGGGTTGTCCAGCAGCTCGGCTATATGCTTGCGCTCCTGTTCATCCTGAACGGCGACCAGCAGATTAGCTGTGGCGTGATCAGCGAACCGGTTCAACCGGTCCAGCGCATTCTCCAGCTCCTCATTGGTCACGGGCTTGCGGAAATAATCGTAAGCCCCCTTCTGCAGCAACAGCACCTCGTCTTCATCCACAGTCATTACGCAGACCGGAATATGCCGTACCCCGATATCGTTCTTGAGCTGCTGAAGTACCAGCCAGCCGTCCGTATCTCCGCCAAGATGCAGATCAAGCGTGATGGCCTGTGGCTGATATTTCTGAACCAGCTCCAGGACATCCCAGCCGCTGGTGGCGATTACCGCTTTAATTCCTTTTTTGTGGAGCATCCCCAGAATGATCTCATTGAACTTCTGGTCATCCTCAACGATCAGGAACACCCGGTCTCCCGGTTCAATCTGCTCGCGGTCATCCGCGAAGGGCTCCACTTCCGGCCTTGCAAGGCTGCTTCTGCGTTTGGCCGGGGTGATATCAATGACCTCGGGAACATGAGCTTTCGGAGGCTCCGGTTCAGTGAATTCAGCTTCCGTCGGCAGGTACAGGTTAAATACACTGCCCTTGCCAACTTCACTGTATAAGCTAATCTCCCCGCCGAGCATCTCGGCAATCTCGCGGGAGATGGCAAGCCCGAGACCCGTTCCGCCGTATTCCCGGTTCGTACTGCCGTCCGCCTGCTGGAACGCTTCGAAGATAATCTGCTGCTTCTCCGCCGGAATGCCGATTCCCGTATCGCTTACCGAGAAGCAGATTACGGTGGTGGCGCGCTCAAGTGACTCCTTATCCGGGTGCCACCCGTCGGCCGCTTTGCGGATCTGCAGCATAATCTGTCCCTGCTCAGTGAACTTGAAGGCGTTCGACAGCAGGTTCTTCAGGATTTGCAGCAGACGCTTGGAATCCGTAGCGATGCTGGCCGGTACACCGGGATCAATCTTGATCCGGTAGTCAAGCTTCTTGGCATCCACCATATGACGGAAGGTACGGTCCAGCCCGTCCGTCAGCTCTGCCAGCGAGACTTCGCTGAAATCCGGCGTGATCGTGCCGGATTCGATTTTGGACAGATCGAGGATATCATTAATCAGGTTCAGCAGCTCCAGCCCGGAGTCCTGAATGGTCTTCGCAAACTTCACCTGCAGCTCATGCAGATTCTCATCCGGGTTCTCGGCCAGCTGTTCTGCCAGGAGCAGCAAGGAATTCAGCGGCGTGCGCAGCTCATGGGACATGTTCGCCAGGAATTCGGATTTGTACTTGGAGGTAAGGGCAAGCTGCTCCGCCTTCTCTTCCAGGTAACGCTTGGCTACCTCCACCTCATGGTTCTTGCTCTCCACCTCTGCCTTCTGCAGCACCAGCAGCTTCGCCTTATCCTCCAGCTCGTCATTCGTGCTCCGCAGCTCCAGCTGTTGCTTCTGCAGCTCCTCGGTGAGCGACTGGGACTGAATCAACAGCTCTTCCGTACGCTGGTTCGCCTGCATCGTGTTGATCACACTGCCGATGGATTCAGTAAGCTGATCCAGGAAGGCGATGTCGATATCGCTGTAAGGCCGGAAGGTCGCCAGCTCCAGAATCGCCAGCACCTGATCCTCGAAGATGATCGGCAGCAGGATGATATTGAGCGGAGTGGCTTCGCCCAGTGCGGACGAGATCATCACATAATCGCCCGGAACATTAGTCAGCAGAATCCGCTGCTTCTCAATCAGGCACTGGCCAACCAGCCCCTGGCCCGCACGGAATTCATTCGCCAGATGCTTGCGGTTCTGATACGCATAGCTGGCGAACAGCTTCAGGACCGCCTCCCCGCCGGAGGGTTCATTAATATAGAAGACGCCATGCTGCATCGATACCAGCGGAGCCAGCTCGGACAGGATCATCCGGCTGACTGCATACAGATCGCGCTGCCCCTGAAGCATCCGCGAGAATTTGGCCAGATTAGTCTTCAGCCAGTCCTGCTCGGTGTTGATGCGGGTCGTCTCCTTCAGATTACGGATCATCTCGTTGATGTTGTCCTTGAGCGTGGCAACCTCCCCGGAGGCGGACACATCAATCGCCCGTGACAGATCGCCGTTAGTCACTGCTGTAGCCACATTGGTGATGGCCCGCACCTGTGTGGTCAGCGTACTCGCCATGTAATTGACGTTGTCGGTCAAATCACGCCAGGTACCCGCAGCCCCCGGCACGCTGGCCTGTCCGCCCAGCTTCCCTTCGGCTCCAACCTCGCGTGCCACGGTAGTGACCTGATCAGCGAAGGTAGCCAGCGTCTCGATCATGTTATTGATCGTATCCGTCAGCTCGGCAATCTCGCCCTTGGCCTCCACCGTCAGCTTCTGCTTCAGGTTACCGTTCGCCACTGCCGTCACGACCTTGGCGATGCCGCGCACCTGATCGGTCAGATTGGTCGCCATGATATTCACGTTGTCGGTCAGATCCTTCCAGATCCCCCCGACACCGCGCACCTGGGCCTGTCCGCCCAGCTTGCCGTCCGTGCCGACCTCGCTCGCTACGCGCGTCACCTCGGAGGCGAACGAATTCAGCTGATCCACCATCGTATTGATCGTGTTCTTCAGCTCCAACAATTCGCCTTTGACATCCACCGTAATCTTCTTGGACAGATCCCCGTTCGCTACCGCCGTGGTTACACCGGCAATGTTGCGCATCTGAATCGTCAGGTTGCTCGCCATGAAGTTCACCGTATCAGTCAGATCCTTCCAGGTCCCGGAGACATCCTTCACCTCGGCCTGTGCGCCCAGCTTACCATCCGTGCCCACCTCGCGCGCTACACGCGTCACCTCGGAGGCGAAGATCGAGAGCTGATCCACCATGGTGTTAATCGTATTTTTCAGCTCCAGAATCTCGCCCTTGACGTCTACGGTAATCTTCTTGGACAGGTCGCCCTTGGCAACCGCCGTAGTCACATCTGCAATATTACGCACCTGATCCGTCAGATTGCGGGCCATGTTATTTACACCTTCGGTCAAGTCCTTCCAGGTGCCGCCTACTCCCTTCACCTGCGCCTGGCCGCCGAGCTTGCCGTCTGTACCCACCTCGCGCGCTACACGCGTCACCTCGGAGGAGAACATGGAGAGCTGGTCCACCATCGTATTGATCGTATTCTTCAGCTCCAGAATTTCGCCTTGCACATCCGCAGTGATTTTCTTGGACAGATCGCCGTTCGCCACCGCTGTCGTTACCACCGCAATATTGCGCACCTGATTCGTCAGGTTGGACGCCATGTAGTTCACACTCTCGGTCAAATCGCGCCAGGTCCCGGCTACACCCTTCACCTGCGCCTGCCCGCCCAGCATCCCTTCAGTGCCGACCTCGCGCGCCACACGCGTCACCTCGGAAGCGAAGATCGACAGCTGCTCCACCATGGTGTTAATGGTGTTCTTCAGCTCCAGGATCTCGCCGGTTGCATTCACCGTAATCTGCTTGGACAGATCCCCCTTCGCCACGGCTGTCGTCACTTCTGCGATATTGCGCACCTGATCCGTCAGCGTACCCGCCATGAAGTTCACGCTGTCGGTCAGATCCTTCCAGGTCCCGGAGACGCCCTTCACATCGGCCTGTCCGCCAAGAATCCCTTCTGTTGATACCTCTCGCGCCACTCGCGTGACCTCGGAGGCGAAATTGCTGAGCTGGTCCACCATGATATTAATGGTGCTTTTCAGCTCCAGAATCTCGCCCTTCGCATCGACGGTAATCGTCTTCGACAAGTCTCCCTTGGCTACCGCCGTGGTCACTTCCGCGATATTGCGCACCTGATTCGTTAAGTTGGACGCCATATAGTTGACGCTCTCAGTCAAATCCCGCCAGGTGCCGGACACACCCTTGACGTCAGCCTGCCCGCCGAGAATCCCTTCCGTACCCACCTCACGTGCCATGCGAGTGACCTCAGAAGCAAAGGTCGATAACTGATCCACCATCGTATTGATCGTGTTCTTCAGCTCCAGAATTTCGCCCTGCACATCGGCCGTAATCTTCTTCGACAGATCGCCGTTGGCAACCGCCGTGGTCACCACCGCGATGTTCCGCACCTGATTCGTCAGGTTGGACGCCATATAGTTGACGCTCTCGGTCAAATCCCGCCAGGTGCCGGAGACATCCTTCACATCAGCCTGTCCGCCGAGCTTGCCTTCAGTCCCGACCTCACGCGCTACCCGGGTCACCTCAGAGGCGAACATGGAGAGCTGATCCACCATTGTGTTGATCGTATTCTTCAGCTCCATGATTTCGCCGCGCGCATTGACCGTAATCTGCTTCGACAGATCGCCGTTCGCTACCGCCGTGGTCACCGCCGCAATATTGCGCACCTGATCCGTCAGATTCGTCGCCATATAATTGACGCTGTCGGTCAGATCCTTCCAGGTGCCGGAGACCCCCTTCACATCAGCCTGTCCGCCCAAAATACCTTCGGTACCGACCTCACGCGCCACGCGTGTAACCTCGGAGGCGAACGTGCTGAGCTGATTCACCATCCTATTAATATTGCTTGCCGTCCGCTGGAACTCGCCGGTAAGCGGCCGTCCTTCGATCGCCAGCTCCACCTGCTGGGACAGATCGCCCTTGGCCACGGCGTTAATTACCCGGACCATCTCGCTGGTCGGCTGAATCAGGTCAATCACCAGGCCATTCAAGGAATCGGTCACCGTCTCCCAGGACCCGCCCAGATTCTTCTGCACGAACCGTCTCGACAGATTCCCTTCCTTGCCGACCACTCTGGCCACCGTCTGAACCTCGTTCACCAGGCTCTCCTGAATATCCATAATCTCGTTGAACGTATCCGCTACCTTACCGGCGATCCCCGTACGGTCATAAGGCATCCGGTGGGAGAAATTGCCCTTCTTCATCGCCATCAAGGCGCTCAGCAGTTCACCGGCGTCTATTCCATCGCCCTGGTTCTCTTTGATTTGGTTGTCATCGCTCATAGTATCAACCCTGCCCCTTATTCAGCACGTATTTTTGCTCCAATCCAAGATGCTCACGAACGGCAATTGTAAAAACAAACGTAGCCCCGGGTTCCTCCGATGGCTCGACCCGGATGCTTCCGCCCATCAGCTCCACCAGAGCTTTGCTGATCGATAAGCCTAGCCCCGTGCCTTCGAACCTGCGCGTGGTAGAGGCATCGAGCTGGGAGAAGGGCTGGAACAGCTCACCGATTTTATCCGGGGGAATCCCGATTCCTGTGTCTCTGATTGTGAATTCTAGCGTAAGCTGCCCCGCCGGTCCCTCCAGCCTGTTAACCATTATGTATACACTGCCTGCCTGGGTGAACTTCACGGCGTTGCCCACGAGATTATTCAATACCTGGCGGAGACGGTTCACATCTCCCACCAGATCAGGAGGCACAGCAGGATCAATCTCCACCACCATATCAAGCTTCCGCTCACGGGTCCTCGCGGTGAATAGGGCAACCGTCTCGCTCAGGCAGTCGTGCAGAGAGAACGGCGCCTCTTCCACCACCAGCTTCCCGGCTTCCAGCTTGGAATAATCGAGAATGGGATTGATCACCGACAGAAGGGCATTGCTGCTCGTGTGGATAATTCCCGCCATCTCACAATATTCCTCCGGCAGATCCGAGGCCAGCAGCAGATCAGACATCCCGATGATCCCGTTCAGCGGCGTGCGGATTTCATGGCTCATCATCGCCAGGAATTCCGACTTTACCTTAGAGGCAATTTCTGCGGTTTCCTTCGCTTCCCTCAGCTCCTGATTCGTCTTCTCCAGCTGCCGGGCCTGCTGCTTCAGCATTTCGCTCTGGAGCTGCAGCGTTTTATTCGCTTCATACATGCTGACGTAACCCTCAATCTTCGACTTGAACAGCTGCGGGACGAAGGGCTTCGTCATGTAATCCATCGCACCCACAGAATAACCGGCGAAGATATCCTCCATCGTCGTACTGTTAGCGGACATGAAAATAATCGGCACCACATGATTCTTCTCCCGAGTACGGATAAGGCGCGCCGTCTCCAGCCCGTCCATCCCCGGCATTTGCACATCCATCACAATGACGGCGAATTCCTCCTCCAGCAGACAGCGTAAAGCTTCAGTCCCGGAATAGGCCCGAAACAACCGGTAAGGCTCTCCGCGGAGAACGGCCTCAAGGGCAAGCAGATTCTCGGGATGATCGTCTACGAGCAGGATGTTGACCGGAAAATCCATGAGAACCCTCACTTTCCAGCTTGTGGCTCGCTTACGTTTATATTTCGAAAATATAGCTTATATACCCAAAATTTCAAATCACGAAACTCAGGTCTGCTGGTAATTCACCGCTGTTATCAGGCACTCCCGGCACAGAAAAGCATAATAAATCCCCTCGTCCTCGGCTACCTGGCCCATATCCGCCTGCGCTGCAAAAGTCATCGTCTGTGCGCAGCAGGGACACGCCGGATAATCTGCATCCTGAATCCAGGCCGGATGTCCTCCGATCTGCGAGGCCGGCGCCTCCAGCACCCAATGTGCACTCTCATAAGTGCCAGCCGGCTGTTCCGACAGCTGCATTACATGCCATGTGTCGAACGCCAGTGCTCCTCCAGTATTGTCAGGCAGATATCCAGGAACAACATTATATTCACTCCATGAATAACCGCCCTCCAGATCAGCCTTCATATATACAGTACCGTAACAGTTGCAGTGCATACAGGCTGCAATTCTTAGCCGCTTGCCGGGAAGCTCCATGAATCTAACCTGCGGATGCTGCAAATCGTAATCGAATAAGACGGTTAGCGCACCTCCACACCAAGGACAGGCGTGCGTTTCTGTCTGGAGCATTTGAACAGCCGCCGGTGCCCCTGGCGCTTCCGGAGTGTCTTCCCTGCTTACCAGGAAGGGGTAACATTCAGAAGGGTACAGCTGCCTTTTGCCGCCTCCGGCATCCAGCTCCCAGCCTGCTTCAAGGGCATACGTCTCGGGTGCCTGATATAACGCCGCAGCCCACTCCGGCGGGGAGTGCCGCCACTGTGCAAATAGCCTGACCACCTCTTCATCGCCAATCCAGGCCAGCGCCAGCAGCAGCAGATTACGGTTAGCCGGATCGGACTCCACCTGGGCAATGAGCCGGTCCCGGACCTGCGCGTCAGCACCCTTGAAGAGGATGGCAGGCGCATAATTCCCTGTGTGGAGGAGCATTTCCAGAGCCGGCCCAAGCCGTGTATCCGTGAAGCAGAGGAGTGACACCAGAATCATCTCCGCCTGGTCTCTATCCTCTTCTTCCAATAAATGAACAGCGTAGCTCTCCATCCGATCTCTCTGTTCCTCCGTCAGATCATGATACAGCTCCTGTGCGGTCCGGGGGTATGGTACTTCCTTGATTAGCGGATCAGGCTTCCGCGGGCTGTGCATTATGGTGAGAATTCCAACCGGATCATGGATACCGGCATACCTGTTCACCTCTTTGCGATTCTGTTCAATATAAGCCTGTTTTCCCATCGCTCTCTTCTGCTGGTAGCAGGGCATACAGATGCCTCCGGTCTTCAGTGCGGTTGCAGGAAGAATCGTTCCCGTGCAGCCCGGAGTCTGACAAGGCAGACGTTCGCTCATATCCTCTCTCTCCCTTCATGATCAGTACGCAGATTATGCCCTCATTATAATAGATATGGACCTTCCGATCGAATGTAGCCCCGCCCCCGTCTGTAAGGGACGGACTTCCAGAATCTAGAATACAAATTCAGCCTTAACCCTTGACTGTTCGCCCGCCATCTAAGATAATAACAACCTCTGCCGTAATCCATGCAGGATAAGACTAACATTGATACAGAAAAGGGGCGGTCGTCATCAGCTGGTTAAATGATCTCTACAAATTACAGAAGAAGGAGCCGGCCAAAGACGCCGAGCCTGCTCTGGTCAATGCCATCTTCCGCATGTATGACCGGTTCAAACGGCTCGGTCTCACCGAACGGCTCGGCCAGCAGGATATGTCGCTGGATATTGCCGACGCTTATATCCATGGCCGAAATGCAATGATTGAAGCCGGAGTCGGCATCGGCAAATCCTTCGCCTACCTGATTCCCGGCCTGCTCATTAACCAGCTCTCCCGGCAGCCGGTCATTATCGCCACCTCGTCCATCCAGCTCTCCGAACAGATCCATAAGGATCTGCGGTTCATCGGCAGCCGGCTCGGCTTCTCGATGGTCCGCTCTGTAGTCGGCAAGGGCATGGGGCAATATGCCTGCCGGTACCGGGCAGCGGACCTGTTCCCCTCCGGGAAGCCCGGTTCCCCGCTCACTGTACTCGCAGAAGGTATCCTGAATGCAGAAATCAACGAACGGGCAGATCTGAAGGGCGGGGTCAGTGATGCCTTGTGGTCTAACGTGTGTGTGACGGATTGCAAGTTCGAGCACTGCCACTACAAGCATACCTGCGCCTTCTATGACATGCGGGCCAAGATCAACGCCGGCCCGGGCGAGATGGATATCATCATCGTGAACCAGGACCTGCTGATCCGTGACCTCATTAGGAAAAAAGAAGGAACCAAGGGCCTGATCACCGAGCGGCCTGCGCTGATCATTATAGATGAAGCGCATAATCTGGAGGCCAAGGTCCGGGATGCCCAGACACTGGAATTCACCTTCCGGGGGACCTCACGGGTGCTGGAGGATGCCATGCAGCTGCTGTACAAGCAATCCGCAGACCGCAGCCTGATGAAGTCCTTCCAGTTCGTCCGGCGCTGCGCCAAAGAGCTGTTCAGACAGATAGAAGCAGACCTGCTGCATACGGCCAAGCAGGACACTGACCGGATTAAAGTATCGGCGATTACAGGAGTCCCGCTAGAGCAAGCTGTGCAGATTCTGCAGGAGTTCCGCCTCAGTCTCTCGGTCCTGACTTCCCGGCATGAGCGGGAGATCGACAATACCTTCGAAGCGGTTAACGGAATGATTGACCTCTTCCAGGTGCTTGCCGGGACAGAGGACAACTATCTGCTCTGGGCCAGCCAGCCCCGGGGAGAAGCTGCCGTCAGCATCTGCCCCAAGGGGATCAGCCAATTCCTGAAATACAGTCTATTTAGCGGCAAGACCTCTGTCATCCTGACCTCCGCAACCCTCAGCCAGTCCGGTGATACGCTTGCGGAGCAGTACGCTTATCTGTCCCGTTCACTGGGCTACAGGGGGGAGTATATGGAGCGTCAGGCTTCACCGTTCGATTATGACCACCATACGATGATGTATATTGCCAAGGACGTTCCTTACTATAACCACAACAACCGCGAAGCTTATCTGGAAGCGGCGTATAAGGAGCTGCTGCGGCTATGCAATGTAACGGACGGGCGGACGCTGGTGCTTTTTTCGGCCAAAGAGGATATGAAGTACATTCACAAGAAGCTGAGTGCGGAGAAGCTAAACTGGGCGCTGCATATGCAGCGGGAAGGCTCCTCCCAGGACGGGGTGATCACTGAGTTCCGGGCGAGTAAGGGCGTGCTGCTGAGTACCGGTGTGTTCTGGGAAGGCGTGAATATCGAGGGGGCGGATCTGTCGCATCTGATCGTCTTCCGGCTGCCGTTCCCGGTTCCGGCCGATCCCGTCTACGAATACAAGGCTGCGCAGGCGGCGAATCCGCTTATGGAGGTCTACGTGCCGGACATGCTGCTCCGCCTGCGGCAAGGCACCGGGCGTCTAATCCGCAGCGAGACAGACCTCGGCGTGCTCAGCATTCTGGATTCCCGCCTGTCGGCAGGAGCCCGCAACCCGTACCGGGAGCAGGTCCTTGCCGCGCTGCCCTTCCCCAAGGTGACGGAGGAGTTCGGGGTGCTGGAGAGGTTTGTGCGTGAGAAGGGGATTCACCGGTGATCGGCGATCACCACTTCATCAGCCTACGGATCTCGGACGTTAATCTGTCTGCTGCTTTGCGGTGGGTCAGCTGGGAGGGATGGAAGTCAACGGCGTAGCCGTCCTCTTCGCGCTGTACCTCGAACTTCATCACTGAGATCCTGCTGTCGCCGGTTTCCTTGGTATAGCGGCCAACCGCTTGCTCTAGGACAGGATACAGCCTGTCTCCCATGATCCCGAGCGTACATAGAATGGTGGAATCGGGATTATTCCGTCTGACCTTTTGGAGAAAAGAGACATAGTTCTCTGCATAATCCGCCTGCTTGGCGGAGTCCTCCTTGGTGTACGAATCGTCGTTGGTCCCCAGATTAATGACGATCAGCTCCGGCGTGAATCTGCTGAAATCCCAAGGTGTCTCCTGAGGCAGCAGGCTGCCGCCGAACCTCCCTTCAGACTTGCCTACCCTCTCGTAATAATCGGGCAGAAGATGTGTGGTCAGCTTCTGATCATTTTCTGTATACCCGGTAATAATGCCGTATCCGCTGTAACACACCATACTGTAATCCGCACCAAGCTGCTCTGCGCTCAGGTAAGCATAGGCCTTTGTCACATCTTCTGTAGCCGTAGAAAAAGTATGTAGCGCCTCTTCATCATCCACACCATACCCGCAGGTAATGGAATCGCCGATGAATTCAATCGTATGCTGCGGAGATGGAGTCGGCATAATTCCGCCCTCGGCTTCCACCTCAATCTCGCTTATTCCAACCGTTGACATGGCCGCTTCAGACAGCTTCGTAATTCTTACAGTAACCTCTTGCGCGGTGTCGCTTTCGAACACTGTATAGGTTTTGCGCGGCTGATCCACCTGATCGTCTATCACCCGCCGGCCGTTAACGCTGATCCCGATCCGGGCCAGATTGTTGCCGGTTGCAGCAATATCATCGCCTTGCAGAGTGATCCGGGCCGCCCGGCCGTAGAAAGAGAATTCCACCCCGCCGCCGGAGAGCGCCAGCCACAGCACCTCCCCCATCCAGTGGGTGCGCCCGATAATTCTGACATGATGAGCTGCCGGTTTGTACGTTTGCATCTGGGACATTCCATAACCTTCCTTCTTTCGTTTCTATTCGTAACAGTAGCAAAGGTGCTTTATCTTGGCAATGAAGATTGTTTAGCAGTGCTTTTCATATAGCTGCTTAGGTTGGTGTGCTAAGATAATAAGTACTTGTCAAGTGGTAACATATACATTCTATATTTTGAAAAAAGGAGGATCTCCATGGACATCCCCAGAGGAACCTATGGCTTTCGCTTTGCCGAAGATAAGGAGCTGCAGCTGTGCGTATTGTTCGCCGCCGGTTATGATTCCGTCTCCGATCCCGCTTACCGCTGGGACGGTATGGAGCGCAGCGACGGCCCGCTGCTGCTGTTCCAGTACACCCTCTCCGGTGAGGGCGTGTTCGAGTCAGAGAACCGGACCTACCGGGTCCGGGCCGGACAGGCTCTGCTGGCGGAAATCCCGGGGCCGCACCGGTATTATTATCCGCCGGATGCGGCAGAGCCCTGGGAGTTCCTGTTCCTCCTGCTGCGTCCAAGCCTGATCCTGCCCCACTGGCGCAGATTCCTGCGCGAAGCGGGCGAGGTGCCCCGGCTGCCCGCAGATTGTGCCCCTGTCCGGCTGGCGCGGATGATGGTAATGGATGCCGGAGCGGGCAGAATCTCCGATCCGCTGATCGCCTCGTCCAGCGTCTACCAATTCATGACCGAATTGACCCGCATGCAGGCAGCTACGCTGCGCGACAGGGACAACTGGTCAGAGAATATCAAGCGCGCCGCTGCATTCATTGAGCAGCATTACTCGCAGATGATCAGCATCGACCAGCTGTCGGAGCATGTCTCCCTGTCCAAGTATCATCTCATCCGCCGCTTCTCGGCCAGCACCGGCCATACGCCCGGCGCTTATCTGACCCGGGTCCGCACGGAGAAGGCGATGGAGCTGCTCCGGGGGACGAGCTTAAGTATTGAAGCCATTGCCCAGCAGATCGGCTACTCCAGCGGAAGCTACTTTATCAAGGCGTTCCGCAGCCTGACCGGACTGACACCGGGCGATTTCCGCAGCGGGGGCGAGAGCCTGACTTACCGCCAGCTCTTTTTTGACTAAGCGCAATATAGTGCTATTCGGCTTATAAGATTACTATAGATATTGGATTTATCCTTGATTATGATGGACTTATGAAGAGCAATAATCCATCTGACAAGGAGATTATACAATGAATCATAAGCTTGCAGCACCTGTCCCCCCGCTGGGCTGGAACAGCTGGGATTGCTACGGCGCAGCCGTAACAGAAGCGGAAATCCGCGGCAATGCGGAATATATGGCCGAGCATCTTAAAGACTTCGGCTGGAGCTATATCACCGTTGACATCCAGTGGTATGAGCCTGGTGCCGTGTCCTCTCTGTATCGTCCCTTCGTCCCTCTAATCATGGATGAATACTCCCGGCTGATGCCTGCCGAGAACCGCTTCCCTTCGGCAGCGGGCGGACAGGGCTTCAAGCCGCTAGCAGACTATGTCCACAGCCTGGGACTGAAGTTCGGTATTCATATTATGCGCGGCATTCCGCGTCAGGCCGCCCATGCGGGAACCGCTATTCTGGGGACGGAGGCAACTGCCCGCGAGATCGCGCACACGAACTCCATCTGTCCGTGGAATACAGATATGTACGGTGTCGATGCATCTAAGGAAGGCGCTCAGGCCTACTACAATTCACTCTTTGAACTGTACGCCCAGTGGGGCGTCGATCTGGTCAAGGTGGATGACATCGCCGCCTCCAGACTGTACGATACCCATCAGCCGGAGATTGACCTGATCTCCCAGGCTATCGAGAACTGCGGCCGCCCGATGGTACTAAGTCTCTCACCCGGCCCTGCTCCGGTAGAATACGCACAACATTTCACCGGGCATGCCAACATGTGGCGCATCACGGATGACTTCTGGGACCGCTGGGAGCTGCTGCTGGACATGTTCAGCCGCTGCCGCAGCTGGCAGGGCGTCCCGCAGGCCGGCTCCTGGCCGGATTGTGATATGCTGCCGCTCGGCCACATCGGCGTCCGCTCCGTCGACGGCGGCGGGGATGACCGCTGGACCCGCTTCACCCGGGACGAGCAGCTGACGATGATGTCGCTGTGGAGTATTTTCCGTTCGCCGCTGATCTTCGGCGGCGAGCTGCGGGACAATGACGACTGGACCCTGTCCCTGCTCACCAACCGCGAGGTGCTGCGGATGCAGCGCGAGAGCCATGGCGCCAGGGAAGCCCTGTACCGCGATGAGCTGATCGTCTGGACCGCAGCTCATGACGACGGCACCCGGTATGCAGCCGTCTTCAACATTGGCAACAGTCCGCTGCCGGTCGACCTGAGCCTCGAAGAGATCGGCCTCGGCGGCGTGGCCGCAGGTACGGAGCTGTGGAGCCAGACGCCTGCTGAGCTTAGCGGCGGTGTGCTGCAAACTACCGTGCCTGCACACGGGGTACGGTTATACAGCTTCTCGTAGGAGAAGCTAGGCAGAATTACTAATAGCCTGCGGGAATGGAGTAGTTCCATTCCCGCAGGCTATTTTTCAAACAATATAGATTAAAGATCTTACTCCTCTAAAAACTTATGCCTTCCCCATCGTGCTGATATCAATTACAAAGCGGTAACGCACATCCGAGGCCAGCACACGCTCCCAGGCTTCGTCAATCTGGTCAGCCGAAATCACTTCAATCTCGGAAGCAATCTGATGTTCTGCGCAGAAATCAAGCATCTCCTGCGTCTCGCGGATTCCCCCAATCATCGAACCGGCAAAGGAGCGGCGGTGGCCGATCAGCGAGAAGGCGTTAACAGCTAAGGGATCAGCAGGCGCACCAACATTCACCAGGGTTCCGTCCAGCGCCAGGAGTGACAGGAAAGCATTGATATTCACCTGCGCACTGACCGTATTAATGATCAGATCGAAGGAACCGGCTAGCTGCTTGAATGTCTCCGCATCACTGGTCGCATAATAATGATCTGCGCCCAATTGCAGGCCGTCTTCCTTTTTCTTCAGGGATTGGGATAACACCGTAACCTCAGCCCCCATGGCATGAGCAATTTTGACTGCCATATGCCCCAGGCCGCCGAGACCCACTACAGCTACCTTTTTGCCGGGAGCAGCTCCCCAGTGGCGCAGTGGTGAATAAGTGGTGATTCCGGCACACAATAGAGGTGCAGCAGCGTCAAGTGGAAGGCTGTCGGGAATCCGCACCACGAAGTCTTCAGTGACAACGATATGTGTGGAATATCCGCCTTGTGTATAGTGTCCGTGGCGGTCAGTCGCTCCATATGTTCCTGTGTTCCCCTCCAGGCAATATTGCTCCTCACCTTGTTGGCAGCTGCTGCATTCGCCGCAGGAATCCACCATACAGCCTACCCCTACACGGTCGCCAACAGCATATTTCGTCACTCCAGAACCGATCTGGCTGACAATCCCGGCAATCTCATGCCCCGGAACCAGCGGATATTTCACCGGTCCCCATTCTCCGCGGGCGGTATGAATATCGGAATGGCAAATCCCGGCATATTTAATCTCGATCAGAACATCCTGCGGCAGTAACTCCCGGCGTTCGATCGTAGTCAGCTTGAACGGGCCTTCCTGGCTGAATGCAGCGCGTGCGTTAACTTGTATCATAATGAGACCTCTTTTCAATAGAATAGTAGACATCTTGCCTTAAGCTTTACAAAGCCTATGATATTCCTTAAAGTTAACTCTAAGTCAAGCCCGAAATATTCAGGACAGGAGATATAAGATGAAGACCTATTCCATAAGTGAAGCCGCAGCGCATTTCAACATGACCCCGCATACCCTTCGTTATTATGACAAAGAGGGCCTGCTCCCTTCTATAGAGAGAACTCCCAGCGGCAAACGCGTATTCAAGCCCTCCGACATGGAGGCCCTGCGGATCATTGAATGCCTGAAGGCCTCCGGGATGCCCATCAAAGAGATTAAGCATTTCATTGAATGGTGCTCCGAAGGAGATTCCACCCTGCAGCGCCGATACGACATGTTCCTGGAGCGAAAGGCTTCCGTAGAAGCGCAGATGGAGGAATTAAGAAAAACGATGGAAGTCATAGACCATAAATGCCACTATTATAAGACTGCCCTGGAAAAGAGTATGGAAGTGGTCCACCACTCCTAACCAGCCTTATGGTTCATCATCCTCCGCTGCGGTTATCGTTACATAGAACGGTTATTGCAGACACATCCTAAGACAGAACCTGCACATAGAAGGGAGACTTACAGATGAAGGATGATGATAAAGCTCCGCTCGACGGACGCACCGCAGGTGTCCACCCGATTCCGGAGGGCGAATCCAGTCCGGCAGACGGTCAATCGGAAACAGACAAGCTGGATGAGATCGTAGGCGCCGTGCTGGGGAATGACCCGGAAGTAGCAGCTCCCGGCCTTGCACCAGATTCGGAAGAGAAGAAGGAACGCAAGAATCCCTAAACTAACTACTAGGCAGTAAATAACCGGGCCGGACAAGAGTATCTCTTATCCGGCCCGGTTATTTGGCATGCTGCTCTTGCCGCTGCTGGTGGGTGTTGTTAGCAGGCATTTCTCCAAGAATTGCAACAACAAGGTCAAGCAATTATGATTAACCTCAGAATGGTTAGTGCCCGGGAGGTAGTCCAATGTCAAAAACGATATTAGTTGTAGACGATGATGAAGAAATCGTGAAACTCATCACCAAGACGCTAAGATATGAGCAATTCGCCGTCATCACGGCCAGTTCCGGGCGGGAAGCCCTATCAGCGGTGGATGATCACCCCATTGATTTCATTGTTCTGGATATAGTGATGCCTGATATGAATGGACTGGATGTCTGCAGAACGATCCGGTCCTCTTATAATGTTCCCATTCTGTTATTAAGTGCGCGGGATCAGGACATCGATAAAATTATCGGTCTGGAAATCGGCGCAGATGATTACATGACCAAGCCGTTCAGTATTCAGGAGCTGGCCTCCAGGATCAAGGCTCATTTCCGTAAAGTGGACAGGCTGCATAAAGAGTGGGGCGAGCTTATTCCCGCCAAAGACACGGCTGATGCTCCGCTCATTTTGAATGACAAAACGTATGAAGCCTTCCTGTACAGCCGGAAGCTCGACTTATCCGCGAAGGAATTTCAGATTCTGTCTATCCTGATGCGTCACCCTAACCAGGTACTCAGCCGTGAGCAGATCTATGAGAATGTCTGGGGAGACGAATACGGAGAGATCAATACTGTAACGGTTCATATCAAGAATATCCGCAAGAAACTGGGTCCTGAGCATAACTTCATCAAAACCATTTGGGGCATAGGCTATAAATACACGGAAAGAGAGCAATAGGATGAAACTGAAAATAAAGCTTCCCCTGCTATTCCTGCTGATGCTGCTGATTCTGATGTTCTCTATTGGTTTGTATTTGAAGTTTGTCTTTGCGGTATATTCCCCTATACGTACCACCTTACTGGATTCACCATATATAGTATTACTGCTACCCATCTTCGCCATCGCGGGCTGTATATTTTTCATTCTGATCATCTATATTCATTATTATATTGAGAAGCCTATCCGGCGTCTGAATGCCCGGCTGGGGGAAGTCAATGTGGTCCATCCCTTGCCTCCGCTGGCTTTGAAGCGTAAGGATGAGATCGGAGAGCTCTATAAGCATTTCAATAAAATGGAGCATCGGCTTCAGCTCGCCCACAGAGAACAGACCGATATGCTTGCCGCCATCGCCCACGATTTGAAGACACCCCTCACCTCAATTAACGGCTTCACTGAACTTCTGGCTACACATAGGGACTTACCCGAAGCTGAAAAGCAGGAATTTTATGAATTGATTCAGCGAAAGTCAGCCTTTATGGTTGAGCTCCTTAATGATTTCTCCAGCTTCACCAAAGAAAAACTGGAGCTCGAATCCATGACAGCTACACCTGTAAAAGCGACAAAATTGTTTGAAGAGATTGCTTTTGAATACGAATACGAGCTGGCGGGACTTGATATTGAACTGACATGCCGCCATTCCTTCACGGACAGCATTTGGCTGACGGTCAATGAACCGATGCTCCGCCGGGTGTTCGGCAACCTCTTCAGCAATGCCGTACGATATGGTGGAAAGAATGAGCTGAAGGTGTATATGACCGGATACCTGCGGGAGCATCATGCTTATTTTCAGATTGAGGATAATGGCATTGGCGTGCCGGATAAGGATATGTCTTCGCTGTTCCTCAAATTCTTCACGGTGGACCCGTCGCGGCAGATCCGGAAGGGCGGACTTGGCCTGGGGCTGGCCAGCTGTAAATCGATTATTGAGCATCACGGGGGCGAGATTGTGGCCTACTCCTCCGAATACGGCGGTCTCGGGATTAGATTCAGCCTGCCTTTATAGTTTTTTATATTTTCTTCAGATCAATTTATTTTTCTTTTAATAAAGCTTCATGTTTGGATGTGACAATACGTTGTAGAAGGATGCAACAATCACTGGAACCAAGCAGGAGGTTTGAGGAAGAATGAGTATTTTATCCAAGAAAAGAATCGGCAGCACGCCCGCTATACAAATTGACGGAGTGCACAAAAGCTTTGGCGATTATACCATATTAAACAATCTTTCGCTGGAGGTCAGCCGGGGAGAGATCTACGGATTCCTGGGACTTAACGGCGCCGGGAAGACAACGACGATCAAGATGCTCCTGGCGATGATTAAGCCTACTTCCGGCAAGCTCTATATGTTAGGTGAGAAGGTCGATGCTGGAAACTCTAAATTATGGAGTAACGTCGGATATTTGGAGGAGGCTACCTTTTATCCGGATCTGACGGTAACGGAGAATCTGGATATCGCACGGCGTATGCAAGGCTTGCCGGACCCGGATGCCGTACATCAGGTGATCTATAAGCTGGGGCTGGAACCGCACAAAAATAAAAAAGCAAAGCATCTCTCACTGGGGAACAAGCAGCGCCTGGGACTTGCCAAAGCGATGATTCACAACCCGGAAATTCTAATCCTGGACGAGCCGATCAACGGCCTTGATCCCGCAGGCGTGGCGGAGATACGGAATATGTTATACAATCTGGCGCACAATTTCGGCATCACTGTTTTTATATCCAGCCATCTGTTAGAGGAGCTCTCGAAGGTGTCCACACGGATTGGCATTATCCACGGCGGCCAGCTGGTGCAAGAAGTCGCAATGGATAAGCTGGAGCAGTCCTTAGAGAAAAGCCTGGTCGTGAACGGCCGGAACAAACCTGCCTTAAAGAAGGTGCTGGAAGAGCATGGCTATGACTTTGTGGATACCCCGGACGGCTCTATTAAACTAACCAATGAACATGCGGCAGATCATCCTGAACGGCTGGCCGAACTGCTTGTTACCTGCAATCAGCCGCCAACGTCACTCCGGGTAGTTACAGAGGATCTGGAAGGCTATTTTCTCCGCACCATCGGGGTTAACAGGGGGATTAAATAATGAATATTCTATCGGTGTTACATTGTGAGCTACGCAAGATTATCCGCTCGAATGTGTTCTGGATTATGTTTCTGGTTCTAGGCTTCGGGCCCATCATGATGGGCGTCGGAAATGTATTATCCAGTGACGGTGTCAACTGGGAAGCGTATTTAAACGGATTGCTGGAGACACTTGCCCCGCTGGGACTGATCGGATACACCTTTGTAGCCGCATGGGTATTCGGACGGGAATTTTCGGACCGGACCATCAAAGATTTACTGGCCAAGCCCATTTCCAGAGCGAAAATTGTATTGTCCAAATTCCTGGTCATTTTAGCATGGTGTCTGTTACTTTCCATCTATATGTTTGCCGTAGGTCTTGCCGTAGGGGCCATCCTCGGCGTTGCAGGCGGGTCCGCCGCTTTCATTTGGAGCTTGTTCATTAAATTCCTGATCACCTCACTGCTGTACATCTTTGTGACCGCGCCAAGCATTCTTTTGGCTAATGTGACCAAGGGCTACCTGGCCCCCCTTGGGCTTATCCTGATCATCGTCATTCTGTCCAATGTATTGGCCTCCTTCGGATTCGCGCCTTATTTCCCATGGACCATCCCCTCGGTATTTCAAAGCACCGGTTCGCTGCAGCTAAGTAGTATCATCATACTTGCCTATACCGGGATTATCGGAATCGCCGGAACCTTTGCCTGGTGGAGATATGCGGAGCAGCCTTAAGCGGGAAATGATCACTCCTCATCACCTGCGGCGCCTTTCATCGCCTCCTGCTCACGGAAGGCCGAAGGGGTCAGCCCGTACTTTTTCTTGAACAGGGTGGAGAAGTAAGTGATGTTGTAGATCCCGACCGCTTCACTGATCTTGGCCGCCGTGTCAGGTGTAGCAGCAAGTAACTCCCTGGCTTTGTCCAGCCGGGTGTTGTTCAGGTATTCACTGAAGGATTGCCCGGTTGCTCCTTTGAACAGCTTGCCCAAATAGCTGGGTGACAGTCCGGCGATTTTGGACACCAGATCGAGGGAAATATTAGGCTCGGCATAATGTTCATGGACATAATTCTGTACTTTTTCAATGAGACTATTATGCTTCTTAGCATTCATCCAGTGATTTTTGTCTTCAATTAACTTGCAGATCGTGGAGCAATAGCGGCCAAACAGGTTGCGGATCTCCGCCAAATCCTCAGCACCTTCAATCTCGGTTACCGCCTGCAGGTAATCATTGAAGTTAGAATCCGGCACATGCTGTAAATAATCGAAACGTTTCAGCAAAGACAACATGAGCTGAGTGCTAAAGGTAATGATCTGATGAACCGAACCGCCGGATATGGTATCGATAAATTCTTGGGTGGCGCTAATAATAGGCTCCGGCTTGCCCTGCTGCACGGCATCAATCAGCTTCTTCTCGCAGGCGCCGGGATAGCTTAAGGCCGTCAACACATGGTGCCTTGTCGCCGCTGCATCCAGAATCGCTTCCTTTCCATAGATTAAGCGGTATTTCACATACTGCTGCGCGGAAGTATACGAGGACGGAATATTTCCCTTGCCAAAGGCTATATCTCCTATACCAATAGATACTGTCACCTTGAAGTAACGGTTCAGGAAGCTTTGAACATCACGCAAGGCAGGCTTCAGCTCCTCCGGGAGCTGATTTTTCGTGTATTGAAGGATGGCGGCCGCTTCGTTTCCTCCCATAATGAGAACATCACAGGGGCCGTTATGCTCCAGCAGCTCTTTGGCGATATTCCCAAGCGCGAAGCGTAGCAAGGCCTGCTGTTTCCCTTCCATCCTCTCTCCTGCAGGCTCAAGCTCATTAATCTTGAACACCAGCACGCCAAAGAACGGCCCCGCAACCTCCTCGCCGATCTCCTTAATAATTTCGCTTGAGACCGAATTCTCCAGAGAATGACCACGCAGCAAGGCATGAAGATAATGCTCACGAACCGTCCGGGAAGAATGGTTGATGACGAACTGCATCGATTTCTCACGTTCATGATAGGATTGGAACACCTCGTTCATCATCTTGTACTCATCAATCAGTGCCAAGCCGGATGCCGGTTTGACCGGATTTGGCATCACTTTTTCCAGTAGTGCCGTTAAGGGTCTGTTCATGTTCGAGGTCAACAGGATAGAGAGCAACAGGCCTGCAAGTACAATACCGGCTGTGACCAGCAGCGTAATGCTCCGTAGCCTGTCAATGTCAGAGATGAGCTCGGAGTACGGTGAAACGCTTACAAAATACCAGTCCAGTTCCTCTGATTTTACATAAGTGACCAAATTCTTTTGGTTTGCGATCGTCGTGGTGAAGCTGTTCTCCGGTTGGTTCTCAATTAATATCGTCCGCACATACTCCTCCCCGGATAGATCATCCAGGAACAGATTGGAATCGGTGTGAGACAGCACTTTACCTTCATTATTAATCACGAAGACATTATTAGCGGCGTCCGCTTTGCCGATCTTGCGGATGGTCGCCAGAATCGACTGCTCCTCCACATTGATATAGATCAGCGGACTACCTGTGGTCTGGTATGCGAAATTCGGGTACAGCAAGAAGGTCAGGAACTGTAAGGGTCTGCCGCTATTACGGCTTGCAACCTTCAGGCTGCGCGGATTGAATTCCATGTACTGCTTCGCGCTGAGCGCAGTGAGCGATGCGTCGAACGGAAGCCCGGCTGTATCGATTGTTGTTCCTGTAGAAGGCCGGTGGATTCCGATACTATGGATATAAGGGTTCAAATTGGCAATTTGTTCGATCTGCTGAAAAATATGATAATTGCTTACCTTGTCCTCCACCGTCTCATCCAGAAAGGTAAGGATCTCCGGTTGAATCAGCAGTGTATTTCCGATCGTCATGACCTGGTTATAGACGACATCGGAGGCGTAAGTAATCTGGGATAACATCGCCCGGGAATTGCGTTCGATCTCCTTGATGGTGCTTCTGGAGAACAAGGAGAAGAGTACACTGGAGAGCAGGCTTACAGTTAGCAGAACGAGAAGGAAATATGAGATTGTGAGTTTTTGAAAGGCCTTGTATCGAACAAGCCGCTTGATGGTTGTCCGCATGCTGAATTCCTCCCCTTGCTGCCCGTTATCATTTCTAAATATAGACCATTTACGGCCGAAAAGGTACTGAATCAGGGGAAAATGAAAGCCATTCCGTTTTTTTGAAAGCCTTGTCAGCTAATTCGAAAGCGTTTGCCGGGTTTCGAAATAGACACTTGCTGCGGCTATGGCTAAGCTGAAATCATGGCAACAGTCATTTATAACAAATAGGGGGGAACAGGAATTGAAGAAAAAACGGCGGCCAGGATTGAGCATACTGTCTGACATCCGCAGGAATGGCACATCCTATTTGTTAGTTTTGCCGGCCATGGCATACACATTTATTTTCGGGTATATGACCTATCCTTATCTGGTCATTGCTTTCCAGCGCTTCAATTATACAAAGGGAATCTTCCATAGCGAATGGGTGGGGTTCAAAAACTTTGAGTTTTTCTTCCGTTCCAATAAAGCGCTTACAGTTACCTTTAATACCATTTACCTTAATTTACTGTTTATTATTTTTGGTACCCTGATGGCGCTGGCTATTTCATTGGTGCTGAACGAGCTGCGCAAGAAGCTATTTGTGAAGATCAGCCAGTCGCTGATGTTATTCCCGAATTTCATCTCATGGATCGTCATCAGCTATGTTCTGTATGCGCTTTTCTCCATGGATATGGGCGTGATTAATAGAATCCTGAACCAATTCGGAATGGACTCCGTGAACTGGTATACCGATGCCCAGTCCTGGCCGGCGATTCTGACCATCATGCATGTGTGGAAAGGCGCCGGTATGAGCGCTATCATCTACTTGGCAACCATTACCGGCATTGACGAGACGTTGTATGAAGCCGCAGAGATTGACGGGGCGAACCGCCTGCAAATGTGTTTTAGGATAACACTTCCGCTAATGATGCCAACGGTTATTATCCTGACCATGCTCTCAGTCGGCAAAATTATGTATGGCGATTTCGGGATGATCTATGCACTCATCGGGGACAACGGCACACTGTATTCGACCACGGATATTATTGATACGTATGTATTCCGTTCCTTGCGCCAGATCGGCGACCCTTCCGAAGCCATGGCCGTAGGACTGTTCCAGTCCGTTATCGGATTCATCCTTGTCTTTGGTACCAATGCCATTACCCGCAAGTACTTTAAAGACGGCGCATTATATTAAATCCGGGAAGGAGGAGTTTTAATGAAAAAGTTCTCAATCAGCAAGACGGTCATGTACACACTGACTGCGGTCTATTCGGCGCTGTGCCTGCTTCCGATGCTGCTTGTGCTGATGATCTCGATCACGGATGAGGATGCCATTCTTAAGAACGGCTATAGCCTGTTTCCGGAGAAATTCTCTCTGTATGCCTATAAGCTGATCTTCACGAGCGGCTCCCAGGTCATTCAGAGCTATGGCATTTCGATCTTTGTCACTCTCGTCGGTACCACGCTGGCCCTGCTGATTACTTCTATGGCAGGCTACACCCTGGCGAACAAAAATGTGAGGCACCGCAATCTGCTGGCCCTGTACTTTTTTATCACCATGATTTTCTCCGCCGGCATTGTGCCCTGGTATCTGATGAACCGGGCGCTCGGCTTAACCGATAATATTCTCGCTCTGATTATTCCGTCCCTGCTGTTCAGCCCGTTCAACCTCTTCCTGGTGCGCAATTTCATGAACGGCATTCCTGACTCGCTGCGGGAATCCGCCACCATAGACGGGGCCAGTGATATTGTCATTGCTTTCAAGATCTATCTTCCGTTATGTAAACCGGTACTGGCGACCATCGCCCTCTTCTATGGACTGGATTATTGGAACAATTGGTGGAATGCGATCATGCTGATCGACTCGAAAGACTTGTACCCGCTGCAATTCATGCTGCTGCAGATGCAATCGGAGATCAGTATGCTGAACGATATGGCCATGCTGGCCGGAACAAGCGACGTTACGCTTCCTTCGGAGTCGGTCAAGATGGCGACAGCCATCGTAACCATCGGGCCGATCATCTTCCTCTATCCTTACTTACAGAAGTACTTCGTGAAAGGGCTCGTGATCGGTTCAGTGAAAGGCTGATGTCATCCCTTAGGGGTTAACATATAGAAGACAACATAAGAGGAGGTCCGTATTATTCATGAGAAAATCCTATGCAACCCTGTTAGCTGTGGTGCTTGCCCTGTCCACCCTGGTCGGGTGCGGCAAGGCGGATAATGCCAGCCCTGGCGCAAATGGAGAAAGCAATGCTTCATCCCCGAATGCAGAGAATGCTAATAACTCTGAGGTCGTCAAGATCAAATACGTAGTTCCCGGCACCGAGCCGAAAGACTACCAGAAGGTGTTCGAGAAGGTCAATGAGAAGCTGGCTGCAGACGGTGTCGGCGTTGCCGTGGAGAAAATCTTCATCCCCTGGGATGCCTGGGACCAGAAGCTGAACCTGATGCTGTCCACCGGCGAAGAGTTCGATCTGTTTCATGTCATGCAGGACCGCACTCCTTTTTCCAACTATTATACCCGGGGTGCACTGGCCGATATCTCAGAGGAGATTGAGAAGTACGGAGCCAACCTGAAAAAGAATATTCCGGAGGACATCTTCAATGGAGCCACCATCGGCGGGAAATATTATATCGTCCCCTCCTACTGGGTTGAAATGGCCAGTGAAGGCCAGTTCAATATCCGCCGCGACATTCTCCGCGAGAACAATTTGCAGGAGCCTACAACTCCGGCTGAGCTGATCAGCGCCTGGGAGACGGTGATGAAGAACTGGAAGGGGAAGAACAAGCCTTACTTAGGCACCCGGGCCGATTTTGACCCGATTAATCTGCATACCTCCATCCTGCACCGGACCTATGACACCTTCCCGTTCACCGTTAAGGATAAGTTCATCTATGTCAACCAGAACGGAGAAGTCAAATCCTGGATTGAAACCGACGAATTCAAGAAGGATGCCGCCTTCATGCACGAGCTGTACACCAAGGGAATTACGAATCCTGATATCCTGGTTATGAAGCAGGAGCAAGTAGAGGCCCAGCTCGACAGCGGAGAGTGGTTCGTGCGCCTGGGAACCGGCGGAAGCTTGAACGGACTCCAGAAGTACAACCCGGATGCTACGGTGGACGATATCGGCGTAGTATGGTTTAACCCGGATAAAGAATATCTTCGCCCCCTCTCCTTCAAGAACGGAAATGCCGTACCGGCGAACAGTAAACATCCGGAGGCCGCCGTTAAATTTATGGATTGGATGCTGGCCAGCCAAGATAACTACGACCTGGTTCAATATGGCATCGAGGGTGAGCACTACACCAAAGATGGCGACAAAGGCTTAAAGCCGATCAGAGACCCGAACAACAACAATAATCCGCGGTACAGAGGCTCTGATTCCCAGAACGGCAATGTGAACTTTATGCGCTTTGACCCGGAGAGCAGTATTCCTGAGAATAATAAGGTCTTATTCGAGCCTAATCCGAGTGCGGTCAACAGTATTGCAGCCAACTTTATTTTTGACCCGACGAATGTAAGAACTGAATATACCAATATTCTCTCGGAAGCTTCAGCCAGCATCACTCCGATCTATATGGGTGTGCTGGACTACGACAAGGCCTTCCCGGAAGCGCTGGATAAAATGAAGAAGGCAGGTCTGGACAAGGTCGTTGCCGAATATCAGAAGCAGTTCAAGGAATATCAAGCTTCTCTTCAATAAAAAGTGCTGCTAGAATAAAGGAGTGAAAAAATTTTGAACCTGCATCAGAAAAAACAAGAGTTTGAAGCAACAAAAACTATTTATGAAAGCGCAACCCTGGAATTTAAAAATGTGGATGGATTTGATGTTTATAATATCTCGATTCCTTTTGAACGTGATGGAAAACATTACTTGTTCGGCCGGGTAGAACGCCGGGAAGAATGGGCCCGCTCATGGGTCCGTCTGTTCGAGGAAACAGGCCAGGATGAGTGGACCCTGGTGGAGAACAGCATGATCTATACGCTGGAGGACCCTTATATCAGCGAAATAGGTGATGAGCTAGTACTGGGCGGAACGCATGTGCAATATGAAAGCGGCAAATACAGCACGTATTTCGGTTATTTTTACCGGGGGACGGATCTCCACAATTTGTATTACTTTACTACCGGTCCTAACAAAATGAAGGATATCCGCCTTGTTGCTCTGGCGGACGACAGAATTGGCGTCTTCTCACGTCCGCGGGGCAACGAGGTGAAGGGCCAATATGGCAGCGAATCCATGATCGGCTTCACGGTGATTGATAAGCTGGAGGATTTGACTGCTGACGTTATTGAGAATGCCCCGTACATCCATGGTATCTTCGGAACAGGTGAATGGGGAGGCGTCAATCAGGCTTACCTGTTGAGCAGCGGCAACATCGGAATCATCGGCCATATTTGTTATTCGCATAAGGAGGAGAACGGGCAGGAAATCAAGGTCTATCTGAACATGGCCTTCATCTTCGATCCCGTGACCCGGGAATCTCATAACCTGCATCTGATTGGAAGCCGCTCCTGCTACCCGCCCGGACCTGCCAAGGCACCGTATTTGACGGACTGCGTCTTCTCTTCAGGGATCGTGATGCGTGAGGATGGCAAGGCTGATCTGTACAGCGGGATTGGCGACTGCCAGGCTGGACGTATTACGATTGACTATCCGTTCGCACCTTACGGAAGCATTGTCTAGCACACAGTTCAACATCCAAGGAGGATCATCAACGATGAATGATAACCATACACCCATCATAGGAGCTTTGGCATCAAGTCCGCTCATCCGCCGTCATCCGGCCAACCCTGTGCTGGATGCAGCGCGGGTCCCTTACCCCACCGCACTAGTATTCAACGCGGGAGTGGTTAAGTTTGGCGGCCGGTATGTGATGGTATTCCGCAATGACTATGGCTCCCTTGAGAAGCAGACCCTTGAGCCGTCTCATACAACGGATCTCGGTATCGCATTCAGTGAAGACGGAATCCACTGGACGGCCGGGCCGAAGCCGGTGTTCAAGCTGCATGACGAAGAGTTCGTGCGCGCTTACGATCCGCGTCTGACGGTAATCGGCGGCCGCTGCTACATGTGCTTCGCTGTAGATACGCGGCATGGTATCCGGGGTGGAATCGCAGTCACGGATGACTTCGAATCCTTTGAGATCTTGAGCTTGTCTACGCCGGACCTGCGGAATATGGTGCTGTTCCCGGAGAAGATCAACGGCAACTATGTGCGGTTGGAACGCCCGTTCACCGTATACAGCCGCGGAGGCTTGGACCGGTTCGACACCTGGATCGCGGAGTCGCCGGATCTGGTCTATTGGGGGCGTTCGGATCTGTTGCTTGCAGTGGAGCAGGTCCCGTTCGCCAATGACAAGATCGGTCCGGCAGCACCGCCCGTTAAGACTGACAAGGGCTGGCTCACCACCTTCCATGCGGTGGATCTTGATCCCGCCAGAGGCAAGAACGGCTGGGAGCCGTCCTGGAAGAAGCGGTATACAGCAGGCATTATGCTGCTTGATCTCCATAATCCAAAGAAAATCCTTGGGATGAGCGCCTCGCCGCTGCTCGCCCCTGAAGCCCCCTACGAAGTAGACGGAGGCTTCCGCAATGATGTCATCTTTCCCGGCGGCATGATCCTGGAGGACGATGGCGAAGTCAAAATCTATTACGGCGCCGCCGACACCGTAGAATGCCTGGCCACCGCACATGTCGATGATCTGATCAGGCTGTGTTTGGGACAGTGAGACTGGCATCCTAACTAACAGAAACGGGTATCATCCTTGAATGAGGATGATACCCGTTTTTTTCAAACTATGCTTCAACCGCTTGCGGTAACGTTCTTTCATACTCCTTATATAACACATAACGCTGGACACCTCTCGAAGCCTCTACTGCT
Source organism: Paenibacillus sp. FSL R7-269 (assembly GCF_000517865.1). Classification (NCBI taxonomy): domain Bacteria; kingdom Bacillati; phylum Bacillota; class Bacilli; order Caryophanales; family Paenibacillaceae; genus Paenibacillus; species Paenibacillus sp. FSL R7-269. Next base: position 90,696 of record NZ_ASPS01000007.1, read on the forward strand.
TCCCTGGCATACTTGACCGCGAGCTCGCTATTGCCGGTTTTGCGTTCAATTTCCGCGAGAATAGCAAGAAATAAACAGCAATGCTCCAGCGAAGTCGTTTCATCATAAATCTCCTTTGAGTGTCATCCTATACAAGTGAAATTCCATTTAAAATATTGTAGCACATTCCATAATCTATCAGCAGAATATATACATAACCTAAAATGTTAAATAACATAACACTAATTTATCATATTTATTATCATTTATAATATATACAGCAACTTCCCTTTGTTAAAATCTCTAAAAATAGTTCAATTTCATATTATTCATTGACTGAATTAATATACAATGTTATATTTCATAACACAATTAATAATATACATAGAGGAAAGGGAGATTGCCAACATGAGTAAGTTAAAACGTCTGCGTAGAACCAAGAGGCAAGTTATAGCTACTTCCATTGCATTATCTGTTATTGCTTCAGGAGTCATTCCGTTTCAAACCGCCGATGCTTTAACCCGAGTTACTTCATCCAGTGGTACAGTATGGGAGATTCACGATGCTTTCGCTCCCAGCTTGGACACAGGAAGCTTGCGAACCGTTGGTACTACCCAAGTGCAAGGGTTCGGCAACATTTTTGTGAAAGTATCCTCGCCTGCAGCTTCCCTGATGAATGGACAAATGATGCGCGGGTTTGACCTCAAGTACGATGGTGTTAATAGATTCACTTCCTCTCAATCTGTCAATCTGGGAAATGTCACCGTTACCCGTGATGTGTATGTGGACACTATCAATAATCGAACTAGATTCTTTGATACTTTTACCAATAAGAATGATATGGCTGTAAAAGTAGATGTATCCTTCGGCGGCTCCTTAGGGTATGGCACAGCGGCCAATGCTTCAGTGGTCAAGGCAACCTACTCCAATGATCTGGAGGTAACGACAGACGATTCATGGATTGTGGTCGATAGCAGTGCCAGAAACAATAAACCTCTAGGTGTTGCAGTCGGGTCTCCACATCCATTTAATAATGGATTAACGGCTCTTGGGAATCAGCAGCAGAATCCATTCACCACACCTCTGGCCAAGTCCGGTAATGAGGCGAATTTCTATGGCTTCATTAATACCTTGAATCTTGAACCGGGCCAGTCGAAATCCCTGGTGAATTATGTACAGGTTGGAGAAGCTGGGGAAGCTGGGCTGAACAATCTGGTTGCCACACTTAACGGACTCAATCAGCAGCTGGATGTGTCCGGCTTAACCCCTGCACAGATCCGCTCCATCAGTAACTGGGATATCTCAGGTATAGAGGGACTTAATACTGGAGATAACCTGTTCATTCCAGAGACTCCTGCAGCGCAAAGCTTCGTTACTTCCTCCCCCTATGATGTTGTGAATAAATCCATTGCACAGATGCAGCAGGATATGATTAGCGGTACAACGACTTCTGTCCAAATTACGCAAGCGTATCTGGATCGGATCAAGGCGTACGATATGGGCCAACTCGGCTTCCATGCCTTCCTGCATGTATCCGAAACTGCGCTGGCTCAGGCCAAAGCGGCTGACGATGCCCGTGCACAAGGCGCTAAGGGTGATCTGCTGGGAATTCCGATTGCGATCAAAGACATCTATGACACCAAGGATATGCCGACAACAGGCGGCAGTAAAGCACTTGAAGGCTGGCGGCCAGAATCAGATGCCTTCCAGGTGAATAAGCTGCGGGAAGCCGGCGCTGTCATTATTGGTAAAGTGAATACTTCGGAGTTCGCGAACAGCGGAAGCTTCAGTGAAAGCGGCTGGATGCAGACCTGGAATGCGCTCTATCCGTCCAAAACCTCTTTTGGCTCCAGCGGTGGATCAGCCGTATCGGTTGCCGCTGATTTTGCAGCGGCCGCCATGGGATCGCAGACAGGGGTATCTCTCTACGCCCCTACGACAGGCGCCAGCTTAAAAAGCTTCCGCGGAACGGACGGCATGGCGAGTACAACCGGTGTGCTGCCGCTGACTTGGGGACAGGACTATGCGGGGCCTATTGCCAAAACCGTAACGGACCTGGCTATTATGCTGAACGCAACAACGGGTACGGACCCGCAGGATATTTTCACCGTAACTGCCGATGCAGATCATAAACGTCCGGAGAACTGGAAGGAATCGCTGGATGCCGGGGCCTTGAGAGGAAAGAAAATCGGATTCATCCCCGAATCCTTTGTCTCCAGTTATGCAGATGATGATACCGGACTAGCCGTAAAGAATAAGTTCTCAGAACTGCAAGCTGCGGGAGCGGAAATGGTTGAAATGTCAAAAATGCCAGCAGCCCCTACCCGTCCATCGGGCATTAACGGATCAACGGAAGGCTGGGCGCGCTACATTGAGCTTCACAAAGCCTTCCCTTACGCGGACGGAGCAAGTGTGCTTGCCTCAGATAAAGTGCTTATCTATAATCAGAGATCGTATACCGCGCCTACGCGGATGACGGAACAGGCTGTACAGGATTACATCAAGTATAGAACGGACTACAAGGAAGTGATCAAAGGCTGGATGGACGAGAATGGCGTGGATGCTATTGTGTATGCAGGTTTCATCAGTGACGTATATAACAATGACGCATCAGCCTCTCAGCTAAGTTCGGACCGCAACACGGGCGTATTAACATCTAATGTGGGTCTCCCTACGGTAGTGGTGTCTGTGGGAACGAACGACAGCGGCTATTCGATCTCGATGCAGCTTGTGGGCAGAGCGTGGGACGATGCCAAAGTTCTAGGTATGGGTTATGCGCTTGAGCAGCAAAGTCAGGCCAGACTGCTTACCGCTTTTGCACCAGCACTCCCATATGTCTCAAACCCTACTGATCCAGACCCAGTAGATAATGAACCAAGCAATCCAAGTCCTGGAGGAGGTACCGTAACTCCACCGGCAACACCAACACCTAAGCCAGCACCTACTGCTACACCGGCTCCTACAGCTACACCAGCACCAGCAGAAACAACAGCACCAACACCTAAGCCGGAAGTGGTCAGCTTCACAGATACACTGAAGCATTGGGCAAAGGCAAGCATTGACCTGCTGATTTCCAAAGGATTACTGACAGGTTATGCCGATGGCACCTTCCGTCCGGATTCAGGTCTGACCCGCGCCGAGGCCATTAAGGTCATTACAACGCACATGGGGCTTGAAGGACAAGCAAGTACGTTCACCGATGTATCTGGGGCACATTGGGCCAATAAGTATATCGGCGCAGCAACCAGTGCCGGCCTGATGAACGGATACAGCGACGGTACCTTCCGCCCCAATGCCAAGATTAGCCGCAGTGAATTAGCAACACTAATCACCAGAGCTCTCAAGCTGACAGGTACCGGCAACACAACATTCAAAGATGTTAACAAAGAGGCCTGGTATTATAATTCCATTGATGCACTGGCATCGAATAAAATTATTACCGGCTACGAAGACAGTACGTTTAAGCCTGCAAAGGATATTACCCGGGCAGAGTTCGCTACTATGGTGGCGAGGTTGTTGGAGATCGGGAAGTAAGGGGAGTTAAAAGTGTAAAGGAAAGGCCATCCTGAAAGGGATGGCCTTTAACCTTACTGTAACAAATTCTTGATTTGTACTACTGCTTGTGGTTAAAGTTTCATTTAGTGAATGCAAAAATAATGAGAATTATAAACATAACAAAAAAAATTGTGAATATTATCAAGCTAATTTTTACATGATTATAAATCCTCATCAATTCCGGTTTTCTTTTTATCAACTTTAAGGAGGATAGGGATAGTAATGGGATACTCAGTAGTGCTATAAAAGCTGGTATTATTGTAATCATACTTGATGGATCAACATAATTGTACTTTTTCAAAATTGTAACAGTACCTATTCCCATCATTGCTACCCCAAATAAAATTAATGCAAAACCCATCATTTTATTTAATCTGCTTGCATAATAAGATATGGCTAGCAAGCATGTACCACATCCAAAAGTGAATATTAGCACACCATTGTAAGAAAATGAATTGAAAAATGTTAACACTGTAACACCTCAAATAATTATTTATTTTTTCTTGGTCACTATATCTTTAACCCAATCAGTTACTTCACCGATAGCATATCCTGTTGCTACTGAAAACCCGTAGCTCTCGATGGCCTTTATCAGCCCAATGGTCCCGATGGAGATCCATATCTTCGCCAATGTTGTCGAATTTCTTGAGGTTGTGGATACGATGCATGTTAAAAAATAAACCAATTAAGATCCTTTCCGATCAAATTGGTTTTTTAACCCTCCTACAACTTATTAGGCTATCCGCAGTTATTCTGATTATGTATGTTCTAGATGTGATAATATGCTTAGAATCAATCAAATTCCTCGTATTTATTCAGTTGCTTTAATCGATTTTTATGCGTTTTGGCATTTCCATTTTCCGATTCTGCAATTAAGTTTGCTTCAGTAATAGATTCATCAATAAATTCATCATTCTCATCTTCTGTATTATAATAATTCAGATTGCGGATCATCTTTTTTGTCAATTGGTTTGATTTTTTCGTATATTTTAAATAATTATTGATTTCTTTTTTGATTTTCCCCTTTTCAATATCAGATGGTTGAGAATACTTATGAATCCTCAAATAACTTTTTAATTTATGATCGGACATTTTTATCCTCCATCCAAATACATTTTGCATTGACATTTGAATTTCTAAATTCTTAATATGTTTATATGACTTAAAAAACACATTCATCTGTCGTATCCGTCAATTCTGACCATCTTGCAGATAATAACTTCGCATAGTCCAAAGAGAACAACCCGTAATGCCCCAACGAATATCCATCGTTCACTTCAATTAATAGAGTCTCTCCTTTATCGGTTACACCAATGTCTACAGCATATCCTCGGGGAGCAGATTTATATTGCAGGACAATATTTTCAATAACTCGATAGTCGAATTGCGACTTCCAGTCCCCCTTGTACCTGCGGACATCTAGAATATTCCCGTATCTCACGAAGCATCTCCACTCCGCTACAAATTTGACTACTTCTGAGCATAGTATCTCCGGATCTTCACCATTTGTTCCGCATCCTATTAAATCTGCTGTGCTTTTAACCACAACCCCGGTAAACTTTTTATCCTCAACTGGCTTAATGAATACATTCCATGTTTCGGGATTATTAACAATCAGGCTCAGTCTTGATTTCCATACTTTTCTCCCCAAAAATGAAGTTAACTCTTCTGGATAGTCTATTTCTGGTGCAACAATATCGTATCTATTGAGCACGGTTCTGACATCACTAATATAACTGACAATAACATCTTCCCTATGATGATCAGACATATCATTTACGTCTTGGAAACACCTTATTTCATAACCCATTTGTTTAAATCCATCATAAGCAGCATAAGAATTATGATTCTCGATTTGACCATCCATGCCCTTTTTTAAGTATACCTTCAAGAGTAACTCACCTCCTTTAAATCAACTCTTATTCTTATACCATCTCAAAATCTCCTCGTAGTCCGGATATGTGACCCCCGACATACATATTCCCGAAAGTTCGCAGGCGAATCTATCTCCATTTTCAACTGATAAATATGAAATAATTTCTGCCAGGATGATTGTCTAATGCTTATGGATTCTATGGATTCACGCAAAAGGTACACGGTTGTCTGATTGAAGCCGGCTTTACGTAATACGAACAGATTTGCAGTGAATTCCCATTTCGTATTGGCATAGCTGTATGTTATGTATCTATAAACGATATAAAGAAATGAAATCATTATTAAAAACCATAAGGTAAAATAAGAACCAGCAATGATGCCTATTACTAGCAATAAGAGAACAGGAGTAGCAGCAGCAAATTTCGCGTTTCGGTGTACGGCCCGCTCGGGAGCTTGCAATTGGAACTCAGGAAGCATCCGGCCGAGTACTTCTGTTAATTCCTATGTACGGATTGAGGGGATGAGCAATTCTCCAGATTACGGAATAAACAGGACTATATTCATACAAATTATAACATTAAATTTCAAATGTATTAGATTGAAATCCTACTTTCTACATAATTCTTTTGAACTATATTTCTCAAATTCGACAAAAAAAGAGCCTGTCAAAAGACAAACTCTATCCTCTCACCGCTTCACCTTATAAAACTCCATTCTTAGGAAATAATCTCTATAGTTACCGTATAAACATAGATACCTTTCTTAATTTGATAGGGATCGTGAATATTCTTGGTCCAGCCGGTATCTCCACCCAGACCTGCATGTTTGTAATCAATATTAAGATAAACAGAATCTGAATTTCCCAGCTCGTCTTCATAGGCGGCGTTGTCATATTGCTCAATACTGTGCCCATGAATATCAAAATGGAAATTTCCCGCTGCCGATACTTTTACTGCTTGTTCTTTGGATGACAAATATAAATACCGGACATCCTCCTTACCACCGCATTCTACCGGTAAGATATAGGGTACGTGTTGCTGTTCTACAGTGCTCTCATATACTCCAACGAATGCGGCAGATTTACGATCCGCGTAGTTCTCCCATGGCCCGCGACCATACCATTTCAACTTCTTCCAAGCATCAGAGAACTTAAAGCTTAACCCAATTCTCGGGAGAGTATCGACCTTGGCATTGTTCACAACTGTATTGGTGATTTCTATGCCTTTGCCGCCGACGGTATAATTAGTTTTTGTTTCAATGCATCCATGATATATACAATGAACTTGAATGATAACAGCAGTAGGTGCTGCAAATACCCGAATCTTCTTGATTTCTTTTTGATGGGAATGGAGTCCGAGAGCTTTCCACTCATCTGCATAATTGGACGATTCGAGATGAATACCTGCATCAATTCCTGTCGGAGGGCGATAAAAGTTATTTGTTCCTCCCGTGAAATAATTCTTGTTATTGTATTTTACAGTGATGAACTCTGCTGTTTCTTTCGAGAAAAGTACCGTTGTATTTTCATTATATATATGAATTTCATTTGTCGTTTCATCATACCTCAAACTATCCTTTTCTATCTCTCCGGTATGCACTTTATTAACAGAATCTTTAATCTCTATCTGGCATGCATAAATACAGGTTCCCTTATTAGAATAAAAGGTGTCCTCTTCCAAATAAGCATAGAAATTAACAAAAGCTTCCCCGGAGACTTTAGACGAATCATATGGCGCTTGAAGCTTATCAACGGATCCGGGTGCTGTGTGATATCTAGGCAAACTACCGCTTTCAACCACCTTTCCATCGCAAACTAGCTCCCACACCATATTCAAATGGCTTAAATCCCGATGCGTGTAATGATTATAAATTCGATAGCCATGATTCCCAGGCATGTAATCCATTTGGATAGGAGATTGTACATTTTTTATTTCATGCGCAGCCGGCTTGAGCGTTAGATCTGGGAAAACTATACCATTCAAGCACATATCAGGAGCAGGATCAGTAACTTCTTCATGGAATGCCCCGCCATAGACATACTTTTTATTTCCGTCTTTATCCTGCTTAACAAGCGCCTTATCCTGAAAATCCCAAATAAATCCTCCTTGAAACCGCGGGAATTTATGAATGAGATCCCAAAATTCCTTAAAGTTTCCGTTACTGTTACTTTTCGCGTACGCATATTCACACATAATAAAAGGACGCAAATCTTCGCTATCAGCCATGACATCCAAGATCCAATCTTTCTGAGGATACATAGGCGCCACAATATCGGAGATATTTGCCGGAGGACTCAGAGACTCATACTGAACATACCTTGTTTTGTCATACTCCTTAATCCAGCCGTACATCGCAGCATGATTCGCTCCATAACCGGATTCATTACCCAGAGACCAGAGAATAATGGATGGATGATTTTTATCTCTCAGAACCATCCGTGTAGCCCGTTCCATATACGCATGTGTCCATTCGGGGGATGCGCTTAACTGGCCGCCAAGACCGTGTGTTTCAATATTGGCTTCATCCACCAGGTAAATGCCCAGTTCATCACACAGGTCATACCACTCGATGGCGTGCGGATAGTGACTTGTTCTTACCGCATTGATATTCAGCGATTTCATGACCTTGATTTGCTCACGCATATATTCTGTTGTTACGACTCGTCCTGTTTCAGGACAAAAGGCATGAAGATTGGTTCCCCGTATAATGAGACGCTTCCCATTAATTCTCAGGACCCCTTTTCGATCGATCTTCACTTCACGGAAGCCGACATTCGCGCTCTCAATATCAACTACATTTCCAGAACAATCAATCATTTCTAAGACCAATTTATAGAGATAAGGGTTCTCGTCGCTCCACAATTGAGGATTTGAAATGGTTTTCGTAACCTTTGCTACATATTTCTCTCGCAGGTAGAAATCACAATCCGCAAAATTTGGCGTTTCAAACGCAGTAACCAATTTCTGCTCGCTATCATAAAGGGACAACCGAACATGGGCATCACCATAACCATTCGCTTGATTATTAGGTAGAACCGTTACGCTTAATTCGGCATTGTTATAATTACCTGAAAAGAGGGTTTCGACCTTATAATCATGGATGCGCATACGTGGTTTTGCATAAATAAGAACATCCCGGTAGATCCCCGAGAGATGCCAGTAATCCTGATCCTCCAGATAAGTACCGGCTCCAAACCGCATAACCTGAACAGCTATACGGTTTTGCCCCTTTTGAATGTAATCCGTGATATCGAAAGAAGCGTTAAGCTTACTATCCTGAGAATAACCAACCAGCTTGCCGTTTAACCAAAGATAAAAACACGATTCTACACCTCCAAAATCAATAAATATATCCCTTTCGTAAAAATGTTCGTCAACTTCAAACGTTAGGACGTAACAACCGGTAAGATTACTCTCCGGCACATGAGGCGGATTCAAAATGTATTCATTCTTCTTGAGTTGAATCTCGTGATGTGAACCCTCCCCTTTTTGAACAAAGGGATACAACATATTGGTGTATACAGGTTTTCCATACCCCGAAAGTTCCCAATGGGAAGGAACCGGAATATGATCCCACTGGGAAACATCATGTTCAGGACTATAGAATTCATCCGTTACTTCATCGGGAGACCCAAACATTTTAAACTTCCACATTCCATTCAGGCTCTTCACATATTTAGACTTTCTCCGGTCTCCGCTTAAAGCCTGTTCAACGGTTTCGTATACTCCGTAGGGCTCATGCATGGGATAACGGTTTTTTTGAGTAACATGTTGATTTTCCCAATCTCTGCTTAGCTTCATTGGCTTCAATAACACTCCCATCGATTGTTCTAATTGGTTGATCTTTCAATGTAGATACCCCTATAATAGAAGGAAAATCCCTTATATTAAATGTTGAGTATGGTATTTCATTTATCCACTTTGGTAGGAGTGTGAATACATGAAAGTTGAAGACATTGAGGAAAATGATGTAATCTACCGATGTATCGGCAAAGATTTTAATCAAGGTATTTTATCTTGCGGATTTATGCGGAAAAGATCAGCAGAGCGTTCTCAATATGATTTTAAGATAGGATATTACAGCTGTTTTGTAGTATTGCAAGGCAGTGGAAAGTTTATTTCTACGGACGGTACCGTTACTCCTATGCAAGCAGGTGATCTTGTTCAACGTCTACCTGAACGTTTGCACTCTACTGCAATTGAACCAGATGGTAATTGGATCGAGTTTTATATCAGTGTCGGGTATCCTGTCTATTCATACTTAAAGACCCTTGGAATTATTAATTCCGATAAGGAAGTCCAATCGACACAACATACGAATGATTTTTTCTTTGATTTTGTTTCCTTGCTGAAAGCCTTAAAAAGTGCAACAGATGAAAGTCTTCCCTCCCTGCTAATGAAGTCTCAGGATTTGATTATCAGATTACACAGTAGCATTCATAATGCTCATAGCAATGAAAATGAAAGTAAAATAACAAAAGCCTGCGAGCTGATTAGTGTTTCCAATGATATTCACTTTGATATTCAGGAAGTGGCATCTGCCGTGAATATGGGCTACGAGAACTTCCGAAAATTTTTTAAAGATACTACGGGGATTTCCCCTAAGCGATATCACACGGAGCATTTAATGAGACAGGCAAAAATGATGCTGCTATCCGGACTTCCCATCAAACACGTAGCCGTTAGTCTTGGTTACGGGGATATCTATTCATTCACCAAACAATTCACGAAGTCAGAAGGGGTATCTCCAGGACGTTATATTCGTAAAACAAAAAGCAACTCATCCGCAGACAAGTTGCTTTAGAAATTGATTATGAGCTCACCGCTTCACCTTATAAAACTCATGATACAGCTTCATCAGCGCCCGCTTCTCAATCCGCGACACATAACTAATGTGTTGAAGCAAGCCGCAGCGGACCAAAAACGCAAGGCAGCGATCCTCCAATAACAAGAGAATCGCTGCTTTTTTAACAACATTTAGATTCAAGATGAGCTGTTATCTTCGTAGTAAGTCTACTTATGAGTCAGCTCCACTGCTTAAAGAGAGATGTGATCTAAAGACTTATTTCATGACTTCGACAAAACAGCCTGCTCCTCAACAGCTGTCCGTCCGGCAATTCGACCGAATGTGAAAATGTCGGTGAGCGAGTTACCACCTAGACGGTTACCGGCATGGATACCGCCTGCCACCTCACCGGCTGCGTACAACCCCGGGATGATCTGGCCAGATTCGCGAAGAACATGCGTCTGTGTATCAATCTTGAGTCCGCCCATCGTATGGTGAACAGCTGGCTTACGAGGTGTCGCATAGAACGGAGCCACTGCAACCTTAAGATCGAACGCATTTTTACCAAATTCCGGATCATGTCCCTGATCAACGTAAGAGTTGTACATCGCGATCGTATCCACTAGCGTAGTCGGATCGATATGAATTTGCTGGGCCAGCTCCTCCAGTGTGTCCGCTCTGAATAGCGTGCCTCGCTCCACCTGCTTATCGATCTTCGCTTGATTTGTGTTATAGGCCGTCTCCTTGATCTTGTCATCCGCAATCAGATAGAACAGGCCTCCGTTATTGATTGCTGCTATCGACAACTGATCGCGGCTACCATATTCGTTGACGAAACGTTTGCCCTGCTGATTGACCATGACAAAGTTCTGCGGCGGCACTTGCAACCCGCTAAACAAGGCGCCCGTCTGCGGATCGGACACTGGCATCATTTGCGAGAAGCCCATGCCGACCAGATCAGCGCCCGCACTTTGTCCCAGCAGAATACCATCGCCGGTAATCGCCGGAGAATTCGAGGTCTTGATGTCGTCATCGATCTCGTTCCAGTACGTATTGTACTGCTTCAGCATCTGCGTATTGGCCCCAAAGCCACCGGAAGCCAGCACCACCGCCGGCGCATGAACCGTTACCGTTTGCCCGGCTACTCCGGTACCAATTACGCCGCTAACTCGGCCGTCTGCTTCGATAATCAGTCGCTTCACCGGAGTATCGGTGAGGATCTGACCACCCTGTGCACGGACAAATTGCTCTAAAGCCGCTACGAAGGCATAGCCTTCATGCTTCACTGGTTTATGTCCACGGCGCCACAACGCTCCTACCGGCATGGTCACTTCGTTATAGTCAAATTCGACACCCAGTTCCTCCAACCATTTAACGGAGGCTAGCGCCTGATCGGTTAATACCTTAACCAGATCATATTGCCCGTAAATGGAATACCCCTGAAGGTCGTTCCGTTTGCCGCCGAAATAGGTCTGCATCCGGTGGAAGATCGCGGAGTCGAACAAGAATTCTTTGCCCTCTTTCGAATCGCGGAGATAATCAGCCACCTGATGTTTGAAGATACGGAAGTCCGCCAGATACTCGGCATCTACCTGTTCTTCCGGGGTTGCTGCCAGCTCTTCAATCGTATGACCTTCACCCGGAATCGCCGCAAATTTACGTTGCCACTCTGGATCGGCAGCGTTCATTGGACCACCTGTTCGTACCGTATTACCACCTATGGCTGGGAACTTCTCGACGATGATAGCTTTCTTGCCCTGCTGAAGCACGCTGGCTGCTGCTGCGAGTCCCGCACCACCCGCACCAACGATCACAACGTCCGCTGTATACTCTTCGTCGCCGTGATTGATCGCACTCTGTGCTTTTGGCCGTTTTTTTAATACATCCGGGTTGGCGCCTGCCATCTTGACCGCCTTCGCTACTCCGTCGATGACCCCATTGCTAGTGACGGATGCGCCGGACAAAATATCCACGTTCAGCGTCTGTCCTTCGATGATCTGACTCGGAATCCGGGTAAATACCACATCCGCAATCCCCTGTGATTCGCCCGCTGTATCGATGTCGATCTTCTCTATACGAGTCGAACTCATCTCAACGATCATCGGCAGATCACCGTTATGTCCGACCGCCTTTACCTCATAGGTTCCCGGTTCAAAGCTAACGTCTTCAGGGACATTCAGCAGATTAGCGATTTTGGCAAAACGCATAAAACGATGGAAGCAACTCTCCAAGAAATCAACCGTCCGCTCCGACTTGATCTTCCCCGCTTCATCAAAGGCTTCATTCGCACGGCCCAACAGGAACTCCGAGCCAGGCATCACGCTAGCATTGACACCGGGTGCATCTAGAATCTGACGCAGATGTAGTTGTGCACGGGAGGACCCCTGCACATCATACGCCGCACCGACAACCATGACCGGTTTGCCATCGAACGGGTGAAGATTCCAAGACAACCATTCCAGAATACTTTTCAGTGCGGAGGGGACCGAGTGATTATGCTCCGGTGTAGCGATAATGACACCATCCGCTTCCGTAATCTTCGTGTTAAAGTTCTGAATAATCGGACTCTGCGATTGATCGTCCGATTCATTAAACATCGGGACACCCTTCAGTTCCAGAATTTCAATGTCCACTTTTTCGCTAAAATGAGACTTCATAAATTCCAGTAGCTTCCGATTATAAGACTTCGACGCGTTGGTTCCTACAATTCCGACAAATTTCATGCCCGTTCGCCTCCCCAGATTACCGATTCCCAGCTAAATGCTTTGCTTTGCTCTGTCTTGAAGTGGTTCTCTTTAACCAACTGTTGGTTAATCTTCACGAACAATTGGAACTCTTCGAAGATCTCCTCCAGCTCCTGAACCTTATTTGCGTAGACCAGATCACCTGACTCGTCAAAAGCGGCAAGTGAATGTCCCAACAAAAATTCCGAGCTCGGCAGAACGCGAGCCTTAAGCTCTGGAGCATCCAGAATCTGACGTAGATGCATCTGGGCACGAGATGTACCAAGCAAACCGTGGGAAGCACCCACGATCAGAACTGGTTTGTTAATCAAAGGACGGGTGGTATACGAGATCCATTCCATGGCGCTCTTGAGCGCCGCTGGGATGGTATGATCGTATTCCGGGGTCGAGATAATGACGCCATCCGCTGCCGCAATCTGCTCGCATAAGGCTTGTACTTCAGTGGGCGCCTGACGATCTTCCGGTTCATCAAAAGCAGGGAGGTGCTTAATCTCGCAGACCTCAATCTCCGCCTGGCTGGAAAAATGCTTACGCATAAATTGCAACAGCTTGCGATTCGTCGAAGTATTCGAGTTCGTTCCGACAATACCGATTAGTTTCATAATTTTCTTCCTCTCTTACTTTGTGAATAATTGCACAATATAAAACGGATTTCTACAAATTCCTTTTGACTTGGTCACTTACCTTTACAAATAAATTTTAGTATGAAAAAATACATTTGTGAAATATCCATTTTCTTATCGTTCTATAACAGTTCTCTTATACCATCTTTAATAAGAGCAGGTGATCCTTATGACTACGATTGATTCTTCCAATATCCTTCATTATCTTGACGCGATTCTCAAGCACGGAAGCTATACTAAGGCCGCCAAGGACCTGTATGTTTCGCAACCTTACCTCACGCAGCTTATCAAGCGAATCGAGCATGAAATCGGCACAGAAATTTTGAATCGACAGACCTCTCCCTTGCAACTAACTGAGGCAGGCAAGCTGTACTATCAGTATCTGATGTCCCTTGAAATGGCGCAGGAACAATTCCACAAACGAATCGCTCACTATTCCATAAGAGACACCCAGACGATCAAGCTCGGTATCTTGTCCAGCTTAGGTTCGTATTTATTGCCTTTGTTTTTGCCCGATTTCATGAAAAATTACCCGTCTATTAAGATCGAGATTCAAGAGGATTACTCCGAGGTCAATGAAATCCGCGTGTTGAACCATGAACTGGATTTTTTTATCGGACAAAATCCAGAGACCCTCTCGCCCAATCTGAATGTTGTCTCATGGGGGCCTCATGGTTATTATGCGGTGGTGACAGAGGACTCCCCGTTGTATGACATTAATCCGAAGACGTTAGAGGAGAGCCATGCCAATCTGAAGCTGCTGCTGCAAAGTCCCCTTGTGCTGACCAAAAAAGGTTCTTCGATTCGCCGGCAGCTTGATCACCTATTTCAGAAGTTTAAGATCAAACCAACTGTTATATTGGAAAGCACGAATATTTTCACCACGCTGGAGTTAGCCAAGAAAGGCGTTGGTATCGCATTCGTCCCCTATAGTATCTGCATGTCGGAAGTCCCTCAGGGCTACCGCCTGTTGCCCTTATCACTGGATTTGTTGTCGCTCGATTATTTTATTGCCTATTCCAAAAACAAACCTCTATCTTCGGTGGAACAAGATTTGATCGCACTCTTTACTACAGATGTTCCATGTATGCACGCAGAGCATCCGTAACAGCCAGCTCGTTATGTTCCGTGATCACGATACCCTCAATCTCAGCGGTCGAATTCAGCGTACGAATGATCTCGGCCGCACGCTTGCCAAATAGACGGGTAGAACCAATCTCTCCCTCCAATGACTGCTCCGTTACAATTGTCAAGCTTGCTACATCGCTCTGTACCGGGTACCCCGTTTGTCCGTCAAAAATATGATGGTACTTCCGGCCCACAACCTCCAACTTCCGCTCATACACGCCAGAAGTCACAATGGATTGGTTCTTCAATTTCAAGACCAACGCATAATTCCCTCGCGGTAGCTGTGGATTCTGAATCCCGACCCGCCATAACCCGTCTTCAGACGCCGGGTTCTCACCAAAAGTCAGCACATTCCCACCTAGATCGATGAACCCTGCGCTCGCCCCCTGACGCTTGAATACCTCCACAATTCGATCTGCAAAGTACCCTTTGGCCAGCGCACCCAGATCAACCTCCATCCTTTCCTTTTCCAGGAAAACAGTCTTCCGTTCCTCATCCAATTGAATATGATGCGGATCGATAAGCTGCCGACACTCCGCAATGACCGCTTCCGGAGGATGCTGCGCCCCTGCAAACCCGATCTTCCACGCCTTGACTAAGGGACCAATCGCGATGTTCAGCAGACTGTCTGCTACGAGACTCTCCCTCTTCCCGATTGCAATCAGATCGAACAGATCCGTATCGACAATTACGGGACTCTTCCCGGCTTGGTTATTAATCTGCATGAGCGCCGAGCTCGGATTATTCGCACTGAAGCGCTGCTCGTAGTCAATCAGCTGCTGCTCCGCATCCGCCAAGAGCGCCGCTGCATTCTGATGATGAACGACCATCGTAATAACCGTTCCCATGAGCTGTATAATTTTCTTTTCCATAGTGAGCATCCTTTGTTAATGAGATAGTGGAGATGAGTTGAATCGTGAATGCTTACAGTTAGCATAAGCGATCGAAATGGGCAAGAAGGGCTTTCGGCATGTTTAAGGAATGGCACGTTGTACGATTTAGCTTGCCTACGACAGAGTAGCTTCTATAGCAAAATTTTCTTTTCGCCCGATTAATTTCCTTATTTGCTTTACAGCTTACCGTCCAGCAGGCAGGTCGGCACTTCTGCAAACAAATTAAAAAACACCCCTTCAGTTCAGTAATCATAAACTACTAATCTCCGAATGAATAGGTGCTTTTAAATTTTTAATTCCTGATCAACCACTGCTAATTTATTGATACCAATCGTAGTCTCATAAGAATCCAACCATCGGCATTCAATGATTGTACTACCATTCGCAAAATTCTGAAAAGAAAAGCATCTAGTGAAAAGTATCCCCCATTTGGAGTCATACTTTTCACTAGATGCTTAGACGCAAACAACTCCTTCTTGTAACCTACCGCTTCACCTTATAAAACTCATGATACAGCTTCATGAGCGCCCTCTTCTCAATCCGCGACACATAGCTCCGTGAGATCCCCAGCTCCTTCGCAATCTCCCGCTGCGTCCGCTCCTCCCCGCCTGTATCAAGCCCAAACCGCCCGACCACGACTTCCTTCTCACGATCATCCAAGATATCCAGATTCCGATAAATCTTGCTCTTCTCAATCTTCAGATCGACCTCTTTAATCACATCATCCGCTTCTGAGCCTAGGATATCGATCAGGGTGATCTCGTTCCCTTCCTTATCCGTTCCGTTCGGATCGTGGAGGGATACATCTTTGCGGGTTTTTTTAAAAAATAAACCAATCAAGATCGTTTCCGATTCGAATTGGTTATTTTACGTTCTGTATTTAATTTGTAACTGTCTATCGATTAATTGTGCCCATTCAGGTAATTCATTTAAATAATATTTTATCCCGCTTTTATCTGCTTCAAGAATAAACTCGCCATCAGCTTTACTATTATCAACAACAATTAATTGATCAATCAGATCTAAGTGAGATAACAGATTATTCATACTGGTTATATTGCGTCTAATAATATCCTCGGTTTCAATATGATGACCACCGTTCTTCACTCGCAAAGCAACACGTTCAATATTTAGCCGTACATCCCCTAGTCCCACATAAAACATAATAATTTCAAAGCCTTGTTCCTTTGCATCTCTCATCTGCCTTATAACGTTACCACCAGCTAAAGTAGTTTCCACACTGAAATCCCACTTATTTCGAATACATTCCCTAGCTATCCTTATAGCTTCTTTCCCGGCAGATACTTTACTCTTTTCAGGATGCCCATTATTAATTTTACGGGCCAGTGCATCGGGGTCAATATTTACACTTACCCCAAGCCTGTCAACAATCAAGTTGCGGATTGTGCTCTTGCCACTTCCATTATTACCGGCAAACACAAACATCGTTGCCTTTGTCTCATTCATGGATGAAATCCTGTTCATTCATTTTCACGATCTTACCGGTACTGTACTCTCTAACGATTTGTCCTTCCGGTGTTTTGTATACTATATATGTTCCATTTGCTTTAGCATCCAATTTGGCACGGTCACCTGTTAGTCGAATCAATTTGGCAAGGTCCTGTGTAATATTTCTCAATATAGAAACACCTCATTTCCGCTTATAGTTCGAGTATACCACAGTAAAACGCAATTTATTTCAGCTAAGAGCTTGGTATATAGAATCTAATCGTTGAATTTCATTAAAAAAACCTGCAAGACTGAGACCTCCACTGTCTCATTCCTACAGGCAACCCTCTCTCTTCACCGCTTCACCTTATAAAACTCATGATACAGCTTCATGAGCGCCCTCTTCTCTATCCGCGACACATAGCTCCGCGAGATCCCCAGCTCCTTCGCAATCTCCCGCTGTGTCCGCTCCTCCCCGCCTGTGTCCAGGCCGAAGCGCCCGACAACGACTTCCTTTTCCCGATCGTCTAATATATCCAGATTCCGATAGATCTTGCTCTTCTCAATCTTCAGATCGACCTCTTTAATTACATCATCCGCCTCAGAGCCGAGGATATCGATCAGGGTGATCTCATTGCCTTCCTTATCCGTTCCGATCGGATCGTGGAGGGATACGTCTTTGCGGGTTTTTTTCAGCGACCGGAGGTGCATCAGGATCTCATTCTCGATACAACGGGCAGCAAAAGTTGCAAGCTTCGTGCCCTTGTTCGGGCGGTAGCTCTCGATGGCCTTGATCAGCCCGATGGTGCCGATGGAGATCAGGTCTTCCATGTCTTCACCGGTGTTGTCGAATTTCTTCACTATATGGGCAACCAGCCGCAGGTTATGCTCGATCAGCAGGTTCCGTGCCTTGGCGTCTCCCTCGGCCATCATGCCTAAGTATTTGCTCTCGTCCTGCTCCGATAGAGGCTGGGGAAAAGCGTTGTTCCTTACGTAAGATACCAGCAGCGTCAGTTCTTTGATCAGCAGCGCAATCGTGCTTATGATTCCAGGCAACTTGGCGACACCTCCCGCACATGTACAATGAAACCGATCAGTTAGGAGAACAACGGGTTCATGGTCCTTTTATTGTATGTGGGTAGGTGCCTAGAAGTGCATGTACGGGGAAAATAGGTACAGGCCGCTTACATCCGCCTAATCACTAGGCATCGCACCCGCCTTGTCATTATCATAGCTCCAGGCCACCACCGTTGCGCTGTCCCGCCCAAGCTGTTCATGCACCCCCGTCAATACTTCCGCCACACATTCCTCCAGATCCTCTCTACCCGTAAAAGCTTCATACAGCCTGCGCGGGTCCTCCAGCAGTCTTGCCCCCACCTCTAGTAGGCCGTCTGTGGTCATCACGATGACGTTGCGGCCCTGCCGCAGCTCGCGGATGCCGGAGGAGTAACAGGCCACGGGCTGGGCGAAGGTGTTGACGAAGCCGATCCATTCGTAGTAATTGCGCTGTCCTAGCGCATACTGCCCGCGTGCCGCCAACTCGGGATGCAGCAGATACAGTGAGTTATCTCCTACCGAGAACCACCAGAGATAATTCTCCATCCGGACACAGATCAGGCATGCAGTCTCCCCTGTTACCTGCTTGCACTGATTCAGGAACGACTCTGATTGGAAAATAGCAAGCAAAAAAGCCTCCAGTTCCCGGAACGCCTGCTGAACCGGCAACGCCAGCAGCCTGATGATTTCACCTGCCTCACCGTTGATCGTGCGGACCAGCAGTTCAGCACTTTCCGCCGTATGGTGCGCATCCAGGAGCATCGCGAACTCCCAGCCGCCATCCGGCTCGCTTAATACATATACACCATCTTCATTCTTATCGGCACCTGCCGCTGTATTCCCGCCGTACCGGCCGATAATCATCCTGTTCATTCTCGATGTTGCCGGATGATCCAGATACAACTCCTCACTGCCTATCCAGCTGAATTTATTCCATGTCTGTTCCATCCCGATCCTCCTATTCCGGCTTGCCGGCTTTTATGTTTCTACTATTATAATGATCCTCCAGTGTTCTGTCAGCCTGCTCCAAGCCACTCTTCATAATGAAGCTACAGTCCGCAGAGATAACACAGACTCGCATAGATGGGGCCAGTTTATAAAAAGTTTAACTCCTATTTATCTATACCCCGGGTTCTTCCTCCTTTTATTTATATCTGTGTTAACCCTTTCCCGTAAAATAGGAAACATCTTCTAGCGGCTTGCCTTAAGCCGTCAACCGGATGATGAATGTTGGGAGGGAATGAAATGAAGAATTACCGTGCCTGTGCCGCACTGGTACTAGGGATGATTATTGCAAGTACGCACCTGGGAATCACTGCCGCTTCTGCTGCATCCGGAAGTAAGGCCCCAAGCAAGCCGCAGCAAAATCAGCAACAGACCAGTGCCTTGACACAATTACCGCCGGTTACTGTGGGAACCGGAGTCAGCGTGAGACTGACCGATGTGCAATTAGCCAAGGCCGATGGCGGCAACAGTCTGACCTATACCCTGGTGTACAGGAATACAAGCAGCAGCACCTTTAAGCTGTTCAACGTCTTTTCCAAGATTACAACCCCGGCGGGAGCATCACTCAAGAGCAGCCCCATTCCCGAGGATAAAACCAAACTGGAGGTTCCCTCCAAGGAACAGCTAACCGTCACCTACTATGTAAACGTCAGCAAGACGGCTTCACTTCAAGGCCTCTCCATCTCGCTGTTCGGCTTCGACTTCAGCGGCTCTGATTACCAGAAGAAGCTGGGCAGCTTCACAGTCCCGGCCGCTTATACCCCTTATGTGCAGCAGGGTCTAAGCAAGCAGCTTACGATCAGCAACCTTCCGGTTAGCCTGAAGCCCCAGAGCCTGCAAATCTTTAGTTTCAATAATAAAATCTATGCCAAAGTTGCTCTGAGCCTGACGAATCAAGGAGCCAAGGTACTCACTGCACCCGGCCTCCGGGTATTCCTCGAATCCTCCGGCGGCTCCGCGTTTGAGCTGACGCTTGACAGTGCCAGCCGCGATTTCAAGGTACAATCCGGTGAGAATAAGAAGATCTTGTATCTGGCGGAGCTCCCGGCTTACATACCGACCACCCGCATGTCGCTGCTGATCACAGGGGAGAATGCAGGGCTGAAGGCGGATCTGTCGGTAGTCTCCTTCCGTCTCCCGGAAGCAAGCTATCCAAGTCTTGAGGTGAATGCTTACGCACTGAAGAAATTCGGGATGAGCAGCAATACTATTGAGACCCAGCTGAAGCAGGCTTCCGTATCCTCGACAGGCGAGAAGGCACTGTGGACACTTAAGCTGCGGATCAGGAATGCCGGCAACAAGGCGGTTACTCTGCCAGCCTATGAATTATCTGTAACCGCCAAGGAGGGCTACTCCTTCCCGGTCAACAGCAAAGCGCTGGCCAGCCTCACCTTGAAGCCGCTTGAGGAGAAGATCCTGCAATTCTCAGCCGAAGTGCCGCTGAATATAAACCAGAATACGCTGAAGCTCCAGATGGTAGAGCCCGCCGCAGAAGGCAAGATAATCTTCCCTACAGCTATGTACAAGATTCCCTATTCCTTAGAGACGACCAACTCCGTTGCTTCGGAGTACATTCTGGATAACAGCTTCGGAACCTTCGGTGCCGTACTGGAGTCAGTGCAGCGTATGCCGTGGACAACTGAGGATTTGCTTGTCGGCACCATTCGTATCCGTAATGTCAGGGATGCGGCAATGACCCTCCCTGCTTTTACAGGGACCATCCACGCAGGGCAGACCGCCTTGGATGCTCCGGTTCAAGTCGTTGCAACGGCCTCCAGCCAGCAGCTAGCCGCAGGAGCAAGTGCTGTGTATTATGTGATCGGCAAGCTCCCCTATGAGCAATCTCTGGACCAGCTCCGTATCGGACTAAATAGCGGGACAGGCGACACCACAGAGCCGTTCCTCTCCCTGAAAACACAGCAAATTGTTCCGGGTATGTCTGCCGCAGGTGATAACGCCACCTTCAAGATCGATACAGCAGGCAAGCAAGCAGAGGTTAAAGAGCGCCGGACCCTCCTTTATCCCGGAGCAAGCCAGAACATTCTATATACTGAGCTTGAGGTGAGCAGTCTTGAAACGCGGAGGGCAGAGCTGTCCAGACTAGTAGCTTATTATAAGACACCGGACAATACCTATTATGAGGCAGAAGTCAGTCAATCTGCACAGGCGGCCGGGCCCAAGGGCAAGAGTCTGGTGAGTATTTGGAGCAAGCTGCCTGCAAGCGTCGACGCCTCGCAGCTGACGCTTTTCGCGGGAGAAGGGGTTAGCGAGAACAAACTGACAGCGCCGGACGGAACGCCAACCGCCTATATTAATCCTAAGGCACTCGCCCTTAATATTCAGACTCCGGCTGCACTAGTCACTCTGGGTAGCGGAGTGCCATTGTTCCCTTATACGTTTACGGTTACTCAGGCCACAGGTGCTGTGTCCGAGGGCCAGGATATGCTGAGTGTCAATCTGACGTATACGCTTGCTAAGGACAACCAATATGATATGGGCGCTAATGCGCATAAGCTGGTCGTGCAGCTTACCGATCCTCTCGGCCAGACTCAGGAGAGAACGCTGGTGCCCGGGACGGATCTGGTGACAGGGAAATTCCTGACCTATTCCATGACTCTTACAAGCAATGCCTATAAAACGCTCCGCAGCGGCAAATTCCTCGTCACGCTCTATGACGAGTTCCAGGGAGAGCGGATTCTCTTGGGCAGCCAGAGCTACAGCCTGACTTACACCCCTGCGGCCAAAGCCCCTGAGACCACCACTGCCCCGAAAAACGCGGCAAATCCAGATCCCGGAGGATCGCTATGAACGTCAAAAAAACCTTAGGACTGTCAGCCGCAGTCATTGTCACTGCTGGAATTGTTGTCTATAGCTTATGGCCGGATAAGAGCACGCAGGACAGCCCTCCTGCTGCTCAGACTACTGTAGTGACCAAGGGCGATATATCTGTAACCGTCAAAGGCTCCGGCACTGTGAAGGCCACGAATACTACGATTGTCTATGCCAGGGACACAGGAAATGTAGCCAATGTTCTCGTTAAGGAGAATGAACTAGTCAAGAAGGGTCAGGTCCTGCTGACTTATGAGGGAGCCAATGTAGCCAGTAACGTAAGAATCCAGCAGAATACGCTCAAGCAATCGCAGAATGACCTGCTGGAGAAACAAGACCAGTACAAGAAGCTAATCATGGACGGTGCTGCCTTAACCGACATTGATGCGGCGAAGCTGGCCATTGAGAGAACCAAGGACACCATTACAGCCACATTGACCGAGCTTGCAGCACTCAATAAGGATCATATCCCGCCCGCTTCCCTGACAGCGCCGATGGATGGAACGGTTACCAAGATCAGCAGCTCCTCAGGCGGAATGGTGACGAAAGGAGCCGAAGTCTTCTCCATAACAGACTACAAGCACTTAAGCACTACGATTAAAATTGACGAGCTGGACATCCCCAAGATTAAGCCGGGGATGCCCGCAGTCATTAAAATGGATGCCCTGCCCGCTAAGGCCTATCCGGCCAAGGTCACGCGGATTGCGGATGAAGGAACGGTCACTAATGGCGTATCCGTCTTTGAAGTGACACTTCTGCTCACGGACGCAACCGGAGCCAGAGCCGGTATGTCAGCACAAGGAGTCGTTACTATTGAAGAGAAGAACCAGGTTCTGCTGCTTCCCATTGAGTCTGTGACCCAAAAGGACAACAAGTATTATGTTCAAGTGCAGGACTCCGTGCCGGAGCAGACCCCCTCGCCCAAGGGCAGCTCCGCCACTGGAAGCCCTGCCGCACCTCCGCCCGTTCAGCTGAAGCCTGTCACTGTAGGTGTGCATGATGAGAGCCGGATCGAAATTGTCAGTGGTCTGCGCGAAGGGGAACAGGTCATTGTCCCGACCATTATTGCTGCCAGTACGCCTGCTCCCGCAGCTCCGGGTCTATTCGATATGGGCGGTGGTGACGAGGGTGGCTTCGACAACAGCGGTGGCGGTGGCGGTTCCGGAGGAGGTCCCCAATGAACACAGAGCCCCTGATAAGGATTGAGCATATGGTCCACGGATACATGATGGCTAAGGAACAGATGACCGTGCTCAAGGATATCTCTTTTGAGATCCACCATGGCGAATTCGTTGCCATTATCGGCCCGTCCGGATCTGGAAAATCCACCTTGATGAACATGATCGGCTGCCTGGATATCCCGAATGAAGGGAGCTATTCTCTGGATGGACAGGATGTCCGCAGATTATCCGATAACCGGCTGGCCCGGATCCGCAATGAGAAAATAGGCTTCATCTTCCAAAACTTCAACCTGCTCCCTAAGTTATCCGCTGTCCAGAATGTCGAACTGCCCCTGGTCTACCGGGGCTTGTCACAACGGGAGCGAAGAACGCTGGCCGCTGCTGCCCTGGAGAAGGTCGGCCTCCATGAGCGGATGCACCACCGTCCGAGCGAGCTGTCCGGGGGCCAGCAGCAGCGGGTCGCCATCGCCAGAGCACTTGCCGGCAATCCTCCTATTCTACTGGCAGATGAGCCTACCGGTGCACTCGATTCCAAGACTGGAGAAGAGGTCATGCACATGATCAAAAGACTGAATGAACAGGGACATACCATTATTGTCATCACACATGACCTGGGCATTGCGGAACAAGCGAAGCGGGTCATCCGGATTCAGGATGGCCACCTGGTCGAAGATCGGAGAAATGACCAATGATTCTTGCCCAGAGTATCCGAATGGCGGTAATGAGTATCGTCGGCAATAAGGTCCGTTCCTTCCTCACCATGCTGGGCATCATTATCGGAGTATCCTCAGTCATCCTGCTGGTCTCGGTCGGGCAGGGAGTTACGGGTCAGATCACCAGCCAATTCAGTGATCTTGGCACGAATCAGCTGACGGTCATGATTACCGGACGGGGGGCAGTCACTTCCCTCACAACTGAGGAGGTTGCCGCATTCACCCGGATTCCCGGGGTGGATCAGGTATCACCTACGATCAGCAGCAATGTAACCGCCAAATATCGTAACGTCCATACCAATGTCTCGCTTGAAGGCATCACACCAAGCTATGAGAAAGTACAGAACTTTCATGTGCAGTCCGGCCGCTTCCTGCTGGATATGGACAACGAATACCGGCAGAAGACGGCCCTGATAGGAACCGAAACGGCGAAGAAGCTGTTCGGGACCGACAATCCGGTGGGCCGTGAGATCCAGCTGAATGGTACCTCCTTCCAGATTGTAGGCTTGCTCCAGGCGAAGGGAACCTCACTCAGCGAATCCAACGATAAGAAGATTCTCATCCCCTTGGCTTCCGCTGAGCGGCTGCTGCAGAGCAAGGGTATCCAGACTTTTGCCGTCACCGCCTTAAGCGACAAGGAAGTGGCGCCTGTGAAGGCCGCAGTCGGACAGATCCTCGACAAGAAATTCCTGCACGCCAAGGATTCTTACAGCATCTTCGATTCCAAACAGATGCTGGATACGCTGAAGAAAACCTCCGGCACCCTGTCCCTTGCCCTCGCTGGGATCGCCGGAATCTCCCTCTTCGTCGGCGGTATCGGCATTATGAACATTATGATTATCTCGGTGAACGAACGCACCCGGGAGATCGGCATACGCAAGGCGATTGGCGCCAAAAGAATCGATATCCTGCTGCAATTCATCATTGAGTCGGTTGTACTCAGCACCCTGGGCGGAATCATCGGGATTGGAGCAGGCTTAGGTCTGACCTGGCTGGTCGGCCAATCGACCGTACTGAAGGTGGGCTATGCCTGGAATATGGTTACAATCTCCTTCCTGTTCTCACTCTTTATCGGCGTATTCTTCGGCCTCCTGCCCGCCAATAAAGCAGCCAGACTCCGGCCGATCTACGCCCTGCGCACCGATTAGCCGTGCTGCTGCAACGAATGTTATGATGGAAGAAACGGTACGATAAATTGTCTGCAGGAAGGAACCGGGTATGACCATTAAGCGGCGCCTATTCATCTCTAATATCCTGATGATTGTAATCCCCGTATGTATTTCCCTAATTATCGCTTATGTGGGAATCTCGCTTCAGTTCATGGTATCGAAGCATGATAAGCAAGGTCCGTTCTATAACGGATATGATGATCTGGTCCAGCTATCCGCCAAGCTGCTGGAGGGCAAAGGAGAACCGAAGCAGGAAGAGATCCGCCGCCAGATCCAAGCCATATTGAAGCCGGCGGATATGAGTCTGGTTATCTACGATTCAGAGAAGAATCTGATCCGCTTCAATCTTCACGAGACCCCGGAGACAGAGAAGCTGCTGCAGATCGTCAGCGCCATGGATGGACAAGGATTCGCTTCCTTGGCCAATAAAGAGGTCTATACGGAGCAGATACAGGCTGAGGGCCGGGCATATACGGTGAGCATTATCGGTACGGCCACTGATGATACAGACGGACAAGTGACTCCGGCTATGGCAACCTTCCTTATTCTGGTGACCCTGGGCATCATCTCTGCGGTTTTTGTAACGAATCAATTTCTTACCCGATTTGTATTCAAGCGGATTAAGCAGCCTCTGGATACACTGGTAGACGGGGTGCATCAGATCCGGGACGGCAATCTGGATGTCAGAATCGAGTACGGGAACAAGGATGAATTCGCTTCTGTCTGTGAGGATTTCAATGATATGGCTATCCGCCTCAAGGAATCCCAGCGCCTGATCCAGAGGCAGGAGGAGAGCCGCAAGGAGCTGCTGGCCGGGATATCGCATGACCTCCGTTCCCCGCTGACCTCTGTCCGCGCATATTCGGAAGGACTGCTGGATGGAGTGGCCTCAACACCTGAATCGCAGAAGAAATATATCACCATGATCAAGAACAAGGCGGAGGATATTGACCGGATGGTCGGCAAAATCTTTCTTTTCTCCAAAATGGATCTGGGCGATTATCCCTATGAACCAGAGGTGCTGGAGGTTAATCAGGAGCTCTTCTCCTTAATCAAGGTCACTGCCGAAGAATACAGAGAGAAGGGCCTGGACGTAGTCATTGCCGCACTGGCTGCGGAAGTGTATATCTACGCCGATCCCGCGCAGTTCAGCAGCATGGTCTTCAACATTCTGGAGAATAGCTGGAAATACAAAGATAAAGAACGCGTCCAGGTCACGATCCGTACCAAGGTAATGGGTACCCATATGCTGATCTGCTTAGAGGATAACGGACCCGGAGTACCCGAGGAAGCGCTGGATAAGCTGTTCGATGTATTCTACCGCAGCGATCCTTCACGCAATAACCCGACTAAGGGCAGCGGATTGGGGCTGGCAATCACAGCCAAAGCCGTCAGCCGGATGGGCGGAAGCATTCACGCAGAACTCTCCCCCGCAGGGGGGCTGCGCATCATTATCAAATTGCCAGTTACGAACAAAGGGGCCTGAGCATGACCAGAGTATTAATCATTGAAGATGACAGTGCGATTGCAGCGATTGAGCGGGATTATCTGGAAATCAATGATTTCACGGTGGAGGTTGCCGAGGATGGCATCACCGGGCTGGAGCTGGCGCTATCAGAGGAATTCCAGCTTATTCTGCTCGATCTGATGCTGCCTGGGGAAGACGGATTCTCGGTGTGCCGTAAGCTGCGGAGCCAGCTCGACATTCCTATCCTTATGGTCACGGCCAAGCAGGAGGACATCGACAAGATCCGGGGACTAGGGCTTGGGGCCGATGATTATATCGTCAAGCCTTTTTCACCAGGTGAACTAGTGGCCCGGGTCAAATCCAATCTAGCTCAGTATGCTCGTCTTAAGGGCATGAGCGGCAGCAACACAGAGAGCCGGATCGAGAGTGGTCCGTTCGTCATTCATACCTTATCGCACAGAGCCTATCTGCATGGCCGGGAGCTGGAGCTGAAGAAGAAGGAATTCGACCTGCTGCACTTCCTGATTGTCAATGCGGACATCGTTTTCAGCCGGGATTCCCTGTATGAACGGATCTGGGGCTTCGATGCCATGGGCGATAACGCTACCGTAGCTGTCCATATCAACAGGCTGCGCGATAAGATCGAGCCGGACCCCGGCAACCCGAAGTATATTCAGACCGTGTGGGGAGCGGGATATCGTTTTCAGGTGTAGCTAAGCAGCCTCCGGCCATTCGTATGGTCCGGGGGCTATTTTGATCCTCCGAAATAAAGCGCTCTGTACCAGCTATACAGAGGCTGCATCAGCAGCTTCCCGATCACGAAATAGAGCACAGCCATAATCAGCAATATACCATACACCACCGGCCGGTCCTGGCCATAGACAAAAAAGAGTATATCAAACTGTTTTGTCATGTTAAGGTTATAGGTGACGACCAGCCTGCTCATCAGCAGCATACCGAACAGCAGGTAGAAGCCTGCGCCGAGCAGAACATGGATCAGCACAATCCAGGGCTTGAAGCGTAGGCGCTTCCCGTCCGCTTTTGAAGACAAGTAGTATGTAACAAGCAGTCCTGCGGCAGCCAGCGAAATCAGCAACAGATTATCCATGGGATGAAGGACGTACATAAGCAAACCGTTCAAGGCGGCAAAGATCAGAATATCTGCAAGAATAGACTTGGTCCGCTCCCGGAGGCTAACCGCTTGAAGCTGTACCTGGGAACCGCCCTGTAAGAAGTCGACAGCCCATACGATCAGGAACAGAACGCTGAACCAGACTAACGTAGTGGAAATGGGTATAAGATTGAAATACTGCAACAGGAATGCACCATCCTTATTTTTCCTTTAGTATAACACTATCATCGTCTCAGGAGGATTAACATTCATGCTATTACTGAAGTTATGCGCTATTGCTGTACTGCTGTCTTTTTCCTACCGGATCATCGAGAGGGTTCTTGGGCTGGTTGCCAGGGCACAGGTTCGGTATACGATCTATTATTGGGGGGCCGGAATGATTGCTGGAAGCGTTCTCTGGAGTGACAGTTATACGTTTGGCTTGCCGCATCAGGTGATGAGAGTACTTCCGCTGTTCCTTATCATACTGCTTGTGAACCTGATCATCTCCCGATCCTCCGGCTATAATCCAGTGGGAACATATAATACGGTCAACTTCGTGCTGTGCTTCCCGATCTTTGAAGAGATTGCCTTCCGGGGGCTAGTTCTGCCCATTCTCGCGGAGCATCCGGGTCTTGGACAGCTCCATGCCACGGGAATCATTGATGTCAGCGGCGCTATTCTCCTTACTGCGTTCCTATTCGCCGTGTCCCATTTGCAGTATTACCGGCTGAACCGCGAGAGT
This sequence comes from Paenibacillus sp. FSL R7-269, assembly GCF_000517865.1. Classification (NCBI taxonomy): domain Bacteria; kingdom Bacillati; phylum Bacillota; class Bacilli; order Caryophanales; family Paenibacillaceae; genus Paenibacillus; species Paenibacillus sp. FSL R7-269. The sequence goes on from NZ_ASPS01000007.1 coordinate 119,004, forward strand.
ATCCGCTTTATGCTATTCGCTCTGAGCGCAGGGATCTCCTTCGGGTTAATTGCGCAGGTTACGGAGTCACTGGTGCTGACGATTCTGCTGCATATTGCTTTTAACGGATCGGCTGTATGGTATCAAAAAAAGAGCCACAGCTCCTCTACAGAGCCAGCGCCTCTTCCGTAATCTGCCTGATATCAATCGGAGACAGCGTCTCCTCGTTCACCATGTCCGGCAGAATCTCTGCCAGGAAGTAATCTACACACTTGAGGTCAATATGCTTGATCTTGATCAGTGCATTGCGGTACATCACCACAAATTCCTTCTCCGTGTTCCCTCTTTGCAGCTCGGCGAAGGCCTCATACACCTGATCCATCTTATCCGCAACCTCCAGAATCAGTCCCTCCAGCGACTCATCCTTGCCCTCGCGCAGCTGCTGGTAGAAGATGCTTTTGAATTCGTCCGGAATATGCTCCTTGATGAAGTTGTCGATCATGCCCTCCTCCACCTGCTGGATCAGTGACCTGAGCTGGAGCGAGGAGTGCTTCACCGGCGTTTTGATATCCCCGATAAAAATCTCCCCGTAATCATGGCTGCTCGTGATCTCGTACAGCTTCTTCCAGTCGATCACCGCGCCATGCTTCTCTTCAATATCCGCCAGCGTCTTCGCGTATTGCACGACCTTCCAGGAATGGGCCGCAACGCTATGCTCCTCGAATTTGAATTTGCCCGGGCAGCGGATAATGCGCTCCAGCTCATTCAGTGAGCGAAAATACTTGTGAATTCCCATGGCTAGTCCTCCCGTATGTTAGTTAGGCTACGCTAGAGTTAAGTCTAATCCTCCAGTGTTAACCCCGGATGAACCTGAGCAACCCATTGTGTAAAATCCGCACGGCTGCGCGTATCTAACGTTTTTCCCGGGCCTCTCCCCGTCCTATTGCGGTCCCCATCCCCGACTAAAGTCGGGATTCAAGAACAGTCTGCAGGCCGTTTTGCCAGGAAGAATAATTACGTACAATACATACATAGACAACGGAAATGAACACGCCGGCTACCGGCGGTCATCTAATATGAGAGGAAGATTCAATATGACAAAAAAATTAACCCGCTCCTTAACGGACAAGAAACTCACCGGCTTATGCGGAGGATTGGCACGCTATTTCAATGTTGATGCGACCCTGGTAAGATTGATTGTTGCTGCTGCCGCCTTTTTCAGCTTCGGTACAGCCATCCTGCTCTACATCATCGGCAGTCTCATTATCCCACAAGAATCTTACGGCGGATTCGATGACAGCTTCAACAACTACTAATTACTTGCGATACCCCTTGCCAAAATAACCAAACCAATTAAACCCACATATAAAGGAGATTATTATAATGAGCATATTCCAAAGAATCACTACACTAACCAAGGCTGCTATTCATGAAGGACTGAACAAACTGGAAGATCCGATCCTACTAACCGGTCAATACCTGCGGGACCTGGAGGACAAGATTGCTAATGCCGAAGGCAAACAGCGTGAACTCAAGGCAGCAGCCAGTGTGCTGGAGCGCCGGATCTATGAATACAAAGTGCTCGCAGAGCGCAGTGAAGGGGAAGCAGTCCAGTTCATGAGCGAGGGCAATGAACCTGCTGCCCGCTTGGCGGTAATGGCTAAGCTCCGCTACACGGAGAGCGAACAGGAATGCACCGCCGGGCTAAAAGAAACTCAGGCTACACTGGCCTCCCTTGAAGTACAGCTTAACAGCGTTAAGGAAGAACATACACGCCTCAAAGCCAAAAGAGCCGAACTGGCCGAACGTGCCCGCAAGGCCGCAGAGATCAAGCAAGCAGCCCAGGCTTACAGCACCGCTTCTCCGGCAGGCTATCCAGGCCAGGTGCTGAACAACGGCACAGCCTCACGCGGATTCGAACGGATGGAGGACAAAATCGCTATGCAGGAAGCAATGGCCGAGCAAGCCGGACTGGCCGCAGCCGCTCATGACTCTTCCATGAACAGCGCGGTGGAAGCCGAGCTGGAACGCCTCCGTAACCGGAAGTAAGCTGACGGTATCGTCCGTAATACAAGAAGGATGCCTCCCTGGTCATAGGGATAGCATCCTTTTTCTAGTGCTGTTGAATCATCCTGTACGCCATCAACGTCTGCTGGAATGCATCTGATTCACACCTGCCCGGCCGGTTCAGTGGCCTTGGTGTAGCGGTTCTGCGGAATAGGCAAGCCGAGATTCCCCCGCAGGGTATCGCTTTCGTATTCGGTGCGGAACAGCCCGCGCTCTTGCAGAATCGGAACCACCTGATCAACAAATTCCTCCAAGCCGTGCGGTACGGCTGCGGCCAGCATGAAGCCGTCGGCGGCCCCGCCCTCAAACCAGGCCTGCAGCTGATCGGCCACCTGCTCGGGTGTACCGATGAAGCTGCTGCGGGGCGTAGCCGACTGCAAGGCAACCTGCCGCAGGGTTAAGCCCTGCTCTTTGGCATCCTTCTTGATTTTGTCCGTTCCGCTCTGGAAGCTGTTCCGGCCCAGATCGCCCAGATCCGGGAACGGCTCATCCAGCGGATACTGCGAGAAGTCATGATGCTCGAAGAACCGGCCCAGATAGTTCAGCGCATTCTCGACCGTTACCAGTCCGGCAACCTCCTGGTATTTGCGCTCCGCCTCCTCCGGGGTGGCCCCGAGAATCGGTGCTATCCCCGGGAAGATTAACACTTCATCGGGGTTGCGTCCGAACGAGGCTACCCGGCTTTTCACATCCTTATAGAATTCCTGCGCCGATTCCAGGGTATCATGTCCGGTGAAGATGGCATCTGCCACGCTTGAGGCATAATCCTTGCCGACCTCCGAGGAGCCTGCCTGGAAAATCACCGGCTGTCCCTGCTTCGAGCGGGCGATATTGAGCGGTCCCTTTACCGAGAAGAATTCCCCCTGGTGACCGAGCGTGTGCAGCTTATCTTTATCGAAGAAGACGCCTGTCTCCTTGTTCCGTACAAAAGCATCATCCTCCCAGGAATCCCACAGCCCGCGTGCCACCTCCAGATATTCGGCGGCAATGCGGTAGCGCTTGCCATGATCGGGATGCTCCTTCTTGCTGTAATTCAGTGCAGAGCCTTCGAGCGGTGAAGTCACCACATTCCAGCCGGCCCGTCCTCCGCTAATCACATCGAGCGAGCCGAATTGCCGGGCTACCGTGAACGGTTCACTGTAAGAGGTGGACAGGGTCCCGACCAGACCAATCCGGCTGCTGACTGCCGCCAATGCACTAAGAATGGTCAGCGGCTCGAAGCGGTTCAGGAAATGAGGGATAGACTTCTCATTGATGAACAGACCGTCGGCAATGAAGATCAGGTCCAGCTTGCCTTCCTCCGCCTTGCGGACCCACTCCTTGTATAGCTCAAAGTTCACACTGGCATCGGGCTTCGCATCAGGATGGCGCCACATGGAGGTGCTTCCTCCCACTCCGTGCAATAAAGCCCCCAGCTTCAACTGTCTTGATTTCGTCATGTTCATTCCTCCTCGAATTGGTATTCAGTCCGCTTGGTTCCTCATGATAATATTCCTACAGAGCCGCTTGCTGCGATACTTGATTCGCTAGATTCGCTTGACCAGCCTGAGCTCCCCGCTTCACCCGTTCAATCTGGGCCAGATGATTCTGCACATGAGCGGTGAAGCTGCGGACAATATCGGTAATCCGCACCGGCTCGCCTTTGAAGTTAATCCCGCTTTTCTCCCATTCTGCGGGGCTCAGCCTTCCCAGCAGCAGCCTGTTGTAATGCAACAGGCTGCTGAACAGCTCCAGGCTGTCTGCGGCCTTCCCCTGATTACTATGCTGTCCACTGACCCACGCATCCTGCTGGAATGCCGGGAGCTGAACCTTCGTATCCGCCAGAATATCACGGATACGGAAGGAGACCACAATACTGTGATCCGCCAAATGGGCCAGCACCTCGGTCACGCTCCAGCTTGACGGCTCCGCCTTCCACCTCAGCTGCTCTTCGGATAAGCCTTCCACCGCCTGGACCAATTGCCCATGTGTATTCAAGTAACTGTCTAGCTCCACACTCACACTGCTCATTTATTGTCCCTCCATTGTTAGTTTTGATGGTTGCTGTTCAAGTCCGGCCGAGAAGCGCGACAACGCAAACGGAGCTATATTCTGCCGGGTATGTCCCTGCATAGCCAACTCCGCAAGAATCTCTCCGACCGCGCTGGAGAATTTGAAGCCATGGCCCGAGAAGCCTCCGGCCAACAGCACATGGCTGTGTGCCGGATGGCGGTCAATGATGAAATCCTCATCCGGTGTATGCTCATATTTGCAGACAGAACCCTTAAGCAGCTTCCCGGCAGCGCCGGGCATATAAGCTTCGAGCACGCGGCGCAGGTCGCCTTCATCACTCTCCCGGCTGCCGAAGGGGGCCAGCGGTTCACCCGGCTTCCACTCTTCGCCCGTGTCGTGGCGGCCGATCTTCAGCCCTGCCCCGCCGATAGCGGGGAAGCCGTAGAACCCGCCTTCCTCAGAACCAAGTGTGAACCCGGGGAATCTCCCGGCATCGAAGTCAGGCGTACTCCCGAACCAGCCTACTACCTTGCGTACGGCTCTAATGGGCAGGCTGACGAAGGGCGACAATGAGCTGAACCAGGCACCGGCGCTGAGAATAGCAGCGGCTCCATGGTAATCTCCCTGCTTCGTATGGACTGTGACACTCCCTGCACGGGCCGTCACCTTCAGCACAGGTGTATTCGTCAGCAGCTCCGCTCCATGAGCAAGCGCAAGCTGCCGGTAGGCTGTAATGCACCGCTCACTGTAGAGATAACCGGCATCGGGCTCATACATGGCCTCAAATGCTTCCGGAAGGGTCAGGGTCGGCCAGCGGCGGCGGATCTCCGCCGCATCCAGCTGCTCCGCCCGGACCTTCCGTTTCCGCGCCTCCTTATGGCGTCCGGCGAAGGAATAGAACCTGCTGTCTGCCAGATTGAGCACGCCGGACGGAGCTAGCAGCTCCAGGCCGCTCTCTGCCTCCGCCTCTTCCCACAGCACCTGGGCACGGAGCGCCAGGTCAATATAGGCCGGATCGCCGCTATAGGCATGCCGGATCAGCCGGGTATCCCCGTGATGGCTTCCTTCCGTATGCGGCGGATCGAAGGCATCGATCAACAGTGTCTTCACCCCGCGCCGGGCCAGATGATAACCTGCGCTCATCCCCATAGAGCCTGCGCCGACAATAATGACATCATAATCAGAATGCTCCGCTATGATCTGCACCCCTCTCCGCCGCCAGATGTTCAAGCACACGGACCGCCAGATCGCTGAAGAACCCTGCGCCTACCGGCAGCGCCGCTTCATCCAGTTCGAAGGCGGGATGATGCCATTCCCGGCTGCCGGCTGTGCCGGTGAAGACGAACAAACCGGGAACCGCCTGCTGATAGAAGGCGAAGTCCTCCCCGGCCGGAGACGGCACCGGCTGCACGGCGGTATAGCCCAGATTCGCTGCCGTCTCTTCGCCAAGCCGGGCAAGCAGCGCATCGTTGATGACCGGCGGCGGCCCGCCGATCCAGCGCACGCTGGCTTCAGCTCCAAGTGCAGCAGCCACACCTCTGACCACCTCCTCGAACCGCTTCAGCACCCTGCCGCGCACCGCTTCATCGAAGGAACGGATCGTCCCCTCCAGCACTGCCGTGTCCGGGATGATGTTCCACGAATTGCCGCTGTGGATCTGCGTAACGCTGATTACTGCGCTATCCAGGCTGCCCACATTCCGGCTGACGATGGACTGCAGCGCCGTTACAATATGCGAGGCGGCTACAATAGGATCGATCCCGGCCTCCGGCACGGCCGCATGGGAGCCGAAGCCCCGGATACGGACCGCGAAGCCGTCTGCGGCCGCCATCAGCGGGCCGGCCTTGATGCCAATGGTGCCCACAGGCAGATCCGGCTTATTATGCATGCCGATCACGGCACGGACCTGATCCAGCCCTCCGGCTGCGATGATCTGCTGCGCTCCCTTCGCCTTCTCCTCGGCGGGCTGGAACAACAAGCGCACCGTTCCCTTCAGGCTGCTCTCCTGCGTCTTGAGCTGATACACAGCTCCAAGCAGCGCTGCCGTATGGAAGTCATGCCCGCAGGCATGCATTCTGCCCGGATACAGCGAGGTATACGGCAGCCCGGTCTCTTCCTGGATCGGCAAGGCGTCAATGTCTGCCCGCAGTGCAATCACCGGCCCGCCCTGTTGACCGCTGATCTCAGCAATGACCCCGGTCTTCAGCCTGTAATCTGTAATCTTCACCCCCGCCTGATTCAGCAGCGATGTGATGTATGCAGTAGTCTCAACCTCTTCCCCGGACAGCTCCGGGTGCCGGTGCAGATGACGCCTGATCTCAACCAGACGCTCATTGAACGCCAGTGAATGCACTGCCTGGGCAGCGGATTCTGCGGCTGTACTGGTCATAATGAAGCCCCTGCAATAGCCCCGGCCAGCGCCTCACTCAGCAGCTCGAAGGAACGCTGCCGCTTGCCGAAGGGTTGTATATTCGTAGTGACGATGAACTCCTCTACACCGGAAGCTTCAGCTAACGCCAGCAACTGCTCACGTACGGTCTCCTTCGTCCCTTTGGTAATCTCAGGCTCCCGCTCCTCCAGCGTGTACGCTTCCTCACTCTGGCGGGTGAACTCCTCGGCCTGCTCCCGGCTGGCCAGAGTCAGGGTCTTGCCGCTGGCGAAGCGGATGCGGATCAGCTTATGCGCTCCGGCCAATTCTACGGCCTCCTCTTCCGTATCGGCCACGATGACAGCCAGCGCAATAATCACCTGCGGCTCCTGCCCTCCGCTGCTATTGAAGCCGCTGCGGTAAGCCCGCACCGCCTCTAGAGCAACAGCCTGATCGCCGCCGATGAATAATGAGAACACATACGGCAGGCCCAGGCTGGCTGCGATCTCGGCGCTCGCGACACTGGCGCCAAGCACATGCAGCTCCGGCGGGATGCCGGGGAGCGGGCCTGCCTTCAGCCCGTGCAGAGGATGCTTCGCCTCCAGCCGGTTATGCACATACTTTTCCAGCTCCACAATCTTGTCCGTTAACGAAGCAGCTTCTCCGCCGCCCTGCTGCAATGCCTGCGTGCTACGCGGCAGGCCGCCGGGAGCGCGTCCTACACCTAAGTCCACCCGTCCCGGGGCCAACGAAGCCAGCACGTTGAAATTCTCAGCCACCTTGTAGGGGCTGTAGTGCTGAAGCATAATCCCGCCGGAGCCGATGCGGATACGCTCCGTTTTGGCCAGCAGGTGCGAGATCAGCACTTCAGGAGAAGATCCGGCTACCTGCTCGGAATCATGATGCTCGGATACCCAGAAGCGGCGGAAGCCGAGGCGTTCCGATAGCTGTGCCAGGCTGATCGTATGCGCAAAAGCCTCTTCCGGTGTCTCCCCCGGATAAATCGGGCTTTGGTCGAGTACGCTGATTGTAATTGCCATAGATATGCCTCCTAGATGGAATAGTTCAGCTCCGGCGTAATCCGCTTCAGGAACTGCTTCGTTCGTTCTTCACGCGGATGGTTGAGTACCTCCGTGGGCGTGCCCTCCTCGACGATCACTCCGCCGTCCATGAACACCACATGATTCGCCACATCGCGGGCGAATCCCATTTCATGGGTCACCACAATCATCGTGATGCCTTCCTTGGCGATCTTGCGGATTACCGCAAGCACTTCACCTACCAGCTCCGGGTCAAGTGCTGAGGTCGGTTCATCGAAGAGAATGACCTCCGGCTCCAGGGCAAGCGCCCGGGCAATCCCGACCCGCTGCTGCTGGCCGCCGGAGAGCTGGCTCGGATAGGCATCCAGCTTCGCACCGAGTCCCACCTTCTCCAGCAGGGCGACGCTCTTCTCTCTCGCTGCCTCCTTCGGAAGCTTCTTGACGATCAGCAGGCCTTCCATCACATTCTCCAGCGCTGTTTTGTGCCGGAACAGATTATACTGCTGGAAGACCATAGCGGTCTTTTGCCGGAGCTGGTGGATATCTTTCTTACGGGCGTGCCGGAAGTCCAGCTTGAAGTCCCCGATGGAGATTTCGCCGCTGCTGGGCTTCTCCAGAACATTCACGCAGCGCAGCAGGGTTGTTTTGCCGGAGCCGCTGGGACCGAGAATGACGACCACCTCCCCCTTGGACACCTCCAGATCAATATGGTTCAGCACCTGATGGCGCCCGAACGACTTCGATAGCTGCGATAGCTTAATCATGCGACTCCCCCCCGGTTATATAGATTAATCCGTTTCTCGATCAGGGCTGTTGCCCGCTCAATCAGGAACGTCAGTCCCCAGAAGATCAGCGCCGCCGCCAGGTAAGCCTCGAAGAACTTCCAGTTGGTTGAAGCGACAATCTGCGCCTGGGCATTGATGTCCACCACCGATACGGTAAAAGCCAGCGTAGACCCGTGCAGCATCCCGATCACGGAATTCGACAGATTGGGCAGGCTCGCCGCCAGCGCCTGGGGGAACACAATCCGCCGCAGCGCCTGGGGCGTGCTCATTCCGATGGAATGGGCTGCTTCGAGCTGACCGCGGTCCACCGCCAGCAGACCGGAACGCACCACCTCGGACATATAGGCCCCTGCCGTAATGGAGAAGGAGATATAGGCAAAGCCGATCATCGGGATCGATGCAGAGCGGAAGCTCCAGCCGAACTGTGCAGCCAGCCCGTCGATGATCATCGGCAGCCCGAAATAAATCAGCAGCAGATGCGTCAGCATCGGGGTGCCGCGGATGAATGTGACATACCCTACGGCCAGCGGATACAGCCCGGGGACTCTATAAATCCGGATCAGAGCCACGACCGTACCAATCACGAAGCCTGCCAACACGGACACAACCGTGATATACAACGTCGTAGGAATGGCTCCCAGAATTTGCAGAAACGCCGTCCAGATAAACGATGGGTCCAGCTTCATAACGTACCGCCTCCTTTACCCGCTCCCATATCCGCGACGATTGTGCGGTAAGACGCTTTTCGCTGCAGAGTGAACCGCTTCTTGGCCGGGCTGTCCTGGGCTTCATGCCTGAGCAGACGTTTCTCCGCAACCAGCAGCAGCCTCTCAATACACAAACTGATCACAAGATAGATAAGGGCAAGCGCAATATAAGTCTCAATGAAATGCTGGGTCGCGCTGCCCAGGGTCTGAGCCTTGCCCGTCATCTCCATCACCCCAAGCGTGAACGCCAGCGAAGTATCCTTCAGCAGCGCTATGACCAGGTTCGAGAAGACGGGAATCGCAATGCCCAGCGCCTGCGGCAGCACAATACGGGTAAAAGCCTGATAAGAGGTCATCCCCGTAGCGTAAGCCGCTTCCACCTGGCCTTTATCGACTGCTATAACTGAAGCGCGGATCATCTCCGACATGAAGGCCCCGGTATGCAGACCGTAGGTCAGAATTACGAACACCAGCACCGGAGTCCGCGTCATATCCAGATTCACCAGCTTCAGCACCTCAGGCAGACCGTAATAGAACAGGAATAATTGAATCAGAATCGGCGTCCCTCTGAAAAAAGAAATGTACACCTCAGCGCAGGTCTTCAGGACCGGCACCTTATATAGGCGGGGAAGCGCAATGATAAATCCGACAATCATCCCTGCGAGCAGCGAGCAGGCTACGATTAGCAGTGTGGTGCTCAGCGTAGTCAGCAGCTTGGGCAGGAACGAGAAGACAAAACCTAGATCAAACGGTGCACCCATCCTGCACCTCCTTTCAGAGCTGTACGCGCCTCGCGCATTATTGAACTGATGAGGTAGTGACGTCCGCCCCCAGCCACTGTGTGCTTATTTTGCCAAGCGTGCCGTCTGTCTTCAGTTCCTTGACCACTCCGTCAATGGCCTCCGACAGCTTCTGTGAAGGGGCATCATCCTTGCGCAGCACATACAGAATATCAGCAGAGGACAGCTCGGGACCCACCGCCTGCAGCTTGCTCTGCGGGTCGATGATCGGCAATACGAAATCCGCAGCAAGGGTAGCATCTACCCGGCCCGAATCAATCTGGCTGACCGTATCGTTGGCGGCACCGTTCTGATAGACAATTTTGATCGAATCCGCACCGTGCTCCTTGTTATAGTTCTCAAGAATTTGCGCTTGCGCGCTGGTGGCGCCGGTCAGTACCTTCTTCCCCTTCAGATCGTCCAGTGTCTGGATTGAGGTATTCCCTTTGGCTACAACGATGCGGTTTCTCCAGTGGGCATAAGCTTCCTTGTTAAAAGCGTACTTCTGCTCCCGCTCTGGGTTCTTCTCCATGACATGGGCTACCAGGTCAATCTTCTTCGTCTCCAGACTCAGCAGCAGATTGCTGAAATCCATCGTCTGGAATTCGAACTCATACTCCGGCAGGCGATTGTCAATCTCCTTCAGCAGCTCCACATCGAACCCGGTCAGCTTGCCGTTCTCATCAATGAAGCAGACGTTGGGAAAAGCTGTCCCGGTGCCGACTATAATCTTGGTCACCTTAGCCGGATCGGCGGCTGCAGCCGTGGACTTCGCACTATTCTGAGGGGCGGCCTCTGCGGCCTTGCCGCTACTTACGCTATTATTATTGCCGCAGCCAGCGATCAGCAGCGTTAGTACCAGTGTGGATGCGAACGATATTGTCTTGTTCATGTCTCAAACCCCTTTTCAATTTAGATAATCCCTATCTGTTTAGTGGTGATTATATGCAATTAACTTTATCACTGCACGCTGCCATGCGCTAATAGAGTTTCTTAATATGGTTATTCAAGAAGTCAATTCAGCTTACTCAGCGTCCCCGTCCCCAGCTCCAGCAGGGTGTTCAGGAATTCCGCGTTCTCTCCGTTCAGCGAGATCAGACTAGTCCGCAGGGAGATGCCTTCGGTTTCCGTGATATCCACCCTTACCAGCGTCCCCGCCTCTACTTCCTCCTGCACACTCAAGGCTGGAAGGAAGCAGATTCCTGCTTGCTTCAGCACCAGCTTCTTGGCAGTCTCCAGGTTATCCACCTGATAGACAATGCCCGGCGGACGCTCCATACTCTCGAATACCCGATGCAGACGCATCCAGTCCAGCGAGCCGCATTCGAAGAATACGAGGGTCTGCTCAGAGATCTCCCGGATCGAAGCACGGCCCTTGCGGGCCAGCGGATGACCGGCGTACACATACAGCGAGATGGGGTCTTCACAGAAAGGAAAGGACTGGATGGCCGGATTCACAACCTTGCGGATAAAAGCGAGATCGATCTCCTTCGCCTTCAGCTTCTCAATCAACACTTCGGTGGGAGCGGTAGTCAGCTTCATTCGGATGTGCGGATACCGCTGCTTCAAATGGAGCAGGAGATGGGGCATCAGATAATTGGAGACGGATACCGTACTGCCGATTCTCAGCTCGCCGGGGATTTGGCCTTTGGATTGGATCTGATGCCTGCCGTTCTGATAGACCTGCAGAATTTGCTGCGCATAGGGGAGGAACTGGCGGCCTTTATCCGTCAGGTTAATCTGCTTGCCCAGCCGGTCGAATACCTTGCAGTCCAGTTCCCGTTCCAGCGACTGGATACGGGCAGTCACTGTCGGCTGTGAGATATAGAGCACCTCTGCCGCTTTATTGAAGCTTCCATAGTGGTTAATGTAGACAAAAGCCTCAATGTTCTCGATATTCAAGCATAGTCCCCCTCTGCATCAATAATTACATTATTCCTATCGTTTAACAATGAATTTAATTAATCTTATGCAGAGGCTATTTTTTTGTCAACTGACGGAATAGCCGAAACCATCCTATTGATCACAATTTCAGATAGAACTTTTCTATGGATTAATCGAAATCATTAAATTCCACTTATGCTCATCGGATTTGTGTATTATAATAACGCCACATCCCTTTACCGGACAGGAGGCACCAGATGAATCACTCAACAGAACTTGTAATCCGTGAAGCCGCAGCTTCCGACCGTGGAGCCATTGCCGGGGTCTTGCTCGAAGCTTACAGCGAATATGCAGCCGTGCTGTCCGAGCCGTTCTGGGCGGAGTACCGGGATTCTATTCTCGGCTCAGTTCATGGCGATGCACCGGTTCTCCGGATTGTAGCGGAGCTGGACGGACAAATTGTAGGAAGCGTACTGCTGTTCACCTCCTCAGAGGCTGCTTACGGCAGACCGGAGCTGGATATCCATACGCCGATCATCCGTCTGCTGGCTGTATCTCCGGCGGTCCGGGGGCGCGGGGTGGCCAGACTTCTAATCCAAGAAGCCGCAGAAAGGGCCATTGCGCTGGGGGCAGCCAGTCTGAACCTGCACACTTCGGATATGATGGCCTCTGCGATTAGGCTGTATGAGAGACTCGGCTTCAAGCGGGCTTATGAGACGGATCTGAAGAACGGGGATACTCTGGTCAAGGGCTATCGTCTGGAGCTGCCGGTCTCCGCCGATCCACAGGTGGAACCAACCTCTAAGGCCAGGGTAACAGGCTAAGCTGCCCTTTTCTTACGGCGATAACCAATTCAGCGGAGCGCTCTAGGGCTCCGCTGAATTGGTTTGTTTCGGGTTCCGCTTGGGGTCTTGCTTGGGGTGCCGCTGTGGCTGGTAAATTCCAAAAATCCTGCCCACAAGACAACAATCTTCTCATCATTTGGACCAAAACTCTAAATTGTTGTATAAAAGTCAGCTTTCTTGCTCCTCCGGGCGGCTTAACGGGACAATTCTTATATTTGTTGCAACATTCCCCTTAGACGCCCAAATATCCTCGAATCAAAGCTGCAATACGTACAACATTACTGGCGTTGCTGTGCAATCCGCCCGCAGTAGGGAGGCAAACACAGTTTACCTTGAATGCTCCTATAGAGCGGAGACAGTACATTTTCCCCGCGAATGCTGCTACAGAATCCCCTTCGCCTTCGCGGCCTTCAGCCACTGCGGGAATTCATTCAACAGCTGGTCATACAGTTCCTCGTCGGATACGTCCTCGATGCGGTCCAGGTGCATGAAGCTGGCGTTATCCACCAGTCTGCCGCTCATCGTGTCGAGCTGCTTCAGCACCTCGAAGTCAGAGTCGCCGATGCCTACAAACTGCCAGAAGATTGGAAGAGAAGAGGCTGCCAAAATGACCTTGCGGGTCAGCTTCACAACCCCGCCGTCATTGATGAAGATAATGAACACAGGCGTCGTGTCCGGCTCCTCCTTCGTGTATTTCTGGATGACATCCTGCATCACCGGCGGTTCATTATTGCGTCCGAACTTATGAATCGCATCATTATTCGTAATATGGGTGAAGACATAGCTGCCAAGCTCCCGTTCGGTAACCGGCGGAAGTCTGCTGAATTCCGTATCGTAGACCCATACATCCAGCGAGCCGTTATCGTCGAACTTGCTGGCTACCGCGAGGATGCGTTCCACCACTTCCTGCACCACGCCTCTGGCATAGAGACTACGCATGGAGCCGGTGATGTCCAGCACAATCCCCACCCTTGCGGTGACACCGGTGAGCTGTTTTTTGACTAGGGTGAGCTCCACGATCTTTTTGCGCAGATTAATCGAAGACAACACATTCACCGGAAGCTCCGGCTCGGGCTGCAGGATTACCTCTGGGGTCTGCTCCACTAACCGAGCTGTCCGCTCCACTACCTCAGCTGCCTGCCCCATTCCCTCAGATGTTTGCTCCACTACCTCAGTTTCCCGCTCTACCACCTCAGCCGCCGCTGCGGCTTCGTTCCCGGATTCCTGTTCCACCTCAAGCCCGTAGCTGCTGCACAGTGCCGCGAGTCCCCCATTATACCCGCTCCCGATTGCGCTGAACTTCCACTCTCCCTGATGGCGGTACAGCTCCCCGGCTACAACGGCAGTCTCCTCCGACAGATCCGCTCCATACTCGAAGCGGTGCAGTTCTTCCCCAGTTCTGCGGTCAGTCAGTGTCAGCTGCAAGCCGGACAGCTCCTTCATCCGCTGGTTTCGCTGCTCCCCCTCATAGATCGTCAGGGTCAGCGCAATGCGGGCATAATGCAGAGGTATTTTCGCTAACGAAATGGACAGGCTCGCCCCGTTCTCCCCCTCTGCAGCATGAACTATGGCCCCATCCCTGGAGACCGGATTGCCATAGAATATAAAGTCCTCATCCCGTTCACACCGGTTCTGATCCGACAACAGAAAGGCTGCCGCATCGACGCCTATTCCGCTATGGTGTGTATTCCAGCCGAGCTGGACCTTTATGTCGCTTACATCTCTTCCTTTGGTGAGTTCGGCCTTTTGACCTTTTGAAAGCTGCAAATCCTTCATCTCCTCTTCATAGCAGTCTATTCCAGAAGTTCATAGATAAGGTATACCCCATTGTGGCAGCCTTGCACAACCTGAACAGATTGTATTTCCGCCTTTGCTCCTATAATATGGAGGTATTAGATGATAGATAGGGGCTTTACCTGATGAATTTCACTGCGATAGATTTTGAGACTGCCAATTCCGGCCGCTCCAGCGCCTGTGCCCTGGGGCTTGTTCAGGTCCGCGATGGTATCGTTACAGCAGAACATAACTGGCTGATAGACCCGCAGCAACCGTTCGACGGGATGAATATTGCCATTCATGGCATTACACCTTCGATGGTCAGAGGCCAGCCTACCTTCGAGGAGCTGTGGCCTACGGTAGAGCCGCTGCTGCAAGGGGAGATTGTGATCGCGCATAATGCCGCCTTCGATATGAGTGTGCTGCGCTACTGCCTGGACGACTACTCTCTCTGCTATCCCGGCTTTCAATATTTATGTACCTACCTGCTCGGCAAAAAAATGCTCCAGGACCTCCCCTCCCATAAGCTGAATGTCATCTCGGCGCATTTCGGCATCCGGCTGAAGCACCATGATGCTCTGGAGGATGCCAGAGCTTCTGCACTGATTCTCCTGAAATTGATGGAGCAGTGGCAGCAGTTCGATCCGCTGCTGTTAGCCGGCAGCCAGGGCTATAAGGCCGGGATGATGTATGACGGCGGGTATACGCCATTCAAAGCAGCGCCCAAGAAGGCCGCGAAAAAGCCGGCGGCCGGGAAGAAGGCAGCCGCTAAGACCGCGGTTGCTTCAAGCCCGGGCTTGCAAGTTAGCGGAACGGTAGCCGGGCAGGCACAAGGTGAAGCGCCAGCAGCTTCACTTGACCAGCTTCCGGCCGCAGCACCTCCAGCCGCCGGTGCTGCGGCTGTCCCTACACTGGTTCGGGGGCAGCGCGTCGATATCGGCGGCAAGCTCAGCGCTTCCAGACTCCTTGCGGCTGTGGAGTGGGATGCATCGGCTTTGCACACGGAAGTGAGCCAGCCGGAGACTGCTGCCTTTCTGCTTCGGGAGAGCGGACGCTGTGAGCAGGAGCGGGAGCTTATTTTTTATGGGAATATGGAAGACCCCAGCGGCTCCGTCTTCTCCTCGAAGCCTGCTGCGCATATGGGGCATCTTTATCTTCAGTTAAGCAATCTGCCTGCAGCCATTACACGGATTGCGCTGGCCTTCACCGTTCCGGAGTTCAGCGGTAACAGGCATCCGGGCCCGATCTGGAACGCTTCCGTATCACTGATTGATTCCCGGACGGGAGTCAGGCTGGCGGTGTTCCCCTTCAGCCGGAATGTTATGCCAGGCATGTCCGTTGTTATCGGCGAGTTCTACCGTTATAAGGATAAGTGGAGATTCGCTGCAATTGGCGAGGGGTTCCCGGGCGGACTCCGTGCCCTATGCAGCCATTACGGTCTTACGGTGGAGGCAGATGGCCCTTCGGAGAAGGCTGCGGCTGAGTCCGCCGCCGCAGCGGAGGCTGAAGGTCCTAAATAAAGCAATCCCCCCAAACCGCAACTACGGGATGGGGGGATTGCTTTATTTTCAGCGATACAAGGGTCTCAGTCGTTATAACTTCAGCCGGTAGACGGCCTTATTCTCCAGT
Source organism: Paenibacillus sp. FSL R7-269 (assembly GCF_000517865.1). Lineage (NCBI taxonomy): Bacteria > Bacillati > Bacillota > Bacilli > Caryophanales > Paenibacillaceae > Paenibacillus > Paenibacillus sp. FSL R7-269. The sequence continues at coordinate 134,855 of NZ_ASPS01000007.1, forward strand.
CCTCTAATGAACGGCGTCCATTCCTCCGTCTCCGGCGTAGTATCCAGAGCGTCCTCCACCATCTGCAGCTTGGCATCCATCGCATCAATATGATGCAGGGCAACCGCTTCAGCCGTCTGCGGCTGGACTGGGCTTCCCCACTCCCCAAGATTATGATGGGACAATACAAGATGCTGAAGCGCCATGACCTTCTCGGATTCCAGATCAATTCCGGTGCGGATGGCCGCTTCTGTAATCCAGCTTGAAGCCATTGAGATATGTCCAATCAGCTTTCCGTGCACGCTGTAGTCCGACACAATGCCGTACTGCGAGATCATCTCTTCAGGCTTGGCAATATCATGGAGGATGATGCCCGCTCTCATCAGATCAGGATTCAGGAACGGGCGCTGCTTGCACAAGAAATCCCCAATCTCCAGCATACGTACCATGTGATAAGCAAGCCCGGCGAAATACGCATGATGGTGGGTCTTGGCAGCCGGATAATGCATCAGCTTCTCTTCCACCTTACCGACACAAAAGTTCACAATCGCTGCAATCTCCGGATCAGCAATACTAGCCATTTCGTTCTTGATCGTATGGACCAGGTCCACAGGACGCACCGGGGCCGAGCGGATGAAGTCGGTCAGCGATACCCCGTCGGATTCATTGACCAGTCTGAGCTTGGTGATTTTGACCTGGAGCTTCTCGCGGTACGTATGGGCCATTCCCCGGACCTTCACCAGCGCCATCGGGAAAAAAGTCTCCTTATCCGTCACGCTGACGTCCCAGTATTTCGCCGAAATCTGACCACTGGCATCACCTAGTACAATATCGAAGTAATCCTTGGGAGGAGTCCCGTTCGTCTGTTTCAGCACCAGTTCTCTAAGCAGATAGAAGCCGGTGAATTCATCCTGCGGGGCTAGCTGTTTGATTAATGTCATTGTGAAGCCTCCTATGACTTACAGGCCTGGGCCTGCTGGGTATATTAGTGTGTATATTAGAGGTTTGACACTCCCTTCCCAAATCCCTTTAAATTACTATACGATTGGCATTTCTATTTATGTCCACACCTGAAAAAAGGGCTGTCCCGGCGGCCATTTGCATGACCTTGGACAACCCTTAATAAATAGATTCTTTTATTTGCCGGCAGATTCAAGCGCTGCTTTGATCGCTTCTACCGCTTTGGCGGAGATGGCTTTCTGGGCATCATTCGCTCCGAAGGCTGCTGCACGGTACCCGTACTTATGCAGTCCCTTGCCGTTCGAGGTATTCTCGATCTCGTATTTCACAAGCAGTTCATCATCCGTCAGATTATATCTTACTTTACCCTTATCATCCAGGTAGTACACAGCCATAGTTACAGGCACATTATACTTAGTAGTAACCATGACATTTACAGTTTTATCCACACTTGCGCCGATGAAAATACCATCGAAATACGCAGCCTTATCCGTTTCCGTAACTTCCGCTTTACCATAAGCTCTGTCAACGGCTGCCTTCAGCGCATTGCTGCTGCTGGTAGCGCCGGATACCGCATCTACATCCTGAGCGCCTTCTCTTGTACCTGCGGCCAGGAAGCTGGCGGTCAGCACCGGAATAGCTTTTTGCACCTCAGCGTAAGCGGCTTTGCCCAGATCGACCATGTTCATGCCTACACGGGACAGAGCAACGTTTACGATCTTGCCGTTGCGCAGTGTAACATCTGCTTTGTTCGTGCCTTTGTCATACGCATCACCATAAGCGGTGAAGGTGCCGTCTTTATAAGTGCCTTGTACTTTGGACGCATTAGTCAAAGCATCCGTCAGTGCTGCCTTCGCTGCAGCCGACAGGGCTTCCTGTCCGGCGATATCTGGAGCCTGCACGCCGCTTGCGAGCAGTCCGGCGGTCAGCTTGTCGACCAATGATTTCTGTTCTTCCGTACGTTTGTCATCTGCAATCAGCTTACCGTCTGCGCCGAACAGGCTCAGCTTGATGCCTGTTACCTGATCAGCATCGATATCCACCAGCAGCATAACCTTGGACTGATTATCCACACCGGCAAATTTGCCGTCGAAGGTTTGACCTTCATCCGGAGTCTTCAAGGCTTTCTCAAAAGCGCGCTCTACGGCCTGGTTCCAGCCATGGCTGCTCTCCGTAGCACCGGAGATTCCATCTACCTTCTCATTATAGTTAGCGATGTAAGATCCGTTAGCCAGCAGTTTGGCAGTCATCGGAGCATTCGCCTTCACAACCTCTGCATAGGCGGTTGCACCTCTGTCGATCAGGTTGCTGCCAAGTCTGAACAGCTTCACATCTACCAGCTTACCGTTACGGATCACAACATCTGCTCTCTCCACGCCTACACTTCTTGCTGTACCGTAGGAAGAGTAGAATCCGTCAACATAAGCAGCCTTGTTGTTGATGCTGGCATTCTGTTCGGCATCCCAGAAGGCGTTCACTGCGGCTTTGGTCTCTGCCTCGAAGCCGGCTACCGGCTGCGCACTGGCACCTTTGGCGAGCAGTGCAGGAGTGATTGCGGCAATCGCTGCGGTCTGTTCAGCCGTATATGTCTTCTCATCCACGAAATCTCCGGTAGCGCTCAGCGGATACAATTTAACCGCAGTCAGCTTGTTTGCTTCATAGGTTGCAAACACTGCATATTTGGCCTCAGGGTCTACACCCATGTGAACTCCGTCAAAATAAGTGGCATTAGCCGCTTGGTGCTCAAGCGATCGCTCAAAAGCTCTGTCTACGGACAGCTTCCAGCCGTTGCTCGTGCGGGTTGCGCCGGATACAGCATCAACCGCAGCTGCGCCGTCTCTGGTTTTGCCCATCAATCTGTCTTTCATCAGACCGTAGGCTGCCCACACGCCGCTGTAATTCTCACGGGCATTGCGGTCGATGATCTTCGGGCTGGTTCTGAGCAGCTCGATATCGGCAATCTTGCCGTCTTTAATCGTTACCTTCGCACCCTCTGTACCTTTGGAATACGCATCTCCGTAGGCTACATATACTCCATCCTGATATACATCCTTGTGCACAGTAACTGGTGTTGCTGTTGCTACAGGCTTCGCGGTTGCTGCTGGCTTTGCAGTTGCCTTGGCGGATGCCGCCGGTGCAGTGGTCGCTGCCGGCTTAGCTGTTGCTGCGGGTGCAGTGGTCGCCTTCGGAGTGGCTGCCGGTTTGGCTGTCGCCTTCGGAGTGGCTGCCGGTTTGGCTGTTGCCTTCGGAGTGGCTGCCGGTTTGGCTGTTGCCTTCGGAGTTGGCGCCGGTTTGGCTGTTGCCTTCGGAGCTGGTTTAGCAGTCGCTGCCGGCGCTTCTTCCGAGGCTGCTGAAACCGCATCCACCTTCAGGTTCAAAGCCGGTGCGTTAATCGTGTAGGCTAATGGCGCGAGCAGCAAGGCTGCGCTTACAGTCAAAGAAATTAATTTTTTCAAATGCGTATTCTCCTTTATTATCCCCAGTAGTATGTAGCGTTTTCAAATCGTTTTGGTCCATTCATTTCCTTCTGATTACGAAGAGCAGCCAACTCTTCCTGAATGTCACCACTCCTTCCTTCATTCCTGCTCGGCCCAGCCCGTGTAAGAAAAGATTCATCTATATATACAATCTTTCAAAAGGTGAAACAATTCACATAATGGAGTGAATTAATTCACATAAGTGGACTTCAAGCTGCTGGTGAATATTTCTGGCTTGATGGTAACAAAATTGAAACTCTTTTCTCTGTGTAGAAAATCACACACCCTATAAGAAACATCACTTTTTTGCAATAACACAAAATATATATTTCTTACACCTCTCATAATCTCCCATATCCTCCTTCATATGATATCCGTGCGATATACTATATTGTGTGGTTGTGCTTGAATATGATATTTTTAAACGATGTCATGTTCATGGAAAGGAGGAACAGCTGCTCATGAATCAGTCGTGTATAGGCGTTATTCTTGCTCAGATCGGGACCCCTGACGCCCCGAGCGCCAAGGCGGTCCGCCCTTATCTGAAGCGGTTTCTGTCCGACCGCAGAATCATTGATTATCATCCGCTGCTCTGGCAGCCGCTGCTGCGCGGCATTATTCTGCGCACCCGTCCGCGCCGGTCCGCGAAGCTGTATCAGGAGATCTGGATGGAAGAGGGTTCGCCTCTGCTCGTCCACTCCAGAGCACAGCAGGCTGCGCTCCAGGCACTGCTGGGCAGCAGCTATCAAGTCGAGCTGGGGCTTGCTTACAGCACACCCGGCATGGCTGAAGCCTTCCGCAAGCTGGAGGCTTCGGGAGTGACCCGCATCATAGTCCTTCCGTTATTCCCGCAGTATTCCTCGACAACGACCGCTTCCGTCTATGAAGCTGCAAGCTTTGCCGCTCTGGGACGACATAGCCGCTACGGGCAGGTATCCAAGCGCTTCGTACCTGCGCTGCGGTTCGTAGAAGCCTACCATGATGCACACGGCTATATCGCAGCGATGCAATCCTTATTACAGCGGCAAATCCGCGCCATGAGTGAAGACCCGGACTATTATGTCCTGTCCTTCCACGGCATTCCCCGCCGTTATGCCGAGACCGGAGATCCCTATCCGCAGCAATGCCAGGAGACAGGCCGTCTGCTCGCAGAAGCTATGGGCTGGACCCCGGAACGCTGGCAGCTCTCCTTCCAGTCCCGTTTCGGGCCGGAGACCTGGGTAGGGCCGTCGACTGCGGACACGCTGAAGGAGCTTCACGGACGCGGAATCCGGCGGCCGCTTATTTTCTCTCCTGGACTAGTCACAGACTGCCTCGAAACGCTGCATGAGCTGGCCGTAGAAGGCCGGGAGCTCTTCGCCATGGGCGGCGGAAATGCTGAGATGCTGGAGGTAGCCCCTTGCCTGAACGACACGGAAGAGTGGATCAGCTTTCTCGCAGAGCTGGTAGACTGCTCGGCCCAGGGCTGGCTGTCTTCCGCCGAATGAAGACAAAAACGCCCGGTCTCAGGGATGCTATCATCCTGTGAGCCGGGCGCGTTTTATTTTAATAGTACGACTATTGAAGAGTGAGCTGTTTATATTTGGCAGTCAGTTCCTCGAACCACTGCTTATCCTGCAAAGTCAGCGCAAAATCGATCAATTCAGCAATTTCATCAGGCTGCAGATCCGGCGAATCCTTGAAGCTGATCTCAGCCGAAGCCGAAGCTGTTCCCTCCGAGTCCTCCGCAAAATCATAGGAGAACATCAGCTTGATGTCACTTTCCAGAAACTCATTGCGCAGGAAGTAGAGCACCTCGCACATCAGAACAGGTCTGACATGGTTCTCGAACACACACTCCATGACCTTAGCCCAATAATGCTGGTTGCTGAGATGCAGCTTATCATTGGTCAGCAGATACTGCTCACCCTGATAGTCATTGACAAATTTCAGTTCAACCGGCTCCATTTTAAAAATACTGGTAATTTGCTTCCTTGTGATATTCAAGATGTCGCGCGTTTCTAATCTCATCATTCTCATGCACCCCGTTCCTCAGGTTTGGACTCTCTGTATATGCTGAATTTTCATGATTCGACAATAATTTTAACTAATTTAAAAGTATTATCGTCTTTTCCGCACCTATTGTTAATGCTTTTTCATTAAAAACTTAAAATTTTCTGTTTCATGCTGTGAAAAATCGGTTAATTAATATATTTTTTATGCACACAGACGAGGACATAATGGTGCAGGATATGGAGTATGAATTACGGCGACGCTTCGGAGCACGCTCCGCAAACGGAATGTTGTTCCAATCGCTCTTGTATCCAGATTTTTCTCATTCCCCTAATCGGTGAAAATCCGGATACAAAGGCGACCGCTCCGCTTCTCCACAATCATTCCGCCCGCTCCGCTGTTTAAGAGTAGGAGTATCAAACCTAATACATAGCATTGTTGCACATCTTGCAGGAACTCCCTACAAATGCTACTGGCTGCGGAGCATGGAGCCATACGTCATCGCAGCAGCACTGATTGTATTCGGTATTTCATATAATTTAAGCAACAAAAAAAGCCACCCAGTCTGCAATAGACTGAATGGCCCAGTAGCCCAATATTAGAATAAAAGTGTGCCTTCCCCTTAGCTAACGAACAACGGTACCAGTTGAATACCCTCTTCGGGGGAGATCCGCACCAGGCCTTTATCGGAAATCCGCAGTGCGGGGATAACCGCCAGGGCCAGCAGAGACAGGGTCATAAAAGCATAGTTCAGCGTACACCCCGCATCATATAGCGCTTTGCTGATGGCAGCGGATTGCGCGGCGGCAATCTCAAACGGCTCTGCCGACATCAGTCCGGCAATCGCCAGCGGGAACAAGGTGGTTCCGGCAGCGGTAATCACCGCAACACCGCCCTGCGCTTCCGCCACGGCGGCAGCCGCCTGCGCCATCAGTCCATCATCATTGCCGATGACCAGCACATTATGGCTGTCATGAGCTACAGTCATCGCTATGGCCGCAGGCTCGCGGAAGCCGATGCCCTGTACAACCCCGACGGATTTGTTGCCGGTTCCCTTGTGCCGCTCCAGAACAGCGATTTTGCACAGACCGTCTTGCACCACCAGCTCCGATCCAGCTATTGGCAGGCTCATGATCAGCTCGCCGGTCTCCACATGGTTCTCAATGACTTGGATGACCCGCGTGGCCAGAACACCTTCCTCAATCGGCGCATGAATCACAAAGTCTGCGGGAACCGGAGGCTGCTGCAGATGCACAGAGGCCAGCACTTCATCCGGGTAGGTGTACGGGCTCAGCTCAGCCGTCATGCTGCCGTTCTCAGCCACAACAACGCCAGCTGCAATCGTCATGACCACATGAACATCGGCCAGATTACCGTCCAGCAGAATGATATCCGCGCAGGAGCCAGGCGTGATAGAGCCGATATCGCGGGCTACACCGAAGCGCTCGGCGGTGTTGATCGTTGCCATCTGAAAAGCCGTGACCGGCTTCACCCCCTGGGAGATCGCATGGCGTACGACAAAATCCATATGCCCCTCATCGCGCAGTGATTCGGAGCTGCGGTCATCCGTCACCAGCATCATCCGGCGCGGGTCCAACCCGTGCTCGGTATGCGCCGTGATGGTTTTGGCGACATCATGCCAGGCAGAGCCGCGGCGCATTTTGGCGTACATCCCCAGACGTACGCGTTCTATAACATCCTCAGCCGTCACACACTCATGATCCCCAGTCACCCCTGCTGCGGCATAGACCGGAAGTCTCCAGTCACTCGCCGGCCAGGTGAAATGCCCGTCAACATACCGTCCCGCACGCAGCGTGGCCTGGATCTCTCCGATCATCTTCTCATCGCCGTAGACCACTCCCGGGAAGTTCATGACTTCGCCGAGTGCGATCACATCCTCGCCCCAGGTGTAAGCCTCCGCTACTTCCTCCGGTCCGATCGACGCGCCGGTTGTCTCAAATTCCGCACCCGCAGAAGGGACACAGGAAGCCACCTGCATATAAGCAGCCAGCGGCGTTCCCCGCATCTCGTCCAGCATCAGCTTAATTCCCTTAAGCCCGAACACGTTGGCAATCTCATGGGCATCGAAGAAGCCTCCGGTCGTCCCCAGCGGCAATACAGCGCGGGCGAATTCAGTCACCGTCAATTGAGTGCTCTCGATGTGGCAGTGTCCGTCAATCAGGCCGGGAGCAATGTATCTGCCCGCCGCATCAATAACCTGCGTTCTCTCCCCAATCGTATGGGAGACGTCCTTGCCGACGTAAGCAATGCGCCCGCCTTGTACAGCGACGGACATGCCGTCCAGAATCTCCCCGGAGCAGACATTGACCAGCTTGCCGCCTGTAATGACCAGTGTAGCCTTCTGATCTCCCCGGGCTGTAGCTACCAGCTCAGGCACGCAATCAGCCAATGGTTGTCGTGAATAAGTCATCATGTGCACTCCCTTCCGGTTATCTATTTAGAAAAAACGGCCCTGACACCCCTCCAGGGGCGCAAGCCGTCACTTAAAGAAATCGCATTGTGTATGATTATCTTACTTATGACTCATATACGTCAAGTGCCGCCTGAACACCCTGTCCGGCAGGTACCGCATACCCGTGGCGGATAAGCACGGCCTCCAGCGCGCCAAGCAGACGCAGCACATTATTCTCCCGGCAGCTGAAGCCCATGGTACCGATCCGCCAGATCTGGCCTTGTAACGGCCCGAAGGAGCTTGCAATCTCAATACCGAAACGCTGCAGCAGCATGGAACGGACGGATTCCCCGTCTATGCCCGCCGGAATGTGCACACAGGTGACCACCGTCAGCTTGCTATCCGCCTCCCCGTATAACTCCAGCCCCATAGCTGACAGTCCGGCAGTAAGGGCTTGCTCATGGAATCTGTGCCTTGCATGCCGCGCTTCCAGCCCTTCCTCCAGGACCAGCCGCAGGCCTTCCCGCAGAGCATAGAGCATAGAGGTCATCTCCGTATGGTGATTGAGCCGCCGGGGACTCCAGTAATCCTGCAGCATACTCAGGTCCAGGTAATTGCTGCGTACCACGGGCAACTCACTGACAGCAGCTGCATCAGTTCTAAGTCCACGCTCCACCTGCTTGCGCTTCAGCAGCTTGGCCTCAGCCCGGTCATTATACGTCACCGGGGCCATACCTGAAGGGATGGACAGGCATTTCTGCGTTCCGCCGACCACGGCATCCAGCATCCAGGCATCCGTCTCTACCGGCACCCCGCCGATCGTCGCCACCGCGTCTACAATCAGCAGCGCATCCTGCTCCCGGCAGGCCCGCCCGATCTCGGCCAGCGGCTGCACACGGCCTGTAGAGGTCTCCCCGTGAACCATTGCCACCACATCCGGCTTGAACCTCCGTATAGCTGCAATTACCTCTTCCGGGGGAAAGACACGGCCCCAGGTCTGTTCAATCGTGAGTACTTCAGCGCCGCAGCGTTCAGCAATCTCATGGAGCAAGTGGCCGAAACGGCCAAAGACCGGAATCAGCACGCGGTCCCCCGGCGCAATCAGGCTGACCATCACCGCCTCAATGCCGGAACGCGAAGTCCCGTCTACCGGATACGCCCACTGATTCTTGGTGGCGAATAGCTCACGCAGCATCTCCATCGTCTCATTCATGATCTCTGTGAATTCAGGATCGAATTGTCCCAGCACCGGATAAGACATCGCCCGCAGCACACGCGGATCAACCTCCACGGGGCCGGGGGTCATAATGCACCGCAAGGACGGCGACAAATCTTCGTACCGCTTCATGATTCTCCCCCCTCCAGACTTCTAAGTGATCAGCCCCCGCTGTTTATTACACAATTAAGATTACAACTCTAAGCTTGGTCGTCTCTTATTCATAAGCTAATCCATATAATATAGCTGTCAGCACTTCCAGTCCAGCAGCGAGATCCTCCGGGGAGGTGTACTCCACAGGAGAATGACTGATCCCGCCTTGGCTGGGCACGAAGATCATCGCGGACGGGCAGCGCGGGGCGAACAACTGGGCATCATGGCCCGCACCGCTGACCATGCTCAGGTAAGGCTTCTCCTGCTGGAGACAGATCTCTTCAAGAGCTGTGCGAAGCTCCTGATCCATAGGAGCAGGGGCTGTCTCCAGCAGCGTCTGTACCTCAAGTGTCAGGCCGCGCCTGCGGCCAAGCTCTGCGAACTCTGCCAGGATAGCTGCGCAGAAGCGCTCCAGTACCCCGGTTTCGCTATGCCGGATGTCCAGCGTGAACTGCACTTCGCCGGGAATTACATTGGATGTACCCGGATAGACCTCGAGCCGCCCCGTTGTGGCTACCAGCGGATCACCCTCCGCCAGGGCGGACCGCTCCAGGGCCAGCAGCATCTCCGCACTACCAGCCAGTGCATCCTGCCTTAACCCCATCGGCGTAGTCCCTGCATGATTGGCCGTCCCGCCTACCTTGACAAGATACCGCCGCTGTCCGGCGATAGCCTGCACAACCCCAATTCTCCGGGACGTCCGTTCCAGAATAATCCCCTGTTCAATATGCAGCTCGACATACGCGGCAATATCACTGCGCACAGGACTATTACTGTGCCAGAAGCTTTCCTGCAGACCCGCTGTTGCTCCAGCTTCCGGTTCCCCACTCCCGCTTCCGCCACTCTGCTCCAGACCCGCCGCAGCTTCAGCAGCCAACCCTTCACTCTCCCCAAGGCCGCAGGCCGCCATCGCAGCCGCCAGCGTGATTCCATCCGCATCTGCGCAGTCTATACATTCCTTCCCGTTATAAAGCCCGGTTACATTCCCCGAGCCCCAAAACGTCAGCGGAAAGCGGCTGCCCTCTTCCTCGCAGAAGGATACTACCTCCAGCGTCCGCAGCGGCGGACCGAAGGTCTCCAGAAGATAATGCAGCGCAGTTACAGCAGCCGCTACTCCATAAGCGCCGTCATACCGTCCGCCATTGACTACCGTGTCGATATGCGAGCCGGTCAGGATAACCTTATCGCTGACCTGAGAACCGGCCAGTGTGCCATAGATGTTCCCCACCTGATCCATCCGGACTTCAAGCCCGAGTCCAGCCATTCTCTCCTGCAAAAAATGCTGAACCCCTTGCCACTCCGGCGTATACAACAGCCGGGTAACTCCTGGACCCGGGGCGCTATAGGCTGCGAGTTCATCCAACAGCTTCAGCATCTCCCCGGCCGGGACATGCGGGACCGGCGGCTTCATAGCCCGGGCTGGCTGTGCCTGATCCGCAGCCATTCTCCTCCACTGCCAGCAACAACGCCTTTCGTAGCAGTATAGACTGTATTGCCCCGGCAGATCGTTGCCGTTACCTTGCAGGATAACGTCATTCCGACATAGGGGCTATGCCGGTGGCGGTACAACAGATCCTCTGCACGCAGGGTATAGGCTGCATCTGGATCAAGCAGCACCAGATCTGCATCCAGCCCCGGTGCGATGGAGCCCTTGCGCCCCTCCAGCCCGAACCGCCGGGCAGGAAGCCCGGAGAGCAGCGCCGAGATCTGCGTAACCGGCAAGCCGCGCACATGAACGCCTTCATGGAACATCAATTCCAGACTGCTCTGGGCTCCTGAGATCCCGCCCCAGGCTTCCATGAACGACAGCCCGGGCGCCAGCTTCAAGTCGGGCGGACAGGGGGAATGATCGGAAGCAACCAGATCCACCTGCCCCGCAGCCAGCGCCGTCCAAAGCCGGTCCCGCTCCCCGCTGCTGCGAAGAGGCGGAGCGCACTTGGCCAGCGGCCCAAGGGTCTCCATGCTGTCTTCATCCAGAATCAGATAATGGGGACAGGTCTCTGCGGTCACATCCAGGCCGCGCAGCTTGGCCTCATGAATCAGCTCCAGGGCTGCCGCTGTGCTGATATGGACGAAGTGCAGCTTACAGCCGGTCCGCTCACTATACAGCAGCGCACTGGCTACAGCCGCAAGCTCCGCTTGCGGAGGGCGCGAAGCCGCAAAATCCCTCGCGCTGCTGCGCCCGGCGCGTATTGCCGCCGCCCCAAGCGTCGAGGTTATCGCTTCACTCTCCGCATGCAGGGCGAGAATCCCGCCGGTTGCGGCGATCCGAAGCATCCCCTGATACAGGGTATCATCGTCCACCTCACGGAACCGCCCTTCGCCTTCACCGCCGGGATTCGAGATGAAGGCCTTGAACCCGGTAACGCCCGCTGCCGCCAGTCCCTCCAACTCCTCCAGATTCCCTGGCATAAGGCCGCCCCACAGCACATAATCCACCGCCGAGTTCCCGGCTGCGGCCTCCGCCTTCAGCCGGAGCGCTTCCAGACTCACCGTCGGCGGATTCCCGTTCAGCGGCATATCCGCATAACAGGTGCAGCCGCCGGCCGCAAGAGCAGCCGACCCGCTGCGGAAGCCCTCCCAGTGACCGAGCGCAGGCTCATTGAAGTGAACATGCATGTCGATCATACCGGGCAGCACGTATTGCCCTTCCGCATCCAGAATTCTGGTCCCGGACGAGGCCTGTAAGTCTTCGCCCAGTGCAGCGATTTTGCCATCCTTCACTCCGATCTCAAGCCTGCGGACTTCTTCGGGCAGGACCACCTGTCCGTTCCTGATGATAAGCTCATAACCTTCTTCCTTCATGATAGGCCCACCTCCGGTCTATTGGCTTAAGATTAGATGCAGCGGTACACTGGACTGCCGTGTTAACTCCCGCGATAAGTGCTGTATCCTCCAGGTGCAACCAGCAGCGGTACATGGTAATGGGCGGAGGGGTCCGGCATATTGAAGCGGATCGGAATCTGGTCCAGGAACGGAACAACAGCCCCCGCTTCCTCCTCCGTCTCCGGTTCTCCGGCACCAGCCTGAGTGCCCCGGAAATAATCACCGGCCATAAATAGCAGCTCATAGCTTCCGGCCAGCATCTCTTCTCCAGCCAGCAGCGGAGCGTCCAGCCTGCCGTCCTCATTCGTTAGCGCCTCACGCAGCAGCACAGGGCCTCCGGTATCCAGCCGCCAGAGCTGAAGCGACAGGCCCGCAGCAGGCTTGCCCCGTGAAAGATCCAGCACATGGGTGCTCAGCCGTCCGTTCATTCCAGACATTTGCGTCACCTTCCTCCTATAATATGCAGTGACCTGCCTCTATTCCGCCCCCAGCAGATCCTCCAGCCGAAAACGAGTGATTGTTCCAATCTCCAGCAGCGCCTGCTCCTGCTCCTCCTTAAGCGGACGGTCCACACGCTCACCGATGGCGCTAAGGATGTCTTCTTTCGTTTTGCCCCGTACAGCGAAGATGAACGGAAAGCGGAATTTCGCTATATAGGCAGCGTTCAGTCCGGTAAGCTGTGTGAATTCCTCCGGTGTCAGCCGGTCCAGTCCGGCCCCCTGCTGCTCAGCCGCCGAGAGCGGACTGACTGCAAGTCTTGTCGCCAGATCCGGGTGAGCTCTCAGCAGCGCCAGCACTTGGTCCGGCTCCGCCTGCCGTGCTATCTCCATCATGGCAGCATGCAGCTCCTGCACCGAATTGAACGGACGCCTGCTGTACACCCCCTCTGATACCCAAGGGGAATGCTCGAAGATACCTCCGAGCTGCTCCACGAAGTCCTGTTTTGCCATCGAATTAATCTGCTCCAGAGTCAACCGGTCCGCCGGTATAGTCATAAGCCAGCCCCCATCCCTCTAATTTGTATATTGCCGCCTGCGCACTCCCGGCCTAGAACCGCTGTTCGCGGATATAAGGCGTTCCCAGCGATTCCGGCGTACCGGAGGGCTTGTTGCGGTTGCGGTATCCCAGATACATCAATACGAGAATCGTTACGACGTATGGAATCATTTTCAGAAAATAAGACGGCACCGCACTTCCCAGCAGCTGAATACGGAAGCCCAGCGAATCGAGCGCTCCGAAGAAGTAGGCGCAGAACAGTGCGCGCAGCGGATTCCATCTGGCGAAAATCACCAGACCCACGGCGATCCAGCCCCGTCCGGCGGTCAGCCCTTCATTCCAGGTCGGCGCATACGCCAGCACCATATCCGCACCGGCCAGACCAATCAGCGCCGCTCCGGCAGTAACATAGCAGTAACGGATCAGCTGCACACGAATCCCCATGACGTCCGCAGTGGCCGGATTGTCGCCGACTGCCCGAAGATGCAGTCCCCACGAGGTATGATGAATCAGCAGATGCAGCACAAGGACGAGCAGGAGACTGAACCAGGTCAGCATATCCAGCCTTCCAAAAAGCTCCCCGAGCACCGGCACCGGCTTCAGCGCCGCCAGATCCAGCTTCGGCAAACTGCCGGGAAGCGGAATGCCGCTGATCGACTTACCCACATAAGCGCTAAGCCCGCTGCCGAACAGCGTCATCGCCAGGCCCGACATCGTCTGATTCGCCCTCAGCGTGACACATAAGAACGAATGAACCATACCCAGAAGAGCGGTAATGGCTACCGCCGAGAGCAGCGCAAGGATGAGATTCCCGCTGCGGATGTAGACGATACAAGTCGTCACTGCCCCCATCAGCATCAGCCCCTCCGCGCCGAGCTGGATAATGCCGGCCCGTTCGGTCAGAATGCCTCCCAGCGTAGCCAGCAGCAGCGGTGTTCCGGCGGAGATAGCGGCGATTAATAATTGTGTAGTGAAATCCATGAGTGAACTCCCTCCTGTACGAGAATGCTGTTATGCGCTCCGGCGGATGCGGAACCGGTGAATCATGTCGCCGGCAATCAGGAAGAACAGGATCGCGCCCTGCAGCATTTCCGATATGGACGAAGGCAGTCCGATCGTCTGAACACTATAGCCGCCCACAATCAGGCCGCCGAACAGAATCGAAGTCACAACCAGGCCCAGCGGGTTCAGCTTGGCAAGCCAGGCTACGATGATCGCCGTATAGCCATAGCCCGGGGAGATCCCCTGCATCAGCTTATGCGTAACCCCGGACACCTCGGCCATGCCGGCAATCCCGGCAAGACCGCCGCTGATCAGCATGACGATGATAATATGCTTCTTGATGTGGATGCCCGCATACCGGGCGGCTGTTGGATTGGCGCCGATTAGACGCAGCTCATAGCCCCAGCGGGTGAACCGGATCATCAGATAATAGATCAGCACGGCCACGAGGCCGAAGATCAGCCCGATGTGCAGCCGGGTGCTGCCAAGAACCGGCAGCGACTGGGCAGCGGTGAACATCGGCGAACCCGGGAAGTTGAACCCCTTCGGGTCCTTCCAGGGGCCGAATACTACATAATCCAGAGCCAGCAAGGCCACGTAGTTCAGCATCAGCGAGGTAATCAGCTCATTGACACCGAAATGGGTTCGCGGCACCGCCGTCATCAGACCCCACAAGGCTCCGGCCGCTGTACCGAAAACCAGCATCAGCGTAATGGACCAGAAGGAAGAAAGGCTGGGGAAGTAGATCGTTACCGCAGTAGCCGCCATAGCACCTACCGTCAATTGTCCCTCCGCCCCGATATTCCACACGGAGATCCGGTAAGCTACAGCAATGCCTAGCCCGCAGAGCAGCAGCGGAATAGCCTTGACCATGGTTTCAGTGAAGCCGTAGGAGGTGCCGAAGGCTCCCCGGAACATTTTCTCGTAGACAACCAGCGGGCTCATTCCATTAGCGGCGATGAACACCGCACAGAGCAGGAGCGCCAGAACAACCGACAGAATAGGCGTCCACCACGGTGAACGGGTACGGCTTGAATCATATTCCAGCCTGAGGGAGTACCACCTCCCGCTGCGCCCCGCCAGCGGCGGAAGCGTTGCAGATTCATTTCCAGGCTTCGGACTCATACCGCACTTCCCTCCCTGCTCCGGATACCGGCCATCATCAGGCCGATTTGTTCCCGGTCCGCCTGCTCATGGTCGCTCTCGCCTACAATTGAACCTCCGTAGATCACCAGAATACGGTCGGATAACTGCAGCAGTTCATCCAGATCCTCGGAGATCAGCAGCACCCCGCTCCCGGAGCTGCGCAGCTCCATCAGCAGCTCATGTACCCCTGCCGCCGCGCCGACATCCAACCCTTGCGTCGGATGCACGGCCACCATCAGCTTCGGACGGTGGCTGACCTCGCGGGCGAACAGCAGCTTCTGCTGATTCCCGCCGGACAATTGCTGCACAGGAGTATCCAGCTCAGGCGTCTTCACATTGAAGCGGCGGACCAGCTCCTGCGACCAGGAGCGGTTCCTGGCCGCCTTCAGGAAGCCGAACCGGGAATGCTCCCCGCTGCGGTAAGACTTGAACAGCAGGTTGTCAACTGACCCCAGCCGTCCGGCCAGACCGCTCTTCATCCGGTTCTCCGGCACATGCGAGATGCCCGAATCGATCGCCCCTCTTACCGAAGCTGTTTTCACAGGACTGCCGTCAAATCGGATCTCGCCCTTCCTCCAAGCTCTAAGTCCCGTCAATACCTCAGCCAGCTCCTTCTGCCCGTTGCCCGCAACGCCGGCCACGCCCACAATTTCGCCTTCATGAACCGTAAGCGACAGGGCATCCAGCGCCTTGCGGCCATGATCTGCTGCGACCTCCAGATCGCGGACAATCAGCAGCGGCTCTCCGGCCGTTGCCTCGCGCTCCTGACGGCTGATCGCAACCTCCCGGCCCACCATAAGCCGGGCCAGCTCCAGCTCATCCGTCTCGCCTGTCATCAGCGAAGCAATCATTTTCCCCTTGCGCATCACGGAGATCCGGTCTGAGGAGGTCATGACCTCCTTCATTTTATGCGTGGTCATGATCACCGTCTTTCCCGCCTGCTTCATCACCTGAAGGGTCCCGAACAGCTGCTCCGCCTCTCCCGGTGTCAGCACCGAAGTCGGCTCATCCAGGATGATGATGTCTGCCCCGCGGTATAGCGTTTTGACAATCTCAACACGCTGCTGCTCGCCGACAGACAGCTGCCAGATTGGCCGGTCGACGGGAAATTTCAGGCCAAACCTTTCTCCAAGCCCCTCTATCTCTTCATGCTTACGTTTGATCCATCTGCTGCCGCGCCAGAAAGACGACTTTTCGCCAAGCACGATATTCTCCGCCGCTGTAAGGCTTTGCACCAGTCTGAAGTTCTGAAAGACCATGCCTACACCAAGCATTGCCGCATCCTTCGGGGAACGGATTCTGGCCGGTTTGCCATGAATGAGAATCTCTCCGGCGTCCGCCCGGTACACCCCTGACAGCATGCTCATGACTGTGCTTTTCCCCGCCCCGTTCTCCCCGAGCAGCGCGTGAATCTCTCCCGCATTTGCCGAAAAATCAACTTGATCGCTGGCCGTTACAGCACCGAATGTCTTCACTATCCCGCGCATTTCAACCGAAGGGTCCTGCATAGTGCTACGCTCCTTTCCGGGTAGTTATAGTACAGGTGGGGAAGGCTCCGGTATCCGGACCCCGCCCCACCCGTAAGGCTGTGCTGTATGAAGATGTGTTGCAGCAGCTGTTACTGCGGAATCGTGCCCTCGACACCTTTGACCAGCCAGTTCATGCCAAGCACCTCTTCAAGGGTCAGCTTCTGGCCGTCCTTAACAGTTACATTGCCCTTGTTGTCCGAGATCGGTCCGGTGAATACCTCCAGCTCGCCGCTGATGATCTTGGCCTTGGCGTCCTCCACCAGCTTCTTCACATCCTCGGGAACCTTGTTGCCGAATGGCGCCAGCTCCACCATGCCGTCAGCCATATCGCCGGAATACTGCTCACTTTTCCAAGTTCCGTCCATCACGGATTGAACAGCTTTTACATAATAAGGCCCCCAGTTCCATACAGGGTTGGTTAAGTAGTTGTCCGGTGCATACTTGCTCATATCCGAGTCATTCCCCCCGGCAAAAGCTCCCCGTTCCGCCGCAGCCTGAAGGGTAGCCGGTGAATCCTGATACGCCAGCAGGACATCCGCCCCTTTGTCGAGCAGGCTGATTGCCGCCTGACGTTCCGTCGCAGGGTCATACCAGGTATTCGTCCACACCACATCCACCTTCACCGCCGGGTTGACACTCTGCGCGCCCAGCGTGAAGGCGTTCAGATTATAGATCACCTCGCTGATCGGGAAGGCTCCCACATAGCCGAGATGATTTTTCTTTGTCATTTTACCTGCCGCGATCCCGGACAGATAACTGGCCTGATAGTTTTTGCCGAAGTAGGTTCCCATGTTCTCGGCTGTCTTGTAGCCGGAGGCATGCATGAACTTCACGTTAGGGAATTTCCCTGCCACGTTCAAGGTGAAATCCATATAGCCGAAGCTTGTGGTGAACACGATGTCATGGTTCTGCGCAAGCTCTGTGATGATCCGCTCGGCATCGGCGCTTTCCGGTACATTTTCCACGAAATCCGCCTTGATCCCAAGCTCCTTCTCCATATATAGCCGGCCCTGATCATGCTGATACGTATACCCGCCGTCACCCGGAGGCCCGATATAGACAAAAGCAACCGTCGGCTTCTCCGCTGCCGGCTCTGTTGTTGCCGCTGCCTCACCGCCTGCCGGTGTACTTGCCGCCGGAGGCGCCGCCGTTGCAGTTGCATCTGTATTAGACGCCGTATTATTCTTCGCGCACCCCGTCAGAACCACCGCCAGCAGGAACATCGTGATGATGCTGAATTTGAATGCCTGACCCCTTTGTTTCATAATTCTCCTCCTCCAGGATATCTCTCCTAATGGCTATAGCCATTAATGTATCTCTACTATACTGAGGAGCAGCACTTACGTAAATTTATATAACATAGCTTTGTGTGGGTGGATAAGAAGAGGGGTCGCTTTTGTGCTTCATGCACGAAGACATCTCAAAATTTAACTTAAATTATGTGATATTAGCTTACATCAATTTAGAAAATATCGAATTTACTGTCTGTTGCCGCTCCGCACGCTCCATTCTCTGCGGTACCCTCCGAAGCTCTCCGGCAGCCCGGGCTCTGCGAACGCCTGAACAGACTCTTGAGGCAGGATGAGCCCCTTATACTCCTTGGTCCGCATAATGGCAGCTATGCCCTCTTCATCGTCCAGCTCCTGAAGTCCGCGGAACAGCGCGCTTGAGAACAGGGTAGGCGGCATCAGCAATCCTTCTTGTGCACTCGTGACATAATCAAGCTCCGGGTGCTGCTCATACGCTTGGATGAACCGGCGGATCTGAGCGGCTGCCACAAACGGCTGATCCGCCGCCGCAATGACCACTGCATCCGGCTGAAGCGAAGCTACAGCATTCAAGCCGCAGCGCAGTGAGAAGGACAGGCCCAAATGGGCCGTCAGGCAAGTCTCAATCCGCCGCATATTCTCCGCCTTCCCGGCAGGAGGCAGCCAGCCCAAAGGATCATCCGCACGAACCACCACAACCAGCGGCGCAAGCCCGCAGTTCTCCAGCTCACTGAGCATCGCCGCACCTGCTGAACCCGCGCCCGCCCTGTTCAGAGAACCTTCTGAGGCCCCTGCTCCATTCCTGCGGCCTGCCGCCAAAAAGATTCCGGCCACCTTCATTGTTCTCCACTCCTTTTTTTGGCAATCTGCTCATGGACGGCTGTTATTCGCGCTCCAGCATTCTGCGGAACAGGAAGACCAGCTTCAGCTTCATGAGATCATTGATTTTTTTGAAATCGACATCCAGCAACTCACTGAGCTTCTCAATCCGGTAAGTGGCCGTATTGCGGTGAATGAACAGCTTCTTGGCCGTCTCGTTCACATGGCCGTCATTCTCCAGGTAGACCTCCAGCGTATGGAGCATCTCCTTAACATATTCTGGTTCCCGGCTAAGTAGCCCCCGCAGGCTTCCGCTGTAATAACGCTCCATGGTCTCTGCCGGAATCTTGCTCAGCAGCAGATCAAGCTCCAGCTGGCGGTAATGCACCACATTTCCGTGTGCGCCCCATTGCCGGGCCATGCCCATACATTCCTTAATCTCGGCAAAAGCTTCCTTCAGCCCCTCCGGCTTCTGCTTCACACTGCTGACAGCGGACTGCGGATAATAACCTTTATCGAACTTCAGGTTGTCGAAGCATTCCTGAATCAGTGCCCGGAACTCCTCGGGCTGATGCGGCCCGGCCGGATACAGCGACACCACTCCCTCTTCCACCAGGAAGTGGACCGCCTGCAGGCCATGCAGCACCGGATGCTCCGAATACTCCTCCTTCAACCGCAGCAGCTCTCCCTGCCGGGCTTCTCCCGCAGCAGCCACATCGGTAAGCAGCAGTTGAAACGGGGCCTCAAGCAGCGTAATCTCCAGCCGGAGCGCTGCCTGTGCCAGCTCAGCGTATTTCAGCCCGTCATTCAGGAACCGCCGCAGCAGCCCGCTGAATTCACGGTGTCCGGCCTGCTCGAAATAATCCTCCAGCCCGGTATGCATATGATAAGAAATCAACTCCGCCCCCTGGACGAACAGACTTTCCTCCACGGGCAGCAGCAAGGGATCAATATCGCAATAATGAAGGTAACCTAGGCATTTCCCGGCTTGCAGCAGCGGAAGCCGGTAGCCGGTGCCTTCGCCGAGACGGAAGCGCTGATTGCGTGGCGGCCAGGGCCAACCTTCCAGTTGCTCACTTTCGGTGTACCCCGAGTTGTTAAATACTACCGTTCCCCGGTTGCTGATTACAGCCAGCGGGGAACCGATGATCTCCGAGACGGTGTCCAGCAGCGGACGGCTGCGACCGGAACGCAAGGCAAGACGCATCAGCAGCCGCTGCTTCTCCATCATGCTCTGCAGGGTGCCCACACTGCGCGACAGCTCTGCGCGGAACAAGCCGTTCATCTGGTCGGAGAAGGTGAACTGGAACGGCAGCTCAATCAGCGGGAAATTCAGCTGCTCTGCTTCCGCAATCAAGGGCGGCGGCACAGTCTCCCAGAACCGGCCCAGCTTAATGCCCAGCCCCGCTGACCCGCGCCGGTTCAGCATCTGCAGCAATGCCGAAGCTTCCTCCGGGCTGTCCTTGATCAGATAGGCTGTGGTCAGCAGCATTTCCCCTTCCTTGATCCAGTCCGAGATATCGGGAGCATCCATGACATTGATCGATTTCACAATCCTGTGCTTCCCCTTGGACCCGGCAATCAGCTTCGCTTCGGATAAAGGATAAATGGACAACGCTTCTTCCACTGTAAGATGCATAGCCACCCCTCCTTCTCTACCTTCATAATAGGTTAATTCGATTCATATGTTACTTTATGTAACATTATAGATAAAATGACCGCTGTTGGAAAGAGAAAAGTTAAAATCGGGTTATTTTGTGTTATATAATATTACGCATAAGTAACAAATGGCAGCATCGCCCCTCATTCGGTCCCTTGAACCTGCATACGGCCTGCTCATCTCCGCACCGAATGTATGCTGTTTTTCGCATACATTCGGTGCGCTCATTCGGCACGCTCACCCGCCACCTGCCATTGTATGCTGTTTTTCGCACACATCCGGATCACTCACCCCCGCACCGCCCCATTGCAATCAACCCGGTAGCCCTCGTGCCACCCAAAGTAATCGGTTTTCCGATTACAATCGCTCCGTCAGCCCTCGCACCGCCCGATGTAATCGGTTTTCCGATTACAATTGGATACTGTTTTCCGCATACATTGGGCAATCAGCAAAAAGCCCTGGTTCTCTTCATTCAGAGAACCAGGGCTATGACTTCCTACTTCCATACCTCCTGTATCCAGGACAGGAGCCGGAGATCTTGTCCGTGCCCGCCGATGACGGACAGTCCCAGCGGCATTCCGCCGGGGCCGGGCACCGGCAGCGTAACCTGCGGCAGCCCGGCCAGTCCGGCCAGGCAGCTGAGCATCATGGCGCTGCTGCGGCTCCGCTCCAGCTGCCCGGGTCCGGCGCCGCGCAGCGGGGCCGGACCCGGCACGGTCGGAAGGACGAGACAGCCGTCCTTCCCGAGCAG
>NZ_ASPS01000008.1:0-33012 GCF_000517865.1 Paenibacillus sp. FSL R7-269
CGAAACTTTTTAAGCTTTGCCTTTCTCGCTTCCGCGATGATTCTGTTGAAGTAGCTTCAATATGATTAGTTTTCAGACACGCCCTAGTATACAAATTGCTTTTCGTGATGACCCGGAGCTAGATGGCTTGATTAATGATCTGAAAACTTTTATTGAGGGTTTTGGAAATACACAAAACGGTTATTCAAAAGCCAGTGATCTTGCGAAAACTCTAGGAAAAGGAAATAAACTTGAAAATGTTCCTCAGGAACTTGTCGCATATGCTCCATATTTAAGACAAGCTGGAACAAACCTGAAGTGGCTAAAATGGCAAACTGAGGGGAAAGACTATTTGGAAATTACTGATAAATGTCCGTATTGTGTTTCCAATATTTCTACGCCAAAAGAAACAATTTTGAAAGTAAGCCAAGAGTATGATACTAAATATCTTTCTTCATTAAGTAAGTTGCTAGTTGTATTTATATCTTTAGAGGGTTATTTCTCAGAAACTACAAAAGCAGCTATGCAAATAATATCTAGAAATGCTACCGGTTTAACAAGTGATCAGATTGAATTCCTCAAACGTTTAAAAGATGAGGTAGTCACTTTACGAGATAAATTAATTGGTTTGAAATTTCTAGGGTTTACTTCATTAAGAGATGTAGACCGAGTGGCTGACGCATTACGTGAAAATAGAATCGACTTAGCTTTTTACAGTCAACTTGAGAGTGACTATACAAAAGAAAAGATTGATAGAATTAACACTTCACTTGACGAAGTAATTACGGTTGCCGGGCAGTTACAGGGACAAGTTGCACAACAAAAGATAGAAATAAGAAGGACTATAGAAAAACACAGTAAAGATATTAATGGCTTTCTTGAATCTGCGGGGTATCAGTACAAGGTCTCGATAATTCCGTCCACAGGAGATAGCTATCAATTAATTTTGACTTATACAGAACAAAGCGAGGGTATTGGGAATGTAAGACAGCATTTAAGCTACGGCGAGAGAAATGCTTTTGCTTTAGTACTGTTTATGTATCAAACGCTTAAGGAAAATGCAGATTTTATTATATTAGATGACCCTATATCTTCTTTTGACAACAATAAAAAATTTGCAATTATATCTATGCTTTTTAGAGGTGCAAATTCATTTCAGGGAAAAACCGTATTAATGTTAACTCATGATTTTGAGCCAATTATTGATATTGTTTGTACTCTCAGAGATATCTTCTCACCTGCAGCAAAAGCTTACTTCATTTCAAATATTAACGGAACGCTAGATGAAAAAGGCATTACATATGCAGATGTCAAATCGTTTGTGTCAATATGTGAAAGGAATATCGCTGATTCCTTTGATATAATCCATAAGCTAATTTATTTCAGACGACTTCTTGAAGTAAACAATCATAAAGATGAGGCTTGGGAATTGCTTTCCAATGTATTTCATAAAGGAAGGGACATCCCTAAATCAAAAAATGAAGATGGAAGTCTTAGAGATATGACTGCTGACGAACTTGCACAATCAACTGCAATGGTTAAGGAGTACATCCCTGATTTTGATTATCTAACTGTATATGCACGTACCCAAAACATTACCGAAATGATTGCATTATATCGATCATCTGCTAGTGGTTATGAGAAGGTTCAAATCTATAGAATGTTGAAAGATGGTGATATGGAGCGCGGGAGTGTAATGAAAAAATATGTTGACGAAACATTTCATGTTCAAAACGACTATTTATTTCAGCTTAATCCAAGAGAATATAATGTTGTGCCACAATACATTCTCAACTACTGTGATAATGAGATTAATAAAATTGAAATAGGTTTGATTCAACCAGTTATTTAAAAGATTTACAAAGAGGGGCTTTTTAGACAGCCCCTCTCTCACTCAACGTTCAAATATAGCTTCAATTTCTGAAACAAACGATTGATTCGTATTACTACGGTAACTTTCTTCATAAGGCTCTCGAAAATAAGAGTCAAAAGCATTTTCAATATCAGTTGTATTTACACTGTAAGTAATTGGTGGTTGTGATAATTGACGATACTTTTCTTCAAGCGAAGAAAGTTTTTCTTGTACCTCATCCTCTATGTCACTAATAATCTTCTTTTCTAAATCTGATACTACCGATGATTTATCGATGTACTCGTCAAATCTATCCGAATATGATCTAGTATGTTCACTAATCAAATCTCCCATATAATAATTATCACAATATTCTGAGGTGTCAACACACTCTAAATAGTACATAATGCTTTCATATAATTTTTCTTTGCAGATTTGTTCAAACCATGGAGGAGAAGTTTCTTGGGCTTTAAAGAATTCATTCAAAAGATTTATTGTCATAACCAATTCATCTAAATCTACGTCTTCTAATAGATTAGAAATATTATCTTGTGAGTAAATAAATTGATCTATAGAGTAGAACTTGTAAAAATCATTACTCATTAAAGCAGACAATACTTCAAAATGATTCAGGCAATTTACGTATGAATAGTTAGAGCAATAGGAATCAGATAGATAGTCAAAGATTATAGTTGTATAATTTGTATTCTTTATGTGATGTTCAGAGATTTTTGATGTAATAAAGTAATCCTTTTGATGTTTATCGGCAAAGTCAATCTTATGAACTGTTTCATCAATGATTAGCTGTTTGTAGATATTAGGGAGTTCTTCTTTTGTATAACATCTTTCAAATTGCAGGGCATTACATATGGAATTACGAATTGAATTTAGTTCTAAAAGATTATTTGTAAATACAAGCTTTAGGTAGTCGTTTACAGAAGGGTTAATTACTCCAATAAGTTGTTTGCCTTTAAGATCAAAAATATTAATAATGGATTGATTCAATCGAGATAACACAAGACTCCATTGGTCAATTGTAAAGTCAATATTATTCATGGTTGATATTCGTTTTAAAAAGCATTTTTTTAATATGTCATGTTCAATATAAGTATCAGTTAATGAATATAATGTTGTTAAAAAGGCTCTATCAATATTTTGAAGACGCTGTTCAAATTCATTTTTCCAAATATCATGTGGATTTGTGAGATTTTGAACTATGAAATTGAAATATAATTTAGGCATCACCCTTGAGTAGTTATGCTCAAAAGTTACGTGTTCAATAATACGAGGTGTGTAGTTTTTATGTTGAACTACTTTTAGGTAATTTTTATTTTCTATAATTGAAGAGTAGTAATCTGCTGGTATTTTTTTAAGTTTCAGATGATTATATAAAATTTTCGCTTTTTCAAGAAGGGTTATCTCATCCATATTGATTATGTAATTCACCATTTTTTTTTGTTCAAAGAAATTACTAAATTCGTAGGTTCTTTCTTTGGCTTCATTAAAAATAGTAATTCTAGAGTTTAGGATCAGCTTTTTGTTTGTATACAACTTTGTATATTTTATTAAACTAAGTAACTCATCCTCTTGACTTTGTTTCATATTAAAATAGTGCTGTCCCAAACAATCGTCTAATAATACCACTTCTTTTTGTTCCTTGTCATGAGACAGAGAGTTCTTTATATTTGCGATATCCCCATTTGTGGTGTATCTGATTCTATAACCTTGTGTAGCGAAGTACAGAACGAGCATCTTTGAAGTGATTGTTTTTCCGACTCCAGGACCGCCTGTAAGCATAAGCGTTCCATAATCAATTAGATGTTTCATACAAACTTGATAGATATGCGTAGGCACAAAAAATTTACATTCTTCACTTACGTCACTTAAAAGCGTTTCGCAGTCGACAAAAATATTTTGGTTATAAATCTCAGCCAATATATTAGATGAATAAAGCCATAACTTGTAGTGCTTTCTAACTATATCAGCATTTTCTGTTTTTTGAAGGAAGTCATCAATTTCGTTTAAGGTAACTATATTGTGGTCTGTCATCATGAATTCTGAAAACATTTCGTATATTTCTCTAATGTTTGCTGAGGTTAGATCCATTCCACAACAAATGTAGTATTGCTTAGGACGCCACTTGTTAACTTTCTCTACTTCATTCTTCAAAGCCGTTCTAAGACTAGCGTAGCTACTTCGAATATAATGCTTAACTTGAACAATAATGTTGTAATTAAATGCATTATCTGTTAAATCAATTCCCCCGTCTCTTCCTTTTGAAAATAATCGCAATTCAGCAGACAGTTTTCTTTGCATTACATCTTTGCATAGTTCTTCAAATTCGACGTCATTTAAGTTGTGATAATTATACATTCCATCACCTTTTATAAAAATCATATAGTTATTTTAAAAAATTCGATGCGAATTCAGCTAAGATTATTATATCCTATTTTTATCAGCTATCTATAGACTTACTTTTAATTAGCTGAGAGAGTACTTAAATGGCATTCAAGAGGGTAGTTGTTAGATACCGCTTATTCTCACAAAAATTCAGGAAAGGGCTAAGGATGCTTTTTTGCAGATAACCGATATTACTCAACTGCCTGAATGATAAGGACGAAGACTTAGTAGCAATCTTAATTGGTTAACGTTTCCTCAACAGTGAATAAACCCTGGATTTCTCCAGGATTTATTGGTCACATATTTGGTCACGAACTCTTTATAATCCAAATTACCTTATAGTCCCAAACCCCAATAAAATCAACGATTCGATAATTGAGTTTAATGCGTTTAACCCTTTCCTCTATATCAGTTGGTTAGAGCGATTGGTCAGGTTTGAGCCCTGTAGGCCCATTTCAATCCCCCTTGCCTAGCTAGGGGGACTTCTGTAAATGTGGAGAAGGAAATCCTTTTGGTACTACCACTCCGATCAATGAGATGCAGCGCGATTTGTCCAGCAAAGGTGTATTTTATGAGTGGATAAGGACAGCTTCAAAAATTACATTACATTAGTACCACATACAAAGTCCTGGAGAGCGATACAGACTTCTTGGTGGCTTCCCTGCACAGTCAGGTATCAGTCTGGTTACCGGGAAGAAACGGACCTCATCGGCCATCTGATGGACTATGGTGGCATAGTGGGAGGGGTACACCACAATCTATTAAGATTGCAGGAGTTCGTTTCGTTCGGGAACGGTTTGAATTTAGAGCATACATAAAATAACCCGCCGGGTTTATATGACTGACGGGATTGTTTTTATTGAGCTGTATACTCACTTACTTCAAATTAACAAACCTTATCTCTGGTGCAACCGGAGGGCGGTTCACGTTTAGCATTGATGATACATTCGACCTTTGCGATGTGAAGGATTTCGGTCAAGGAAACTGCCTTCAGGCTCTGAATAAGGTCGTGGAGATGTATGGTTGTGAAATCGAAGCGGACAACTTCGTTATTCACCTCAAAAAGCAGATCGGCAAGGATGATGGTATGCAGTACCGGATTGCGCTTCAACAACTATTTATGAAGATGGATGCGCAAATAGAAGCGCTCAGCCAAGATACCGTAGTACATCTGTAAACAAACAACTATATACTATAACTAAGAAGGTCTCTCCTAAGGAGGGGCTTTATCTTATTTCTTGAACTAAAAGCAAATAACAGGATAGTTGATTATTCTTCAAACCATTGAAGGTGTTTTAATTAGATCTAACGAATAATTTAAGTGAGGTGTTGCAAATTGGATAATTTACTCGGTACTATTGTTTTCATTCTTCCTGGATTTCTGATGTATTTTTGGCTTCAGTCTTTTGGTATTAATCCCGTTGTGAAACATACGCCAGGCGAATTCACAGCAATCGCGGCCTTGTTATGGTTGCCTGCATCATTTACAACATTGTTATTGTACAATAGTGTTATTTTATTATCTAAATTAATTGGTAATGCTGATGTGATTTGGTCAATACAAAAATTAAAGGATAAGTCTGGAAGTTTGACTTTTTTATTAGTGTTCCTTGCTTTGAGCACTTTGGTGAGTTTTGTACTAAGTTTGTTTTGGGCTAAATGGTTATATCCGATTCAAATGAAATTGGTTAACAAAATAAGAAATTGGAGAGGGGCTGCAAGTTTCTCAAAAAACCCATCTGTTTGGGATGAAGTATTTACTAACAATGATAGTCAAGTTGTTGAAATAGGTAGAATTGATAAAAATGGAATGACTATTATAGGTTGTGTCAATAAAGCGTCCCGGACATTTGAGCCGGAACGCCATATTAGCATTGATGATGTTGATTTTTTTACAAAGCTTGTTGAAGACCACAAAATTTCAGTAACACAAATTTTTTACGATACAAAATCGGGAACCTACGTAAAAATATTTAACCCTGAAGAAATTGAAGCAGCCCAACATAAAGATCTAGAAGAACCTACTTCTTCGGTGGAGGAATAATGATTCTTGCAGATCCTTTATCGACCGAGTAATTATGTTTGGGATTCGGAGAATGAGTTTCTTTGCCCGGCTGATTATTTGGTGAGTTCGAGTTGGATTGTTTCGTTCCAGTCAAACTATTTTCCTCCTTTGGATCCATTGTTTTGTGACTGGGTATTTTTAGGAGGGATAACTCGTGCGGATATTTTGTTGACCGATTCGTTTAAAGATTCGATTTTCTTTTCATTAGTTTGATCAGACATTTTAACATCTCCTATTTCTATTACAATTTTTGGTTCCCACTACATTTTACTATTTTACAATATACGTAGTAAATGTGATTTAAATAAACTTTATAGTTAATTCATAAGAGAGCCTCTCCAATTCACTGGAGGGGCTTTTACTCTTTCTAGGAAGGAGGAAAGCAAGTGGTAGTGATTAAGAAACTTGAGTTATCCATTGACCTCACAAGACTGGCTGAAGAAATTACAGAGACCATCATTACAATAATGGGGTTCTTTCCAGGACGGCAGCTTCTCGATTTTTGACATGGACTTCAGCTTTACCTGATCAAGCGTCATCATCACGCTTCGCCTCCTCTTCAATTCCTTTATCAAAATTTCGAAGCTTAACGAACTGATCGTATCGCCCTGAATGAGTCAGCCAAGCCAGAGCGATTAACCCACCGGTTGTCCCGATTTGTGCAATGGATATAGTCATTAACCAGGGGCTGCGGACCATAGTCGAGCAGGATGCACTCTACGCGCAGGGCCGTACCAAGCCCGGTCAGATCGTCACCAATGCCAAAGGCGGGACCAGTTACCACAACTACGGATTGGCCGTGGATTTCGCCCTGCTGCTGAATGATGGCAAGCAAGTATCCTGGGACATGAAGCTGGATGTCGATAAGGATGGCGTTACAGAGTGGATGGAGGTGGTCCAGGAAGCGAAAACGCTGGGGTTTGAGTGGGGCGGAGATTGGACCACATTTAAAGACTACCCGCAATTACAGATGTTCTTTGGCTTGAAGATTGCGGATCTACGGACAGGACGAAAGCCAACAGGGGTACAGATGGATGCAGCATACGCCAGGATTGATAAATTACAAGGGGAGGTTCAAGAGGACATGAGTAAAAATGGAACTGGAGAAAGTCGTGGAGGCACAGGATGGGCGCATGGCAGCCTTGGAGAAGCGTCTGAACATTTCCGGCAAGGAAACATATGCCAACGACTACGAGAAGGCCGTGCCAGGCAGCTAAGGACGCAGGAATCATCACTACACCGACTGATAAGTCAAAGCTTGAATTGAATGTGATCACAATGTTGGTGAACTTAGGGCTGGCGAATAAGTCGCTGATTTCATTTTTCAAAAACTTTAAATCTGAGGTGAAATAATCATGAAAAGCAAATGGCAGAACTATGGCATGTGGTTATCCGTGACGGCAGATGTGTTGCTGGGCGTGCAAGTGGTTTTAAAGCGGTAGGGGATAAGGAAAAAAAGGTTGAAGAGGATTTAAATAATCGCACAATCTTTTCATCGTGCGATTATTACGTTCAAAAGCCCTGATGTGAAGTCAGGGCTTTTGAACGAATCTTTAAGTTGGATCCACTTGAAAGCTAGTTTTAGTTTTATTGTTTTTTTTTAAATTGTTGATCTTGATATTGCTACCTAGAGGAAGGACATTCCTTAGGAGGTCAAGTTCGGAATAATTTATCATTGAATCAATATCAAGTCTAATATTCACTTTATTTTTATTAGTTACAGTTGTTGAATAGTATTTAACTTGCATCGTTGATTCCTTAGAAAGCCAATCCTCTACGATATTTTTAATTTCAACATCAGTGTAATTATTTTTAAGTTTCTTTTTTTTAATTACGATTCTATAAAGGAATATAAAGAAAATTAATAAAAAAGAAATTATAAACGTTTTTAATGAATATATTATTGTAAGTGATGAAAGTAAGTAAAGTATTGAGAATTTTTTTATACTTGTTATGAACAATGACTTCCAATTCGACAGTAATGGTAATAACATAAATGCAATTAAGGACTGAATGAAACATATAAATAAGGTGGCCAAAATTGAAATGGAAAAATTAGTTATAAAATTAACCATAATATTTTGGCCGCCTTTCTAATAAAACTTAATTAAAAACAAACTTGATTTCACGAGCAGGTCTATCATTTACAAAAACTTTAAGAAAACCTTTATCAACATGTTCAGGTAATTGAGATACAACTAAAGTAGTTGTGAAAAAATCTCCAAGAGGAATGATTTCCATTTCAACAGGTAATTCAATTTTATCTTTAGAATAGACCTTGATTTTTATGCTATCTAAATCATTCATATGCATTGTCGTTCCACTTGATGAACTTTTTATTGTAAAAGTAAATTCTAACTCATTAGCACCAGAGGTAATCAATTCAGAACCCTTTTGCCAAAATAATTCGAATTCGTCTTCAAATACAATTATATACACCGTTTCATCCAATAACAACTCGACTTTTCGTGTTTTAGAAGTGATTGAGGTATCTGGAGACTTGATTTTTCTTCCATTAATCTTTAATTCCCATTTTTCGATATTGTTTATTCCTAAGGCATTACTAATATCTTTAACAGTTTCTGCCTGAGTAAAAATAACATCTCTTACATTAATATCAGGAAGGACGAGCACTTCTTCCTTGCCTTTATTTTTATGCTTATCTAAGGTGTAAAAAGAAATTTCTTTTTGACTTTTAGGATATCTCGAAGAAAATCCAGGTCTAGGAAGGTAATCTCCATTCTCCTCTAATACATACGTTACCTTAAACATATCGTCTCTAGTGTTACTATTTGCATTGAACGATATTATAATTCCTTCTTTCATTAGAACAATCTTCCTGTAGGTGTCAAACTCAACATTTCCAATCTCGAATTGCAAGCTTTTGGGTCTTATATCGGTATAACCATTTTTTGCAATTGTAAATACAGTGAGAGTATTTTGGCCATTAATTGCAGTAATATTAAAATTCTTTGTATTGCTCTGATACAAATTGCCATTCAAAATATATCTATATTCCAGAATGTCCACATCGTCAACATTTGAAACATCTTCAATCTTAATATTTAGTGTGTTTTTATTATAGAATTTTAACCTCTCGTACTCCCCTATGAACTCATCAGTTATTTTCCAAGTTGTTATGGGGTGATTAATTCTTTCAATTTCAACTGGATTTAAAGTATAACCATTTACTTCTTCTTCTTTTTGTCCAGTGGTTCTAACAAGTTGAGCAGTTTTAATATCATTAAAATCTTCGAAAGTTAAACTAGCCATTGTTTCCTCAGTCAATTCAAGCCCTTCAAATATCTTAGTTTCAAGGAGTATACCGTCCTCATATCTATCAATCTCAATTGAAGCGAGTCCCTTATCATATGAAGTAATCTCTAATTCTAAATTTTCGTTTATTAATGTAATATCTTCCTCATAATTGTTTTTGTGGCTCTCTTCTATATCCTCTTCATCATCTATGAAAATAAAATATGAGTCGTCTATTCTATAAGTGTTTGTTTGCTCTGGCTCATGAAGCTTTAGCAGGTCGTCTACAGAATCGAATATATCAATTTCACCACCCAATAATGTTCCATTACTTGAGATAGAGACAGAAACAGGACATGCTATTCTTAAAGAGCGGCCACTATAGGAAGAACTGGGGCTATACTGATGTTTCCACTCGGTTGGAGATTCGATCTCAACACCACAATCAGTTGCAATAAATTCTAGGATATGTCTATCTTGAGCTAAGCCTAAATGGTCTTTTTTAATGTACAATTTATTACATTCAAAAAGAGGTTCTCCACTTGAGACAGGGACAGTCTTATCTCCTGATACCCATTGTAATCTCTTTTTGTTCACTTTACCGCCACTTACATTTTGATCTAGTACTATCGAGCCAAGTGTACATAAATTATGACCTATAATTGCAGTGTGAATGCCCTCATATCTTATAGGCCATGATGAGGAAAGTTCGCTTTGAATTGTTTGAGAATAGTTTAAATAGTAATTATATTGCTGAGGATCTAAGAGCTTCAAATAAGTATCTTTTGCACTCAAAGCTGATTTGTCGGAATTATATAAAACGGGAGAGATATTATCAATGTAGTTATCATGAGGAAGGAGTTGGAATACAGAAGGGAAGCTATTAGCTATGTTTCTCATAATGTCGGCTGTCGCTAACCCAATTACTGAAGGGATTTTTTTGAAGTACCATTTTGGAAACCCACTACCGTATTTGAGCATGTAAATACTTTCAGCTGATCCTTGCCATGGGGTACCTAGAGTGTATATTTTAGAAATGTCAAGGATGTGTCCTTTATCTTCACACCAGTGCAAAAATAATTTAGTCAAAATTCCTCCCATACTATGGGCTACGATTATAATCTCTGATTTGTTATGAAGAATGGAATATAAAGACTCGAAATGTTCATTGAGCTCAAAACGCCAATCATAAGTAAAATGATGAAAATTTTCAACACCAAATTGGGATCTGAAGTATGTATCAATAGTTTCGTAAACATCAAAGCCCAAGACAGTATATAACTCTTCAGTGTCCATAGGACTATCATCTGCATTTAGTGTTAAATGCTCCATAGCCTCTTTTCTAAGAACTGGAAACCGAGGGATGTTCCCTTGGGTTAGTTTGGAGCCTTGAATTCCTGGAATAAAGACACAAAACGACATTGATAATACCTCCAAATATTATATTGAGTGATTTAAAGCGTCGAATATATTCGAATGTTTCTTCATTCTACTACAAAAGAAATATATTGGCGATATATGGCATAACAGATTATCCTGATTAACTCAGGGGAATTTTCCTTATTGTCACATACATAAAGCCCAGGATTTGATATCCTATGTAAGTTACACAAGACGCGAACCGGCAGTGCAATGCTCCGCGTACCCTTATTTGTTCTGTAGATCTTTATTTTTTTTATAGTTCTTATGGTAAACTTCGGTAAAATATTGGGGGATGAACATGAAAAAGAGTTTGTTGATTCTATTGTTTTTGGCTTTTCTCACTGCTTGCGGATCTTCAAAGAGTGGGATTAATGCAGATGATCTCGCTATTGTTAAAGTGGACAATGAAAAGGAAATTGTAAAGTATGGGATGAGCCAGGAAGAGGCTGAAAAGATACTTGGTACTGGAAAAAAAACCACCACATTTAGTACATATAGTTCAGGAATTTCAATCATGTACAGAGACGGTGCGGTAGTATGTATTTTTATTGACGAGGAATCCAAGGGGAAATATAAAACAATTCAAGGAGCAGAAGTAGGGATGTCAAAGAAAGAATTAATTGACTTGTACGGAGAATCTGGAGCATTCAGTTTATCGGAAATACAATTAGACTATGTTTATGATTCCATAAATAAAAAATACCTAACAATAGATGAACAGAGTTCAAATAATGATCTAAAAAGTTATCAAGTATCAGTAAGGTTTAAAATGGATGGCAGCGCTCGGGTAATTAGTTTGCTAGATCGTCAGTCCGCTATGCTTGGAAAATAATATTATTCAGTATAACCGTCCTATCCTTATAGGGGGGCGGTTCATTCATTCGTCTCACCTTCAACTCGCAACCTAATCACTCGTGATATATCCTCCACATCCAAATAGGGCACCCAGACCGGCCCCTCGTTCGTATTGATCTTTACTCGATCAGGATCGGCAGATACCTCCGCAATGCCTTTTATCTTTTCCCCGTCATGTAACCAGACAACTATCACTTCCTGTTTTACAGCAGCGGTTTTCAGGTCTTGCTTTAGTTTTTTTGTCCATGACTACACCCCAGATATTTTCTTTTCATTATACCTTCGCATAATCGCATAAGGAAAATTTTCCTTACCAATGTTCATAAACTTAATTCAATCCACATATTCCCTCAATAACCCTTAAGTGTATTGTAAATTTCTGTCGATAAATAGACTGTTTGTTCGCCTTTATTTAGTGTAGGCTTGATGCATACATATTGAAGGAGATGGAAGTTTGTGAAAAAGAGATTAGGTATTATAGGTAAGTTGGCAATGGTGATGAGTATATTGTTATCAATTATTGTAATCCACCCAACAGTTCAAGGAGATTTTTCATATGCTGAGGGTAGGACAGTAGCTGATGGAATGCAGGGAATAATACCTCCAGATGGAACTGTAGTATCTGCAAATAAATCATATGGTGGAATGACACCCAACAATGTAATTGACTCGAAATTAGATACTTTTTGGAATAGCGGCGGTTATGACGGTGTTATAGAAATGAAATTTCCAGAAGAATTATATTTGGATTTTGTTCAAATAGCATCTTCTGCTAATCCCAAAACGAATGTTGCATACAAGATATATGGTTTCCAGTCTGGAACTTGGGTTGATATATCTGGAAAAGTAAGTAGAGTCGTAGAGAATCATGCAACTAAAACTTACACGATATTAGAACCTTTTGTTGTAAAGCCTGGAAAGTATAGCGGCATTAAGATAGAGTGTACTGGAAGTAGTACTTGGATCGCTATTAGTGAGATCACCGTAGGATCTTCAACACCTGATCCAACTCCTGTACCAACAATAGAGCCAACATCAGAACCAACTATCGAACCAACGCCAACAGTAACACCTTCACCAACACCCGAACAACCAACAGGAGATCGCGCAATCCTGGTTGTAACGATGAACACTGGACTTGAAAAAGAATTTGATCTTCCTATGTCTGAGGTCAATGCCTTTTTAAACTGGTACGACACAGCCTCTGGATCTGCCCGTTATGGAATTGATAAGCACGACAATAATAAAGGGCCATTTACTAGCCGCAAAGAATATGTAATCTTTGATAAGATACTCACTTTCAGCGTGGATGAATACTCTGTAAAATAGAATCATGTCTTAACTCATCCCGCCAGTGATGGCGGGATATTTCTTTGCGTAAGGAAAAATTTCCTTGCCTTTATATACATAATGTTCCAAAGATATTATAGTAAATTCATTGGAACCAAAAAGGAGAGCTATATGGAGACATACCTCAAAAGAGTGAGTGGACAAACCAAAGTTTTTGAAATAAATCACGACGGAAACACAGCAGAACTTAATCTTACATTAGCTAATACATCACGTGGTCCAGAAGTTCAAGCAAACGAATTGATTTACAATGGACAAAGTTATAAACGCTGGAAGGTTGCCGGTTCTCATAACTCGTTTTTAGGACTGGTGAAAATTACAATGAAGTATGAACATAAAGGCAGCAGACAAGAACTGTTAGACAAAATATATTATAGTAATGAGAGGTAATGGGCGATTACTACGTATAAAGTCCTGGAGAGCGATACAGACTTCCTGGTGGCCACCCTGGCACAGTCTAAGGTATCCGTATGGTATCAGGCAGAACCAGATCCAATCGGCCATTTAATGGACTATGGTGGCATAGTGAAGGGGTACACGCCGGAATCTATTAAGATAGCCGGTGCTCGGTTCGTTCGGGAACGATTTGAATTTAGAGCGTGCATAAAATAACTCGCTGGGCTTGTGCCTGACGGGTCTTATGGTGTAGCTAACTATCCAATAAAAGCAACCGCGTCCTTACGTTGAAATGCTGTTGGCAATTGTTCCTCCAGTAAGTTGGCTCTTGAAAAGAAATGATCTTTTTCGTCACCATTCAGATTGAGGTTTGCCCATTTTTTCAGTTGATCTAGTTCGGCAAAGATATTCGGCAGATCTTCCAATTTTGCATCCAGGCCCACCTGAAAACATGCTAGCCATTTTAAGCCAAGTGCCTGAATGCCGGGAACCCAGCACTTATAAAAAGATGCTTCACCAGCAATAGGAATAAAAAAACTCTTCTCGTATTCATTCTGAGGTGTGAGTATTATCACGCTAACAGACATATTACTTCCTCCCAAAGGTGGCGCTAAATTTAAAACCAGGAAATTCCTGAGCAAGTAAATTTACTGCGTTTTCAGTTGCTTGTTTTAATTCTAACGAATCTCCATCTAATCTGAAAACAAATTCTTTGAAATTCCTAATGCT
The DNA here is from genome assembly GCF_000517865.1 of Paenibacillus sp. FSL R7-269. NCBI lineage: Bacteria > Bacillati > Bacillota > Bacilli > Caryophanales > Paenibacillaceae > Paenibacillus > Paenibacillus sp. FSL R7-269. The sequence continues at coordinate 14,304 of NZ_ASPS01000008.1, forward strand.
TTCTATTTCCGGTATTATTTTAGATCCATTTTTAGTTACTCGTGTAGCAGTACCGTCACGAAGTGCTTGTATTCTATTACGAGTTTTAACTAGTATTTGCTTATCAGCCCATTGCTGTGCTGTTTGTGCGGGTAAGCCAGTAGAGGGATTGATAATATTAAGGCCTTTGGCTTGCTTATCCTCATAAAAAATTTCTTTCTCCATATCAATTTCATCTATTTCACCAATTGGTTTTCCTTCAGTATTTATGATTTCAACCTCAAAATACTTAGTATAAGTGATTTCCAAAGTCTTAGTATTAAATTTTACCACTGTTCCTGTTTTTGGATCTTTATACTCTTTTATAAGTGGTGGCGTAATATCTTCCCAACCTAATGCTAGTGCTTCTTCAGGAGTTAAGGGGGAATCTATAGTTGGCCCACTGTAGCCATCGTCGTCATCGTCATCTGGTGCTGAAGTTGGATCGGGATCTTCTCCACCTACAACAGGGGGATTAGTAGGTTGTGTACTTGGTACTGCTGATGGTGTAGGATCAACATTTGGAGTAGGTTCTGTAGATGGACTTGGCTCGGTGCTAGGTTGTGCAGACGGGTTAGGTGTTTCCGTGGGCTGAGGAGATGGATTAGACGCTGTTGTTGGTTGTTCAGACGGCTTAGTCTCGGGTATTGGATTAGTCACAATATGCGGATTAGCTATAACAGTCCCCGTGGTATCCGGGAAAAAATTAGGATCAGGAAAAGTGATTTCTACCGCTCGCGTCTCTCCAGGCCAGAGATCAGCCATGTCTGATGGCATCGGTATAGTTTCCGGCTGAATTGTAGAGTCAAAGTCAAAACCATCGGCATAATCATAAAGTAGAGTAGGCTCTAAAGGGCCGGAATCCATTGTAAAAGTTTCAGTAGTATACATTTTAAGAGGGCCTTCAAAGTCCTTTGACCGATCATTAGGATACGTTGCCCGTCTATAAGTAATATAGGGCATGTCAACCCCAATTTTATATTGAGTACTGGATACTTGATACAAATAGACTGTACTATACGATATATCTAATACCTTTTGACTACTAGGGCCACGACTCCCCCCTACTACCTTGAGGGAGTAATATTTTCCATTTTTTGCAATGTCAAAATATGCATTATCACCAATCTTATTAAACATATGAAGATAAAATCCATTCGCAACTTTAGTTCGTGTTGTTTCACCGGATGATTTTAAATAAGCATCATCACTGTAGTAATCAACTGAATTTTTAGCCTTAAGATAATCTGCAATGTCAGCAACTAGATCCGCACCAGTTAAAAACATGGTTGCTCCAACAACTGTTTTGAGCCAACCCGGTGTAGCTGCCGGGACAGCACGAGCTGCCGATTCCTGGAGACCTACAACTGCATTTTCTGGTAGCCGTTGAAACCAGCGCTCGTTTGCTTTTTCCAGAGCTTTTTTCTCAGTAGTCCTAACGCCTTCTTTGACAATAGTTGACTCAATCAATGATTTAGTCTCTTTTTTGATTTCTTTCTTAATGATCCATTTAATTGGCTCCTTCAACAATGGGGTAGCATGAACTTTGGGGAGATCACGAGTACTGGGGATAATCACCATACTGAAAATCAAGATTAGTGCTAGTATTTTACGTTTCAATATTAACCCTCCAAAAAGAATTATGTAATTTCAGTTTCTGCCTTTAAGCGCATGTCGCCTTTATTGTATGCCTCCTTTTTACGACATGGATTTTCCTGCCAAAAACCATTTAAAGCCATTGATACCTACAAAAAAATACTATTATGAAAAAAAGACTACGTCTAAACATTAATTCTTATATATGGGATATATAGATTGAAGACATTAAAAGTACATAATTATGGTAATGGAGCGGTTAACTCAAGAAAAGTAAAAAAAGCCCGTCAACCTTAACTGGTCGGCAGGCTTTTTTCGTTCTATGGCAAATCAAACCATTGCTAAATATTGAGTATCGGACATATAATACAAACAAATGTTCCTATATATTCGGAAGCGATTAATCATGAAGATGAGCATCGGCCAAACCATTGAAATGATATACCAGGACAAATCGGGTAAAATCACGCAGCGGACCATTGAGGTGCGCGGGATACGGGATGGCCGAATACGGGCGACCTGCCTGTCTACTGGCGTGCCGCGCGTATTCCTGGTGGCCAACATCCTATCGTGGCGTCCGGTGCGGGAACGGCAGCATGCTTGACGACACCCCACGTAAACTGCTGCGGATCATAGTGCAGTTTAAGTACCATTTTAAGAGGATACCCACGATACGGGAGCTGGGGCGATTAAGCGGACGCAGGCCAGCGGAGCATTACATAGAGTGGGAGGCAGGCATGGTGGTAATGTGGATTACTGGCTGTACCATTAAGGGGATATATTATGAGCAAGCTAGATGGCAATGAGCGATGGAAGACAAAGATGCTTTTGACAGATCATGTTCAGGAGTATGAAGAGAAGCAGGAGATAGAGGTGCCAAGAAGGATTACGGTCGAGGAACGGACGATGGTGCGTGACTTCATCCTGCTCCCTTACCTGGACACCATGGTCAACAAAAGCCTGCGCGAGATCGAGCTGTCCGGCAGCATTCTCCAGAGGGCTTCTATAATAGCCGGCCAGGCGATTCAGCAGCGCATTATGAATGATACGCACCGGCTGCAGAAGGAGCTGAAGCAACGCAATATTCGGGTGGTGCTCGATGAACAGGAGGAGTTCCTGGTGTATTACAAAATCTTTTACCGAGGCTATCAGGAACGCTTCGGACTCACCCGGGATGTGATGCGCACAGAGATCAGTTTACGACTGACCAAGTACACAGCGGAGCTGGCAGAGTCACTACAAGACAAAATAAAGCCCCGGATATAGGCTCCGGGGCTTTTGTTAATCTATAAGTTCAAACTCTACCTCGCTGGTATCATTTAATCCTGCCTGGCTAATCCATTTTCAGACAAGGCTATCTTACCAACTGCAATATTGGCCTTTGTACCGTCTGGGTGCTGGATCTCCGTAAATACGCAGGTCGCATCGTTATTTCTCTCAAGCGCCAGCAGGCGTCCATTCTCCACCAGTGCTTTTAGCTCGGCTGGGTCAGTAGATTTCGTGGACACCGTTACGTACCACATGCCTGATTTGTCCAAACGTTCCTCTACAATTTCAAATGCCGGTACTTTGGCCTGCGGCGCTTCGGTGGCGACAGGTACTTCTGTCGGTTTTTCTGTAGGTGCTTCCGTTGCAACGGCTGCTGCGGTAGGCTGCGCTTCTTCTGTAACTGCCGGAGCTGACGGTTCTCCTGATTCCTCTCCGGCTGTTATCAAACCAATTGTCCCACCTAGAAAAATTACAATAATCCAGAAATTAAACTTCTTGTATAAAGGCTTCTTCTTGATGTTCCCCCTATATGATATTTTTAAAAAATAGCTATTCTTTTTCATAACTAAAACCCGTATATCTCCTAGGGCTATCATTTATTCGCAGGCTATACCGTCACCATCTCGATCAAGTTTTCTGGAGTATCCAGGTTCTCCAGCATAAATCGGTGCAGCACCGGCTGCTCTCACGGCAGAACAGTTCTTATAGTAAACATCTTGAACTGGTTGCAGGGTTGCTTTTGGCTTCGGTTTTTTAGTAGGTGTAGGTCTTTGGGTTTTAGCAGGAACAGGTTTTTTAGTGGCGGTAGGCTTCGGTGTAGCTGTGGGTTTAGGTGATGGTTTAACTGTTGCAGTTGGCTGGACAGTAGCCTTAGCTACAACAGTATCATCAAACCCCTTGTCGGTAGCATAATCTTCAATACTCCAAATTCCCAATTTTGCAGCCTGGGCCTGCTTCTGGATCTCTCTAAATTTTTCAAGATATTTCACATCCGGTGGAAAAACCGCCACTCTCGCAAGCCCTTTCTCAAGTAACATCTCATTGACCATCTTATTATCAAGATAGGCATAAGCCAGGATACGTCCGTATTGATCACGCTCGGACACGTCTATTTCAAGCTTTACTGTTTTATCCGTGAGCAAACTTGTTGTAAACGCACTTGCCTCTGGGCCAAATGGCTGAACCGGTTTATTCGCATGTTTTGTCTCTGGAGTGTCAATGAGAATAAGACGGACCTTTTCAGACTTTCCATCTAGGTTAACAGTAAAGGTATCACCATCAGTGACGGCAGTAACCTTTGCTTCAATGGCTTTTGCATCCATAGACAAGCTGGCAAGTTCAGCATTCTTCTGAGTTGTTTCAGATTTAAGTACAAAAGTGTCAAGAACTTCCGTGTGGTCATCAGTATTATTAGCAGCTTGTTTCAAGGGAGAGGCTTTTGGAATTGCAATTATGAACAAGATGAAAAATATAATAAACATAACAGCAGAATATTTGGTAATTGTTTTTCGATTTCCCCAGCGAACAATGGTCGGCTTAAACATGCCGAAGAACCAAAAAATAATTACAGCAATTGATGCAAGAAGAAAATTCATCCCAAAGGCTTCTCTCAAGGACATGCCTGTAAAAATAACTATTTCTAATAAAGCGATGATTCCGATGAAAATTAGAAGCTTTTTTGATCTAAACATTAAAATCCCCCTTTGTATTCCTACTTAGGAACTATCGGTAATTTACAATGATATGTAAATACTGTAATGGAGGAATTTTTCATTGGGCAACAGAACCCCATCAGTGATGAAACAAGGCAATTATCTTTATACGTCTATGATAAACGTGTTAATACAAAAACATCCAATCCCATCCGGCTGCCTTCTATAATCATCCTCCGGTATACACTCTTCTCTTCGAGCTGCTTGGCGTCGTTCAGATACAGGGTGAGGATGCCTAGGACGGGCTCTGGCACAGGAGTTCACCTCCTTGCGGGAGAATGGCGGGATCAACTGCGCTCCTCGGGGAACGCAAGAGCAGGGTGGGCTTGCCTGTAGGGCCGCTAACCAGGTCAACAGCGGCAAGCCCGCTGTTGAAGCACATCTTGAGGCTGGCTGCATTGTCGCAGGCGACATGGCATTCCAGCTGCCCAAGGCGCTCCAGCTGTGCAGCAAGCAGGGCTGTGCCCGTATGCCTGTTCCGGTACAGGGGATGAACGGCGACTACACAGGCCTCCTTGCCGAAGCCGGACACGAAGCTGACGCCTGCGAGCTGGCGGCCGTTCTGACCCCGCACAGTGGCAACGAGCAGGGAGACCCCCGGCAGGGCGAGCTGATCCGGTGTCAGCCGGGCCAGCCTCCTGCATCCGCGAAGTGTAATCCGCTGCTCCCCATACTCCCTCAGGAACTCAAGCAATCCGTTTCGCCTGGATTCCCACTGTACGGGATTGCTGTCATAGAGTGAGGATATCTGCATGGTGTCACTTCCTTTGACGGGTAATGGATTATTTGGATTGGCGGGACAGATGATTGCCATATTGAAAAATACGTTCGAGTGACAGCTTGCGGATCGCCGGCTCGTCGAATTTCATCGGGCGGGAATTGGCTTCAAAGAACCATACTCCGCCTTCTTCATCGACCCCGAGATCCATCGACATCTCGCCCAGCATGCTGGAAGAAGCCCGCTCAATCTGCCGGGCAACCAGCAGCGCCGTGGTAGAGACATTCTTCAGGATAGTTTCCGCCTGCTCTGGCCCGAAGGTTCCCTCCAGCATGCTGGAGGGGTCTTCAATGCTGCCGCCGCGCGGCACATGGGTGGTGATGCTGCGGGCCCCGGCCAGCCGTGCACCGATGCCGGTTACCGCCCAGGCGCCCCGGCCGTTCTTCTGCAGCAGCACCCGCAGATCGAAGGGGCGGCCGTGGTGTCCGGCAAGCACGATGGCTTGCTGGACAATGTAGCGGGCGGACCCTTTTTCCCGGCCGATCCGGGCCCAGAGCCGTTCTACGGATGCGGCCTTGTAGGTCGTGTTTTTTTTGCCGCTCTGAATCTGCAGCCGGTAGGGAAGCAGAGTGTCCGGGCGGTATCTCAGCCGCATGATCCCTTTGCCCGCCTTGCCCTTCTCCGGCTTGAGATAGAGGCTCTCATGATTCTTCAGCATCGCGGTAAGGGTCGCTGCGCTGCGCAGGCGGCGGGTTTTTGGCACATGCCTTGAGGTGGCCTTGGATTCCTTGAGCCACTCGAAGAGATTCCATTTATTGAAGAAGCTCGGATTGTACAGCGAGATTTCGGGATGCTCCAGACACTCGGCAATTTTGCGCACAACCTGTGTCTTCTCCTCTTCCTCGCGGTTAGGAATACGGTTATAGATGACCTGGGGCAGCGGAACCGGAATGGCATACCAGAGCTTCCCGCTGGCGGACGGCACGTAGCCGGTCACAATCTGTTCATTCAGCTTCAGGTCTCGGACCGTGATGACATAGACGAGGTAGCCCATTTCTCTGCCGGTACGGATAATGTCGCGGAAGTTACTGCGGTTGCCGCGGAACTGCTGAAGCCGGTCACTGGTGGTGAGAATGGCGATTACAGGCTTGCTGGGATCGGGTATCCGGCTGTTCACAAGTCATCCCTCCTGCGGAATTTGCTGAGATACAGACAATGCTCCAGGATGTGCTCAATGGAAGCTTTGCCCTCAGCGCGCAGGGAGGGGTGGCGGAAGATAGAGCGTCCCGGTTTGGCATTAGCCTCGAACATCCAGATATCCTCATCCTGATCAATACCGAGGTCGAATCCGATCTCGCCGAGCAGATGGCGGTGCTGGATCTCCAGAGATTCTGCGAGCTTGACGGCAGTGGTTTTGGCGCGCTGGAGCACTTCATCCGATCTGGCCCCGAACACACGGCCGAGGGCCTGCTGCGGGGTCAGTAGCGCTCCGCCGTTCTTCAGATGGGTGGTGACACTGCCCCGTCCAGCTTTTTTGGCCCCGATGCCGACGACGACCCATTGATTGCTGCCGTTCTTGTGCATATGGAAGCGGAAATCAATTGGGCAGTTGTCAATCTCAATGAGACGGATACCTTGCTGGACCACATAGTTCTGCATGCTCTGTCCATGGCGGCCCCGCAGCATCCGCATCAGGCTGTCGAAGCTGGTGAAGCGCAGCAGCACGTTCTTGCCGCTCTTGCGGTACCGGGCGAAATACCCTTTCTTCGGCAGGTAGGTCAGCCTGTAGATGCCGTGTCCCAGGCTGCCGGCCGAGGGTTTATAGTAGACGAAGTGGTGACGGTCCAGCATATCCCGCATTTGTTCGGAGCTTGGATTACTGTGCGTTTCAGGCACGAAGCGGTTCGCTGCCCCGTCATTCTCCAGCAGCTTGTAGATATCCGATTTGTTGAAGAAGCTCCAGTTGAAATAAGGAATCTTCTTGCGTCCAAAGCGCTCGCGCAGCTGGTTGATGTAAGGGGAGGTCTCGGCTCTGCGGCTGGGCAGGCGGTTATAGACTACATCCGGCAGGGGCACCAGCTTGCGCTCGAAGCGGCCGCTTGCCGTCAGGAAATATCCGTTGACCTGCTCCTGTTGCCAGTCGATATCCCGAGGCATGAAGGCGAAGATGTAGCATTTGTTGCTGCCTTCGCGCAGCAGCTGCTTGATGAAGCCGGTGCGGGAGCCGAAGGGCTGCCCAGCAGAAGCGGGTCCATCTGAGAGCACGCCGACCAGCGGTCCGAGCTGCACCTCGTCATTCTGCAGATTGCGCAGGTAGATGCCACCGGACTTCGGGACCTTGATGGCGCTTTTGACGCCTGAGGCCAGGAAGAGATGCTTGCCGGCACGCTTGATCGGCTTGATCATGGCGGGGATGGCATCTTTTCCGAGGCGCAGGCGGATATTTTTCTTGCCGGATAATTTCAGGCTTCTCATCAGTTCACCCGAGACATATACTACTCGATCAGGCTGCTTGGTGAAATGTACATTGCAAAAAGTGAGACCCATTTATGAATCCTCCTTTGGAACCATAGATATCATTCTCCCGTGTGAACGAAGCTGCCCGTGAGACAGCTTGTGGTGGCTGCTTGATGTAAGCAGCAGATGGCGCGCATAGCGCAGCGGGTTCTCGGCAGCGAGTCTAGCAGCCCGGCGGTCGCCCGTCAGCCGGAATACCGTGCGCCCTGGTTTGGAATTAGCTTCCAGCAGATAGATTCTTCCTCCGGCATCGATGCCAAAATCAAGGCCCAGCTCCCCGAGTCTGCCGCAGGATTCTTCCAGCAGCGGAGGCAGGAGTGCAGATGCCTGAGTCAGCTCCTCCAGCAGCTCGCGACCTGCCCCGCCATATTCATCCAGCAGGAAAGGGAGGGCGGGAACGGCCGTGCCTCCGCCATGCAGATTGGAGGTCAGTGATCCCCGGGTGCCGAGCCGGACGGCCATGCCGGTCAGGGTCCAGGCACCAGTGCCATTCTTCTGCATCAGCACACGTACATCGAACGGCTGTCCTCCGCTGCCGGTGAGATGCAGGTAAGGCTGTATGATGTAGCGGTGCTGGCCGATGAAGCGGCCGATCCAGTCCAGACCTTCGTCCAGCGTACCGAAAACATATTGAAAAGATTCGTTATTCCTGTCTCTGCCCCGCACCTTCACTCCGCCGCCTTCGCGTCTGCCGAGCAGTACAGCGTGTACGGTGCGTTTGCCGTGGGAGCCGGTTCTGGGCTTCAGAAAAACGCCGTATTCCCATCCGGCGAGCATATTTCCAAGCGCTTCGCGGCTGCTGTAGTTCTCTGTCTCCGGCAGCAGGGCAGCGGCGGCGGGGCTGCGCCGCAGTATCTCGTAGACTCCCCATTTATCAGGAAGTCCGCGTGACCAGGGCAGACAGCGGGTCAATACAGACAGAGCCGCCGCTGCAGTTCTTTTCTCCTCCGGTGACCGGTAAAAGCAGCGGTTATAGAGAATGTCGGGCGGCGGAGCCTGCACAGGCTCCCATTGTCCGTTCTGCCATTGATATCCGCTGACATAGGAGCCGTCCGCCGCTACCCCCTCCGGATGAAAGATCAGGACCTTCAGATCATACAGCGGGGCCGCCCGGCAGAGCTGACTGCAGAACTCCGGCTCTGCGATGGGAGGAATCCCGTGGCGACGGCCTGTCATAATGCCAAGGAACCCCATTGCTGTTGTGGTCATGATGTCCTCCTTATAACCCGGCCAGATAGCGGCAGTATAGAATCATTTGTTTGACTGAGGGTCTGATTTTCTGGTCATTCAGCGGTGTATTGTCGTTCTTGGACGGCTTGGAGTTGACCTCCAGCAGCCAGATTCGGCCGGACTGGTCAAGCGCGAGGTCGATGCCGAGCTCCCCGAAATGGGCGGGAATATAAGTCTCAACCCCTCTTGCAATGGCCAGCGCCGCTCTGGGCAGCTGAACCTGGGTGCTTTCTTTGACACCAGCGGGAAGACTGCTTTTGCCGACAGCCTCCTTGACTGTACTGAGCGTGCCGCCGCGGGCAAGATTGGAGACGAAATGATTACTTCCGGCGGTCCGGGCCACAATGGAGGTGACGCTCCATTTGCCGGTGCCGTTCTTCTGCACCAGGGCCCGGAAATCGACCGGCCGCCGTCCCAGCTCCATCAGGGAGAGACCTTGCTGGATCTGGAAGCGGGTGGTTTTCATCTTGGGGGCAATGGACCCAAAAAGATTCGCCAGACTGGTATAGCTCTGCTTACGTGTGCCCATCGCAGTGGTGGACAGCAGCCGGTAACCGCCGCCTTCCTCCTTGGAAATGCGCAGAATGCCTTTGCCCAGGCTGCCGCGTACCGGCTTCAGGAACACGCTGGGGTAGCTGCTGCACATCCTTTTCAATATGGCGAAGCCGTTCAGGGCATGCGATTCAGGTAAATACCGCTGCAGGGCGGGGTCCTGGGCCAGTGCCTCGAATACCTCTGTCTTGTCTAGGAACTTTTCGTTGAAGAAGTGGGTTCCATAGCGGGATTTTACATCTGCCAAAAAATGCTGTACGCTAGGTTTATTCTCTACCTTTCGCGTGGTCAGCCGATTGTTGATCACATCGGCAACAGGAAGACTCAGCTTCCGCCAGCCCTCATCGTAGACCCAGCCCTGGATGGTAGTGGTGCGTGATTCCAGCGCTTCCGGGGTGAAGAAATAGACATAGGCGCCTTGTGCATGGCAGGCATGAGTCAGCTCCCGGCAGAACATGGTGATCTGGCCGAAGACCCGCTCCGGCTGTTCGGGGTGGTCCCGGCTCACCAGGACGCCAATCATCGGTCCCAGACGCAGAATGCGGCTGCCGGCGCTGTAGGAAGCGTTAAGCGTCAAGCGCTGTCTTAAGCCAAGCCGCCGGCCGAGTGCCTCACTTACACGCAGGCTGTCGGATTTGGGGACAGGAATTACAGTAACCTCCTGCCGGAAAGAGCCGAAGTTCAGCTGAATGGTTCCGTGCGCCGGTATTTTGAGCCTCTTCATGGATTTGTCGCCTAGCATTACAGCATTTTCCTGCAGGATGCCCGAGTGGACCGTTTGAACCGGGATCTTTAGCTTAGACATCGTGGATCTCCTTCCGGTAGGCAAGCATGGTGCCGGCAATATGAATCTTGAGGGTTACATATCATTCATCATATGGAGACATCTGACCCTTGGTGATTGACCTATTCCCGAAAAAGCCGTGCCGGGCGGATTAATATCGCCGGTAGCCATGGGCTGGCAGGCGCGCCTGGACCGGAGGGCGGGAGCACAGAAGGAAGTAGGCATGCCCGGGCAGCACTATGGCGGTTGCCAAATTTGGGCTCAGACAGCCCCTGGGGCTGCCTGCTGGATGAGCAGGGGCTTTTGAAGCGAAGCAGAGACGAACATAACTTGGAGGAGGAAATAAAATGAACGTGATTGATAAGGCGCATGAATTGGCGCGTGCTATTAAGGACAGCAGTGAGGTATCGGATATTACCAGTGCAATGAAGGTGATCGAAGCAGATCCGGAGAGCAAGCAGATGCTAGACAACTTCCGCCAGAGCCAGATTGAGCTGCAACAGCGGATGATGAGCGGGGACATGCCTCCGCAGGAGGACATGGAGAAGATGGAGAAGCTCTTTGAGGTGCTTAACCTGAACCTGGGCATCCGCCGTCTGTTCGACGCAGAGCGCCGCCTCAGTGTGGTCATCGAAGATGTGAACAAAATCATCACAGACAGCTTGTCTCAAATGTACGGCGCGCAATAGGCACCGGCAGCACGCCGGGGGTTCTCTCTGATACAGTAAAAGGGTGATTTCAGGGCTATACGGCTCTGGAATCACCCTTTTTGTCACAATCCGTTAATCCTGCTTGCCCTCCACCAGACAGAGCAGAATAGTAGCGGCCATCCCGAGACGGCGGTCCAGCTTGCCATGGGTGTCCATTGAGAAATCGGCAGTGATTTTGGTAACGAACGGATTGAAGTTCTGCCGGAAGGCAGGAATCACCATTCCCCCGATCTCTAAGTTGTATTTCTGCGGAATAATGGCAAGCGCACGGCGCAGCAGCGCGAGGAAGGCGTTGTCCTCCTTAATGGTGCCGATCTCGTTATCCTGCGTGTCCAGGATGGCCCATTCGTCCTTGATGAGAGATTTCAGGCCTTTGCGGCGGAGTGCGCCCACCGTTTCCCCGGTCTCCATATCATACACATCATAGGTTGAGCTGATATCAAGAATCTTGCGCGCTTTGATCCGCAGCAGCTCCCTCCCCATCGTCTCGTCGGGGTACAGCGTAATGTCCTCTCTCAGCCGGAACGCTTTCATTTCCGAGAATAGCAGCAGCTCCCCCGAATCACCCAAGATATGTAGCTTTCCGCCCAGCGCAGAGAATATTTTTTTGCGGGCGATGTAACGGGTCTGGTTATAAATGGGATTCAAGGTCATTCCCTCCTTTGCGATATATCATCTCATACCCGAGCCATGCAGGATAGAAACTGCTAACAAGGCACTAACATCCTGCTGAAAAATTACGCAGCTTGTCTCATATTTCCGGCCGCAGGTTCATAGAATAGAGATATAGATTCATTCTAACAAACCTGTAGAGCGAAGGAGCGGTCCTGCAATGAGAAAAAAAAGTAAATTCAAGCATTCCGTGTATCTGCTGATTGCCCTGGCCATGCTGTTATACGCGCTGCCGAAGCTGTCTGTTCAGAATGGCTCCGGCTGGGTGCTGGGCTTCGGTATCGTCTGGTGTATCTTCGCGTTCCTGGTCATTGCCTCGCATCTGCATTTCATTATCGGTGTGGATGAAGAGAAGCAGAAGCGCCTGGATGCTGTCCGCAAGGCCAAGCTTGCACAGTGGCAGGGCAAATGGAATGAAGAAGGCCGGGTGTCGCAGAGATCATAGTCCAGGAATAGAGCTGACGGTGTAAAAGTACCCCCTGTTTGCCGTTGCGGCGGACCGGGGGTTACCTGTGCGTGCTTCTCCTGCCGGGAGTAAGTTACCCGGTGTTATATATATATTCCCGGCTGTCATAACTTTTGAAAGATACAGTGTAACCTGCTGTACTCCAGTACGGACAGCATGTATAATGGGTACAGAATAGTACAGATCGGGGTATGGGGGTGTAACAGTTGGAAGGTCAAGGCGATAACATCACAAAGCATGAACAACTGCTGCAGCACATTGAGAGTCTGAAGGTAGGAACCAAGATCTCCGTCCGCAAGCTGGCGAAGGAGATGGGGGTCAGCGAAGGTACGGCTTACCGTGCGGTGAAGGAAGCGGAGAACCTCGGAATCGTTATCACCAAGGAACGGATTGGTACGGTCCGGGTGGAGAAGAAGCCGCGTAATATTTCCGAGCAGCTCACCTTCGGCGATGTCGTGGATATTGTTGAAGGGCATGTGCTTGGCGGAGCAGAGGGTCTGAACAAGCATCTTCATAAATATGTGATCGGTGCGATGAAGGTCGATGCCATGATCCGGTACATCGATGCCGACAGCCTGCTGATCGTCGGGAACCGCGATGATGTGCACTCGCTTGCACTGGAGCAGGGGGCCGGGGTGCTTGTGACAGGGGGTTTCGGCACCAGCCGCGAGGTCAAAGCGCTGGCCGATGAGCTGGACCTGCCGGTCATCTCGTCCAGACATGATACGTTTACGGTGGCTTCGATGATTAACCGCGCGATCTTTGACCGGCTGATCAAGAAGAAGATAATGCTGGTGGAGGATATCGTGGAGGGCAAGCTGCGGCTGAACACGCTCAAAATCTCCAGCACCGTAGGAGAACTGCGTGAACTGGCACTGGCCAGCGGAGAGCAGCGGTTCCCGGTCACGGATGAATGGAACCGGGTTATCGGAATTGTAGGCCGGCGTGATGTGGAGGATCTCAGCGAAGGGCAAATTATTGAAAAGGCGATGGTGCGCAGTCCGGTCACCGCTGCACTCCAGACCTCGCTGGCTTCGGCGGCGCAGATTATGATGTGGGAGGGGATCGATTTTCTGCCCATTGTGGACCGCAACCGTAAGCTGGTAGGATCGGTCACCCGCCGTGAAGTGCTGCAGAGCCTGCGCGACGCCAGCAATCAGCCGCAGCTTGGAGAGACGTTCGATCATCTGATCTGGAACGGGTTCGCGGATGAGCGGGATGAGGAGGGCAGGCTGTTCTTCCATGGCTTCATTACCCCGCAGATGGCGACCGATCTGGGAACGATCTCGGAAGGGGTTCTGTCCACCCTGATGACTTTGTCCGCCTTCAAGGCAGCCAAGGATATCACCGGGAACGACTATGTACTGGACAATATGTCCACTTACTTCATCCGTCCGGTACAGATTGAGCATTCCATCACCGTCATGCCGAAGCTGCTGGAGATCAGCCGCCGCACCTGCAAGCTGGAGATCGAGATCAGCTATATGGATACCATTGTTGCCAAGGCCGTTCTGATGCTGCAGTCGATTGACCACGGGTAACGGGATTAGTGAGTGACTATGAACGAAGATTCATTTTAGGCAAAATATTAAATAGACCAGGGCTGTCCTGCAGGCGATCAGGATGGGCAACTGGTCTATTTGTATTGGCGGCGGGCTGAACCCTCAGCTTCCGCTGCGCATCCGGCTATAGTAGCTGAAGCTGCGCAGTCCCGAGAAGATATTGAACAAGCCCAGCAGCAGAAAAGCAGCCTCAATGACCACGTTAAGCGTCGAGCCGCGGAAGATGAACATCGACATTAATGAAAGCGTGACCAGCATTCCGCCCAGCAGCATATTCATGGTCGAGCGTCTGGTGCCTTGGATAAGCGGGTCGGCGGTTCTGCGGGAAGAGATGCTGTACGCGGCGGCGCATACCATGAAGATAACCAGCAGGGCAAACAGCACATACTTAATGAACATAATCATGAACGGCAGCTCCTTTGTGGAAGACCCGTCAGTCAGCATTGCCTTAGCCGGGCACTCTGTATCCTGTGATTGTGATTTGTCCACTATTGTATCATGATTTGCGGCTCAGCTGCGCTTATACGGACTGATTTCCACCCAGATTTGCAGCACGCCCTCCATCACCAGCATGGTGCGGATTTTGACGGTGTATTCCTTCTCGCGGGCCAGATAGATTTTGCTGTCCAGCAGCAGGCGCGCCAGCTTGCCGTCGGAATCGATATCGAACATGCTGCGCCCGCGCAGCGGCTCCAGATCGCCCGCCAGCTTGCTGAGAACCTCCTTGGTTGTCACCGGGTCCAGCGCCGCCGCACCGTCCTTGACCTTACTCTCCTCGGTACGCACCTTAATCTCACGGATGACGGTGGAGGTATTGTTGTATTTTTTGAGCGTCAGAATGTCTTTACGGTATTGTTCAATCTCCAGCCGCAGATCGTGGTTATTCACCCAGAGAATGTTATAGCCCATATGATAAATCGCGTTGTACAGGGCGGCTCCCACAATCACCCCCAGCACAAACACAGCAGCAATCTGCGAGAATCGGCGGTAGCGGTGGAACGGCGGAAGTCGCATGTATCTTTTCACCCCTTCGCTTCTACTTGCCGCATACCCACTTGACCAGCTCGCTGCCCATATGAGCGCCCAGGAAAGCGAACACCAGATAGAGAATCTGCTTGATGGCCGGAGAGAGATTGCCTCCCAGCATATTGCTCTCAATGACCCGCATCGGGTCGATGGTTCCGCCTACTGCGGTAGCCAGTGCCCATATCTTAATCCGGTCTGCGATTTCCAGCATGGTATCGGTTGGCGGCTGAAGAGAGACGACGGCGCCGATTCCGCCCAGCATTGCTCCGCCAAGCACTATGCCGAATGCGATGAAGAAGTCGAGGACGGCCTTGCTTAAGAAAATATCCATAAAAAGCTCCCTCCTTAGATCAGGCGGCGGCCTGCCTTTGCCTGTCCATATGCTCTTAATCCATTCTATGGGCGGTTCCCCCTCTAATATGATAAAATAGTTTCATCTTATGTTTTGATTTGGAACTGAAGGGAAGTGGGGAATATGAGCCCATTCGTGCATTTGCATGTGCACAGCGAATACAGTTTACTGGACGGGGCGGCGCGCATTACAGATCTCGTGCGCCGGGCCGGCGAATACGGCATGACATCGCTGGCGCTGACGGATCATGGTGTGATGTACGGGGCCATCCCTTTCTATAAAGCCTGCCAGGCGCAGGGAATCAAGCCGATTATCGGCTGTGAGGCTTATTTAACCGCAGGCTCGCGCCGTGAGCGGGGAAGCCGCAAGGATCAGCCGATCTATCACCTGATTCTGCTGGCGAAGAATATGACCGGCTACCGGAATCTGATGAAGCTGATCTCCATCGGCCATCTGGAGGGCCAGCATTACAAGCCGCGTATCGATATGGAGGCGCTGGCAGCGCATGCCGAGGGCATTATCTGCCTAAGTGCCTGTCTGGGCGGTGAAGTACCGCAGCATCTGCTGCACGGCCGGGAGGAGGAGGCGCGCAAGGCGGCACTGCGGTATAAGGATGTTTTTGGAAGCGACTTCTATCTGGAGCTGCAGGATCACGGGATTGCCGAGCAGAAGCGGGTGAATCCGCAGCTGATTGCGCTTGCTGAAGAGCTCGGCATTCCGCTGGCAGCGACTAATGATGTCCACTATATGGACAAGGAGGATGCCGAGGTTCAGGATGTGCTGATCTGCATCGGCACGGGCAAATCTGTGGACGATGAGGACCGGCTGAAGATCGGGACAGACCAGTTGTTCTTCAAAAGCGGGGAGCAGATGGCTGCGCTGTTTCCGCATGTGCCGCAGGCGATAGAGAACACGCAGCGGATCGCTGAAGCGTGCAATCTGGAGCTGACGTTCGGCAATCATATTCTCCCGGAATTCTCGCCTCTGCCGGAAGGGCTGGATGCCGCTGCTTATCTGCGCGAGCTATGCCGCAGCGGGCTGGAGCAGCGCTATGCGGATACTCCGCTCTGGGAATCGCCAGAGGAGAAGGAGACGGCTGAGAAGCGGCTCGACTACGAGCTGGGAGTCATTGAGAGTATGGGGTTCAGCGATTACTTCCTGATCGTGTGGGATTTTATCGCTTTTTGTCACCGCAGCGGCATTGTTACCGGTCCGGGCCGTGGTTCCTCCGCAGGAAGTCTCACCGCATACACGCTGAAGATTACCGATGTGGACCCGCTGAAATATAATCTGCTGTTCGAGCGGTTTCTGAACCCTGAGCGGATCACGATGCCCGATATTGATATCGACTTCAGCGACGAACGCCGCGATGAGGTCATTGCCTATGTGGTGGACAAGTACGGCAAGGAGCATGTGGCGCAGATCATCACCTTCGGTACGATGGCGGCCAGGGCTGCTGTCCGTGATGTGGGCCGGGCGCTGAATCTGCCTTATAACGAGGTGGACAAGGCGGCGAAGTTAATTCCGGGCCAGCTCGGAATTAATATTACCCGGGCGCTGGAGAGCTCGACTGAGCTGAAGGCGCTGTATGAGACGAACCCGAAGACCAGAGGCCTGCTCGACATGGCGATGAAGGTGGAGGGCATGCCGCGCCATGCTTCGACGCATGCGGCTGGCGTGGTCATCTCCAAGGGTCCATTGACCGATGCTGTTCCGCTTCAGGCGGGCAATGAGAGTACGGCGCTTACCCAGTACTCCATGGAGCATCTGGAGAGCGTAGGGCTGCTCAAGATGGACTTCCTCGGCCTGCGGACTTTGTCGATTATTGAAAGGTGCATGAAGTGGGTGAAGGAGATGACCGGGAGTGTGCCTGATTTCCGCATCATTCCGGATCACGATCCGCTCACCTATGAGATGCTGGGAGCAGGCGAGACGACGGGCGTATTCCAGCTGGAATCGGCAGGTGTACGGCGGGTACTGAAGGACCTGAAGCCTAGCGGGTTCGAGGATATTGTCTCGGTGGTAGCGCTGTACCGCCCGGGTCCGATGGAATTCATCCCGAAATTCATCGGGGGCAAGCACGGGGAGTTCGAGGTTGTCTATCCGCATGCGGATTTGCAGCCGATTCTGGCCGATACCTACGGTATTATCGTCTACCAGGAGCAGATCATGCAGATTGCCTCGCTGATGGCCGGCTTCTCGCTTGGCGAAGCAGACCTGCTCCGCCGTGCAGTGTCCAAGAAGAAGCGGGAGACACTGGATCAGGAGCGCAGCCACTTCGTGGAGGGCAGTCTGAAGCAGGGCTACCAGGAAGCGGATGCCCATGCGGTCTATGATATGATCGTGAAGTTCGCCAACTACGGCTTTCCGCGCGCCCATGCGGCTGCTTATGGTGTTCTCGCCTTCCAGACGGCGTATCTCAAGGCGCATTATCCGGTGCAGTTCATGGCCGCTATGCTCACCGCCGTGATGGGGACCCACCGCAAGGTGGCGGAATATGTCCTGGAATGCCGCCGGTCCGGGATTGGCGTACTGCCGCCGGATGTCAACGAGAGCGGGGTATTGTTCACTCCGGTGCCCGGCGAAGGCCGCGGGCATATCCGCTTCGGGCTGGCTGCGGTGAAGAATGTCGGCACGCTGGCTGTGGAGAACATTATGGCGGTCCGTAAGGAGCGGCCGTTCGACAGCCTGCTCGATTTCTGCCGCCGGGTTGACTTACGCGTCTGCAACAAGCGGGTCATCGAATCGCTGCTGCAGACCGGCGCCTTCGATGCGCTGCCCGGACACCGGGCGCAGCTGCTGGCGATGCTGGATGAGACGGTGGACGCGGCGGCCAAATGGCGCAAAGAGCGCGATGAGCTGCAGATCCAGCTGTTCGATGACCTGATCGAGACGCCGAACTGGGAGATCCGCTACCCGGATATTCCGAGGTTCAGCGGAACCCAGCAGCTGGAGCTGGAGCGTGAGCTGCTCGGGCTCTATCTCTCCGGCCATCCGCTGGATGACCATGCGGGGCTGCTGGAGGAGCCGGGGATGCAGAAGCTGATGGATCTTGGCGAAGCTGCGGATGAGAGTATGACCGTGACGGCCGGTATGGTCGTGTCGCTGAAGGAGATCACGACCAAAGCCGGGAAGGCGATGGCTTTTGTGGAGTGGGAAGACCAGATCGAGCGCTGCGAGGTCGTACTCTTCCCGGAGGTGTGGAAACGCAGCCGCGCCCTGATTGAGAAGGGCGCATTGCTGGCCCTGCGCGCCAAGGTGCAGCAGGAGGACGAGGGCTTCAAGCTATTGGCTGAGGAGGTAGCTCCGCTCACCTCGGACAGCGTGCGCGGCCTGCTGCAGCGCCGCAGCGCCGGGTCCCGGCCCGCCTACGGCGCGGGCCGCGGTGCCCCCGCAGGAGCGCCTGCGGCCGCTCCTGCAGCCCGCACGGGCGCCGGTGGCCCCGGCGCCCGGCCCGGCGGTGCAGCTGGCGCCGCCGCTGCACCGGGCACGCGCACACCGGCGGCACAGCCGCCCCGGGCGCGC
>NZ_ASPS01000009.1:0-126207 GCF_000517865.1 Paenibacillus sp. FSL R7-269
AGGCTCATCGCTTCAAGCGTGCCCTCTACCCATTTCTGTTCTTCCTTGCTTAACGGCTTCTGCATCATTTAAGGCTCCTCCCGGCAGGTTCTGTTCTGAGTCCAGTGTACCGGATCGCGAAGCTGCTCTACATACAGCCAGCTATAATATAAGTTCAATATTCTACAAACTGCCTGCGCGGATATCCCTAGCGGCTGATTAGCCGGTTAGGGCAGGCTGATCAGAAGCGTCCGTGCCCGCTTGTTATTCTCCTTATTCATCTCCGCATACCGCCAGATATCATTCACAAAAAAGCTGACCGTAAACTCGCCGATAGTCGGCACCGTCCACCGGGGGGTGCCCTGCGCACTGGCGTTAGCCGTCAATGTAATCTCTTCGCCCGGCTGAATCACACTGGTATTCGTGTCCGTCCATGAGACCACCCCGCCGTTGACTGAGAAAGCGCCGCCGGTAATCTGCCCGAGTCCGGTCGAGGCATTCAGCGGTGTGGGACGGACGCCAATGTTCTTCACTTTGGCCCAGAAGATCAGGGAGTCGCCCAGCTGCGGTGTGCTGTGCGCGGAAGGGCTGCCGTCGCTGTTCACAATATGCCAGCCTATATCCGTCACGGTCAGATCCGGTCCCGGTACAGGCAGTGCAGACTCATAGCTCTCATACTCCAGCCCGCTGACCATTACCTTTCCGCCGTTGCCTGCAATCTCTATCCGGTGCAGCCCGTATTCGAGACCCGTCAGCTCGTAGACAATTTTATGATCGCCCTCCAGCCCTGCCTGCGGAATGACTACAGTCTCCTTATACTCGCCATCGACGTAGACATCCGCACTGCCCATGTCGCTCTTGATATCTGATCTCCAGCGGACGCCGATGCCATTGAAGCTGAAGGCGGCCGTGGCATCCTCCTCATAGGTCACATGGGAGACTCCATTCGGCGCTGGCGTGAATCCCGTATAGTCAATGTACGGATGATCGTGTGCGGCCGGATACCAGTGGGAGAGCGGAACATACAGCCCCTCCTCCAGTTTGAAATAATCAAGGTTCGCGCCCTTCCCGGCCGAGGTGAAGCTGATGGTGTTATAGCCCGGCTGGAGGGTAATCCCATACTGCCGTGAGGTCAGATTCGCGGTCCAGCTGCCCGTGGAGGGCAATGTTACTGTGGACTGCTTCACACCGTTCACGAGAATATTTTTCTTAGACTCTTCGTTGGAAGCGTATACAATTGTCAGAGTATAGCTTCCTCCGTTCACGGAATGGAAGCCTTGGATCGTTAAGCCTCCGCTATGCGTCTGCTCCACGACCTTGCCGCCCGAGGCACTGCTGTTATTACCGGTCCTCAGCGGCAGGGCAAAGGCGGTAGCTTCGGCCTCGAACTTGGCCGGATCGCCTGCGGCATGCGGTGTAATGGGCATGACCGGTGTAGTCGCTGATACGGCTGCGCTAAGAGGCGATACATTGCCGGAATCATCCACGGCCTGCACCGTGTAGCTGTAAGTGGTCTGGGGCGCTACGGTATAGTCGCTCCAGAAGGTCAGCCTACCCGGAATATTGATCACCGGAGCCGCTCCGCCGTCACGGTAGACGTTATAGCTGACGACAGCATCATTGTCTGTCGAAGCTGCCCAAGTCAGCCGAATCTGCTCATGGCTTACAGCTGTTGCCGCAGGATTGCCCGGAGAAGCAGGCAGCGTGTTGTCCTGCTCATCAAGGATATACTGGACCGTCTCTCCCGCTTCCAGTGCCACTGTAAGGGTAATGTAGGGATCTGCCGTTAGCTCCACCCGGGAGTAGGCGGCGGCATACGTCTCCCCTGGACCGAACCGTTCCCCCGAATACACTCCGCTGGACGGCAGGGCCACCCTGACCTGCATCGTTACCGGCGTCTTCTCGAAATTCACGAAGTTCAGCAGGATTTTATCTGAAGCGGCTCCGATAGCTGAAGTGCCCAGCGCCGAGGTATCCACTGCGCGGAAATATGCCTTCAGCCCGGTCAGCTCAGCCGCATTCAGCACCTCGTAGCCCAGCGGGCTTCCATGCGTAGCGTACGCGGCGGCCAGTCTGCGGAACGTCTTCAGCCGGGTCTCCCCGGATTCATTGATATTGGCCGATACCGCCGCTGTATCCTCATAGCGGTGTGTGTTCCAGTTGATCGCGGAATCGAACAGGCCAAACTCCGTCCCGTCATTGAAGAAGGCGGCGTGCTGCATAATATGGTCGGCATAACCGATATTCCCCCGCAGCTCCCGGTCAAAAGCAGAAGCGAACCGGTAAGCATACGTCCCGTATTTCGTATTGTCCGAATGATTGTCGTTGCTGCCGGTCTCGCTCATGGCCATCTCTTTGCCGAAGCCTTCCTCTGAATCGCTGTACACCCGCAGATTCTCATACAGGCTTCCGCCCGGCAACGGCTGGACGCCGGTCCCGCCATAGCTGTGTCCGTTGGTCACATCCGACAGCGCTTCAATCGGCGCACGCTGGGCAGCATCCCGTTCCCAGCCGTCGGGGGTGCCGTTATACGGCCAGTAGGCCCAGCCGGGAGCAACAATCTTCAGGTACGGCTGGCTGTTCGTCTGCCTCTCCTCGTCCATCATTTCATGAAGCGCCAGCACCGCCTTCTGTGCCCAGCCGAACAGTCCCGGCTCATTGCCTGTCTCGGCATACTGGTACAGATCGCCAAATTTGCTGACAAAGCCGCTGTAATAGCTCCTCAGCGCAGAGCTGATTGTCCCTGCCGCCAGCTCGCTGTTAGTCTTCCAGTTACCGCCGATGATATTAACCATGGGCGCAAGGTTGAGGTCGCGCAGCGTCTCCAGGTACTTGCGGCCCTGCGGGTCCCAGCCTGCGCTGGTATCGGACCAGAAGGAGGTGCGCATCCAGTTGCCGCTGTAGGCAATGCCCAGCCACTTGGTCATCGGGGCCAGATGGCGGATCGCATGCTCGTCATACCGGAAGGTCGAGGCAGCAATTGTGCTTCCCAGGTGGATATACCGTCCGTGGATAGGCTCGGTGGCAGGCTCAGTCAATGTGTCCAGCCTGAGATAATCCCATTCAAACCACAGATACTTGTCACCGTCGTATCCGGGTGACTGCGGATCTGCGTATAGCCCGCGGTCCACAGTCAGCTTCAGCTCATTGCTGCCGGTCTTCAGCTGTTCTGAGGGGATGTAGAGTCTATAGGTTTCTTTCCATGTGTTCGTAAGGGGGGTCTCTCCGTCGTTCAGCCCGGTAATCTGAATTAGCCCGCTGAAGCTGCCATTGGTGAATACGGCCAGCTGCGGAATAGCGGTGCTTGCATCCAGTACCTTGAAGCTGAACTCTACACCATAGGGGGGAACGTCCGTAAGATTGAAGCTTAGCTCCATCGCCGCATTGCGGTCCAGCTTCATGCCGCGGGAGATCGTATTCCAGTTCAGGGGATTGACGGGGAGAGTAATATTCTCACTGTACACATCCTGATACACTGTAAATTCTGCAGAGCTGTTATCCTGCTCGCCCACCTGCCAGAGCAGCGGGGACGGCTGGTAGGTATCCTCTGTGACTGTACTGTTATTTGCTTGTTCTTCCACAACCACCTGTGCAGGCGGCATTTCGGCAGAGCTAATTCGTGCTCCGGGCAATGATGCAGACATCCATACCAGAACTGCAATGAGCAATTTGCCTGTGATTCTCTGAATTCGCATAGTAACACCCTCTCTTGATCAGATAGGGGCTCCCCAAAGGCTGGATTTGCGAAAGAGAATACCCGGTACCTGCCGCAGGCGGCCGCGTGACTGCTGCTGCCGGATACCGGGCGTGCTATGGCCTCTACTGCTTATTTGGCGGCCAGAAAAGCGTCGAGCTGACTCTGAATTTCCGTAATCACAGCGTCCAGGCCTGCGGCCTTCAGCTTGCTGTTCATCTCCTTCAGGACCGGCTCAGGGTCCTTTTCCCCGGAGAACAGGGTGTTCTTATACTGTTTCGTAATGTTGATCAGCGCCCCGATCTGTGACTGCACCTTGGTCGAATCGAACACAAACCCGATGACCGGTGAAATATTCGAATTCTTATTCCAGTCCGTATAGAGCTGCACGCGCTTCGGATCTTCATCCTTATTCAGGTAGTTCAGCAGCACATTGCCGATCATCCAGGAGGATACGGAGTTATAGCCGCTGTCCGCAATGAACTCTACGGTATTGTTCTCCAGCTTCTTGTAGTGCTTGCCCTCAATGCCGAAGGTCAGCAGGTTGTAGAGCACCGGATCGGTGTGAATCAGGTTCATGAACATCATAGCCCGCTCGGGGTTCTTCGAGGTTCTGGAGATGGCGAGCATCGAGCCCTGCAGACTCTTAGTGCTGACCTGAACAGGCAGCAGTGTCTTGATGATCATCGGCTTCTCAGCGAGCCGGGTCCAGTCATTGGTGGAGGTCGGATTCATGTTGCCGTAGACGAACCAGGCTTTGCCGCTTTTTACCGCATCCTTCAGCTCGGTCTTGTCTGTAGCTCCATTCTTGTTGATATAGCCCGCTTCATACCAGCTGCGGATCAGCTTCAGCCGCTCCGTCATGGCTGGCGTGTCGTATTCGTTGAACACCTTCATGGTCTTGTAATCGAGCAGAGTCGGGATATCATTGCTGCCGTCCAAGTCCTCGCTGTCAGGATACGCGGTGAACCAGTGCAGACTGTCGGTATGGTTCATGAACAGCGGGGAGAGCGCCGGCTCCTTCTCCTTAATCGTCTTCAGCATCGGCTCAATATCCTCCAGCTTCTGGAGGCTGTTCACATCGAAGCCATATTTATCGACAATTGCTTTGTCAAAAGCAAACCCGACCGACTGCCCCAGCTCCTTCTCGGTTGGAACCGCATACAAATGTCCGTTGACGGTAGCCGCCTGCAGGTAGGCGGGATTGATCTGTGCCTTCGTCTCCTTGGCATAGGTATCCAGCAGCTCCTCCAGCGGCAGATACGCTCCCTTCGCGGCATTGGTCATGAAGTTCCAGGTATAGACCATGTCGAACACCTCGCCGGACTGGATCATCAGGTTGACCTTGTCGGCCGGCTTATCCCAGCTTAGCTGGTTAATCTTGAGGGTAGCGTTGATTTTATCCTTCAGGTAGGCGTTGATCTCCTGCTCTACGGATGCCACATCCGTATCCGGCCCGCCGGGCAGATACAGGGACAGCTCCACCGGTGCAAGCGTACCCGGCTTTTCTGTTCCGGCTGCTTCCGTGGCAGCAGCTTTCTTCGTTGCCGCCGGAGCCGTGGTACTCTCTCCCGCTTTCTCTGTAGGCGCCGCTGTGTTGCCGTTGTTCCCCGAGCATCCGGCCAGAGTGAACCCGGCTATCAGTACAAGCGACAGCAGCAGACCTGTGACTTTTTTACCTGCCATACTTTTTTCCTCCCCTTGATGGAACAAATATATGCTAATCGGTAGGTTCCGAGGTTAGCCTTTGATAGAGCCGAGCGTCAGTCCTTTGATGAAATACCGCTGGAAGAACGGATAGGCCAGCACAATCGGCCCAATGCCGATCAGCGCCATCGCCATGCGGATCGTCTCGCCCGGCAATTTGGCCAGCTCGGTGGCCGAGCCTTGAATGAGTGCCCCGTTGCGGCTCAGGTAATCGGCCTGGGAGATCATTTTGTACATCAGATATTGGAGGGAATAGAGGTCTGTATCGGTGATGAAGATCATGCTGTTGAACCAGTCGTTCCAGTAATGCAGCGTATTGAACAGCCCAATCGTAGCGAAGACCGGCAGGGACAGCGGAAATACAATCTTGAAGAATGTCCGCAGCTCCCCCGCCCCGTCGATCGTAGAGGCTTCAATCAGCGCAGGCGGTACACTCATCTGGAAGTAAGTCTTCATAATCAGCACATTGAACGGAGACAGCAGCATCGGCACGACCAGTGCCCAGATCGAATTCTTGAGGTCCAGCACCTGGGTGTAGACCATATACCACGGCACCAAACCGCCTCCGAAGAGCATAGTGAAGAAAATCAGGAAGGCGAACACCCCCCGGTACCGGAAATCGGCCCGCGAGATCGGATACGCATACAGGGAAGAGATGAACACACTGACCAGCGTTCCGGTAATGGTGACGAAGAACGAGATGCCGTAGGCCCGCAGCACCACGCTGTAATCCTTGAAGATATATGCGTAAGCCTCCAGGCTAAGCTTCTCCGGGATGAATTGATACCCGTTGCGCACGATGTAATCGTAGTCGGTAATGGAGATCATGAAGACGAGTACAATCGGCAGCAGGCAGGCCAGAGACAGGATGATAAAAATAATATGGAGGAGAACGTTAGTGAAACGGGAGATTTCGTTATTAGCCACGGATTTCCACTCCTTCTTAGGGTACGTGCACCGCCTGACTTTTATCTAGAACACCGCCTGATCCTTATCGACCTTGCGCACGATCCAGTTCGAGCCGAGGACCAGGAAGAAGCCGACCACCGATTGGTATAATCCGGCCGCTGCGGACATCCCCAGGTTACCCATATTAATCAGCGCGTTATAGACGTAGGTGTCGATGACCAGTGTAGTTGGGTACAGCGCCCCGGAGTTCAGTGTGGTCTGGTAGAACAGCCCGAAGTCGGAACGGAAGATGCCCCCGATCGCCAGAATCGTTGTAATAATAATGACCGGCCGGATGAGCGGAATGGTGATGTGCATAATCTGCTTCCACTTGCTGGCACCGTCGATCAGGGCCGCTTCATAGTACTCGTTGTCAATGCCGATGATCGCCGCCAGATAGATGACACAGCCATAGCCCACCCCTTTCCAGAGATTGATCAGCGGAAGAATGAACGGCCAGTACTTCGGCTCCGAATACCAGTTCAGCTCATCCAGCCCGAACAGGGCGAAGACCCCTTTGTTAATGAAACCGTATTCAACATTCAGAAAAGCGAACACCAGATAGCTCACCACCACCATCGACAGGAAGTAGGGGAAGAACATGATGCTCTGATAGAATTTGGCGGCCAGCTTGTTCCTCAGCTCATTCAGGGCAACCGCGATGGATACGGCAAAAACCAGATTGAGCACAATGAACACGAAGTTGTAGAGCACCGTATTGCGGGTGATAATCCAGGCATCCGAGGTGGCGAACAGGAATTTGAAGTTATCCAGCCCCACCCACGGACTGCCAAGAATCCCGTCCACATAATTGATATTCTTGAACGCGATCACAATTCCGAACATCGGCAGATAATTGTTAATCAGCAAAAATACTACGCCCGGCAGCAGCATCAGCAGCAGCACCTTATGCTTCAGCAGATGCTTCAGCCCGTGTCTCTTCTGTGTGTTCCGGCCTGCCGGCAAGCTGCTGCTGCCTGTACCCGCCATACTTCTCTTCTTCTCTGTAATCATTCCTTCCGCCTCCTGATTCCTTCAGCGATCCCTCTCTTCCCTGACTTAAGTGTACCTGCAGGCGGCCCCCTGCTAAATAAGGCCATCTATAATAAAAGTTCAAAATCCTACGGAGTTTGGAAGGGCCATACAAAGGAATGGACAAAACACAAAAAGGCGCTCCACGATGACCGCCGTGGAACGCTCTTGTAGCTGAAGCTTATGCGCTTGATCCGACAGCCGGGATTAGGTCAGTCTGTGAACAGACCACACAATCCCCGAGGAGGCACCTCCAAGATCTAACGGCACAGTTAATCCATCTGCTACATAGAAGAGACCGATGACATCACCCGCTGTTAAGTCGAACTCACCCGCCAAGGTTACCGTGCCGTTGCCCAGTATTGTTCGGAGGGACAACACCAGCGCAATATTTACATCCAGCAGCGGGAACAATCCGGTTACCAGATTCGTCACAGTAGGGGACGTTCTCTGCACTACAAAAGCCGGATCAATTCCTGCTCCCAATGCAACCGAGATGGCAGCTGTAGTGCTGTAGTTAATGGTAGCCTCAAACGAATATCTACCGGATACCGGTATCGTGTAGTTGCCCGTAGTCTCATTAAATGTCGCACTATCATAGTACGGCGTAGTCACAGTCCAGCCGGTCAGCTGAGTACTGGTCGTGACTGAGAACGTCGGCAGGAATGCGGAGAACCCTTCCGCTGCCAAATTCGGGCCAGTCGCTCCGGTCGCTCCTGCCACCGCTACTCCTGTTGGCCCAGTTACCCCGGTCGCTCCCGTATCACCGGTTGCCCCGGTTGCTCCGGTTGCTCCGGTTGCTCCAGTCGCTCCGGTTACTCCCACTCCCGTTGCTCCAGTCGCCCCGGTCACTCCCACGCCTGTTGCTCCAGTCGCTCCGGTCGCCCCGGTCACTCCCACGCCTGTTGCTCCGGTCGCCCCGGTCACTCCCACGCCTGTTGCTCCAGTCGCTCCGGTCACTCCCGCGCCTGTTGCCCCAGTCGCCCCAGTCACTCCCACGCCTGTTGCTCCGGTCGCTCCGGTCACTCCCGCGCCTGTAGCTCCGGTCGCCCCGGTCACTCCCACGCCTGTTGCTCCGGTCGCCCCGGTCACTCCCACGCCTGTTGCTCCAGTCGCCCCGGTCACGCCTACGCCTGTTGCTCCAGTCGCCCCGGTCACTCCCGTTTCACCTGTTGCCCCGGTCGCTCCGGTCACTCCCGCGCCTGTTGCTCCGGTCGCCCCGGTCACTCCCACGCCTGTTGCTCCAGTCGCCCCGGTCACTCCCACGCCTGTTGCTCCAGTCGCCCCGGTCACGCCTACGCCTGTTGCTCCAGTCGCCCCGGTCACTCCCGTTTCACCTGTTGCCCCGGTTGCTCCAGTCACTCCTGTTGCTCCAGTCGCTCCGGTCACTCCCGCGCCTGTTGCCCCAGTCACTCCCACGCCTGTTGCTCCGGTCGCTCCGGTCACTCCCGCGCCTGTTGCTCCAGTCGCCCCGGTCACTCCTGCTCCCGTTGCTCCGGTCACTCCCACGCCTGTCGCTCCGGTCGCCCCGGTCACGCCCACGCCCGTTGCTCCTGTCGCTCCGGTCACTCCTGCTCCCGTTGCTCCGGTCGCTCCGGTCACTCCCACGCCTGTTGCCCCAGTCGCCCCAGTCACTCCCACGCCTGTTGCTCCAGTCGCCCCGGTCACTCCCACGCCTGTTGCTCCAGTCGCCCCGGTCACTCCTACTCCCGTTGCCCCAGTCGCTCCAGTCACTCCCACGCCTGTTGCTCCAGTCGCCCCGGTCACTCCTGCTCCCGTTGCCCCAGTCGCTCCGGTCACTCCTGCTCCCGTTGCCCCAGTCGCTCCAGTCGCACCGGTCGTACCTGCCCCAGTCGCCCCGGTCACTCCCACGCCTGTTGCTCCAGTCGCCCCGGTCACTCCTACGCCTGTTGCTCCAGTCGCTCCAGTCACCCCAGCTCCGGTCGCCCCGGTTACTCCTGCTCCAGTAGCTCCGGTCGGACCTGTCACCCCCGTCACGCCGGTCGCTCCAGTAGCCCCAGTCGCCCCCGTTCCGCTGGTATCGCCCAATAATTCAGCCGAGACCAGCCGGTGGGCGGTGACTAGCTGGCCGGTGCTGCTCTTCCCCCATACAGAGATCTGAACCGGATCATCTACAATAGCCGGAGTGGCAAACACAAATTCAAAAGCATCCAAATCCGCAAAATAAGTAGAAGTAATAGATTCATTGGCAGCTACATTAAAAGATTGACTGACATACAGTACCCGCATGCCTCCCTGCATGTAATAGCCTTGTAAAGATACCGTAGAAGCTGAAATACTACTGCGGTTATCAATTCTGACCGTAACCTGTGTGGTGGGTCTTACCCCTCCTACTGCATTATTTTCCAGTGGTCCTGTAGATAGTAGAGTCATTTCACTGTCTCCTTTAATGGTAGATTTGTACTGTCCTGCTAGATTGTCCTTTCCTCGCTTAATCTATCTTTTGACTTCATAGAAGCTAGCAGGATAGCTAGCAGCAGAAAGATGGATCAATATAGTAATATTCTGCGATTCCGGCACGGTGTGTGCAGTAGAGCTAGATTCCGGCAGACATCCCATATAAATAGGAGACAACACAAAAGGGCCCTCCCCTCAGCCGTACTGGCCGGGAAAGGTCCCTGAATATAAGCCTATTCTATTCGCGTCCGCTGCTTGAACGGCTCTGCTGGCTCTCCCCCAATAACGGGGAACGGGGATCGAACTGCGGATAGATATACTCCTCACGCCGAAAAGAATATCCGGTAGCTGCAATATCCAGCATCTGATTCAGCCGCTCACTTTCGCTGCCCAGTCCCTGGTCCAGCGGAATGTCCCCCGCGATGATCCGCAGGTACAGCTGCATTCTTGGACGGTCACCTGAATAACGCGGCTCCATCGACACCGTATTCGGGTCGTATTGGTCCATGATCTGCGGGGAGAGCGGGTAGATCGATTCTGCTGCGGTGGGATAGAATTCCCTGAAGTGGCGCAGCCCGCGTGAAGCGCCCGGCTGATCCATAATCCCGTCTGTCACCGGGAGGGCGAGCGCCTGCTGGTACAGCATGCCCAGGAACTCCTTCGATTGAAGAAAACGCCAGACCTTCACCGCAGCCTCCCGGCTCTGCGCTGCACTATTCACCACCAGCGGAGCGTGGGGGACCATCATCAGGGCCCCGGCCCCGCGCCGTGACAGGTCCGCGGCCGGAGGGAGCGCTACTCCCCAATCATCCTTAGGCATATACTCCTGCAGCTTGACATAATCTTTGCTGGTAACATACATCATGCCAATATTGCCGTCCGCGAATTGCCGGAGCGCGCTGCTCAGCTTCAGCAAAGTCTCCCCCGGATAGAGGCTGCCCTGCTGCTTCATCTCCCGCACCATCTGCAGCCAGGGAGCATACACACTCAAGTCATAACGGCCCGACCGGTAATCATAAAGATAATAACCGCTGTAGGTATTCGATAGCTCCAGCCCAGCCTGGAGACTGGCCCTGCTATCCCCGGCGGGCAACGCGAAGCCGTATTTGTTCACCGGTGCTCCGGCCCGGCTGATCTGCAGGGCCGCCTGTTCCAGTGCAGCGAAGGTAAGCGGAGGCTGCTCCGGGTCAAGTCCCGCACTCCGGAACAATTGCTTATTGTAGATGAGACGCACGGTATCAATACTGGAGGGCATGAAGTAGATTCCGCCCTTGAACAACGAGCCGGTGGCATACTGCCTGGCCCATACCGGGAACCGCAGCAGCCAGCCGGCATCCAGCTCCGCTGACAGATTAGTGAGATACCCCTTGTTGACATAAGTGGCCAGCCAGGCGTTATCGACACTGAACACATCCGGCCCCTGCCCGGAGGTCATCAGCATATTCAAGGTATCGTCGTAGGCGTCTGTTGCAAGGTTCATGGGCACAATCTCAATCTGATCGGGATTCGTTTTATTGTAATGGCTGATGGCATTCTTCACTTCCAGATTCTCCGTCCAGTCAGACAGGGCGACCCTCACCCTGGTGGTCTGCTCCGCTGGTACGGCCTCCTCTTCCGGGGTGAGGTCCGGCAGCAGCGGGCGGTTATAACCAAGAGTGTAAATAGCCAGCCCGCAGCCTAAGACGGCAATAAAATAGAACAATAACCTTTTCACACCGCACCTCCTGCGTTGACATCCTGACTTCACGCGTTTTACAATGTATACCAATTATTACCCCGGAAGGAGGACTCCGATGAAGAAATATTACGATTCGTTGTCGAAGGCACTCTTCCTCTATAACTTCAGCATCCGCAGCCGCCTGATTCTCTACTTCCTCTTCCTCGTTCTTCTCCCGACTACGATCATCTCGGTCACCATCTATAACAAATCCGCCGGGATCATTACCCGGAATATGAATACATCGATTGAGAATAACTTCAATCTGGTTCAAGATAATCTGGCCCGCCGGTTCGAAGCCGCCAATCAAGCCATGACTGCGCTGTACCTGAATTCTGAATTCGCGGACCTCATCTCCTCCAACCGGCCAACAGACAGTACCGGAATCATTAATGAACTGGCCGCCCTTAGCAAAATCCTTGAGGATTTCCCCGCGAACGGGACCTCCGGCAACAGCTTCGTTCCTATGCTCTATATGCTGAACCGGCCGGAATATACCCAATATAATTTCTCGCGCCGTGTATTCAATATCGATCTTATCACCTTGAAGCCCTGGTATTTAAGCATTCCGGCCAAAGCAGATTTTGCCGTGGTCGGCCTTAGCTCGCTGGATTCCCGGTTCACCCTCAAATTCGCGAAGCGCCTGTTCGGTATCCGGCATGCACAACTGCCCTATGTCGGGCTGCTCACCCTAGATATCCCGGCGGCCGAATTCGGCACGCTCCTGGAGCATTATAAGCCCACGCCCGGCAGTAAGGTCTATATCGCAGACAAGTCCGGAACCATCGCCATCAGCCCCGAGCCGTCACTCATCGGCCAGAATATCGCGGCCCAGGATTATTACAGCAAGCTTAGCTTGACTACAGACTCTACTGACAGCACCGGTAACCCGTCCTCTCCAGACGACCCATCCGCTCTGCATTCCTTCCGCCACTCCATCGGCAGTGAGGAGATGCTCGTCTCGTACAAGACCCTGGAGAACACCGGCTGGACCATCCTGTCCTTCTCACCTGTCCGCGAGCTTAACGGGGAGCTGATCTCCTTCCGCCGGGTGATGTACGTCGTAATTGTCATCTGCATGCTCGTCTCCTTCCTGATGGCGCTGCTGCTGTCCGAGAATATCTCCGCACCGATCCGCAAATTCATCCAGTCGATGTCGCATGCCGAGAGCGGGAACTTCAATATCCCCATCCGCTACCGGCGCAAGGACGAATTCTCCTATTTATTCAACCGCTACAACAAGCTGCTCCAGCAGATTAAGGCGCTGATCGACAAGCTCTACGTCACCGAGCTGCGCAAAAAGGAAGCCGAGCTGCAAATGCTCCAGGCCCAGATCAATCCGCATTTTCTCTACAACACCCTGGACTCCATTAACTGGATTGCCATTAACCACGATATTCCCGAGATCAGCAGCATGGTCACCTCACTCTCGGACTTCTTCAGATACAGTCTAAGTAAGGGACGCAATATTATCCCGCTCCGCGATGAGCTGCGGCAGGTCGAGAGCTATCTGCAGATTCAGCAGTTCCGGTTCCAGGACCGGCTTCACTATGAGCTGGAGGAGACAGACCGGGCTCTGGCAGAGGAATGTCTGGTGGTGAAGCTCAGTCTTCAGCCGCTGGTGGAGAATGCCCTGATTCACGGGATTCAGCAGCGGCGGGGTACAGGCACGATCCGTATCCGGGTAGAGCAGACGCAGGAGCTGCTTAGCATCTCCGTGTTCGACGATGGAATAGGCGCAGATCCCGCACGGCTGAATCAGCTGCTGGAAGACCCGCAGCCGGGCAACCAGTCTTACGGCATCCGCAATGTGCATATGCGAATCCGGCAGTTTTTTGGAGAGTCCTACGGTATCCGTTATTACGATAATACCGAAGACGGCTGCGGTCTGCTGGCTGTCATCCGGTTCCCGGTGGTCACTACTTGGAATGAGGTGAATGAAGATGTTAACGATGATCGTAGCGGATGACGAGCCGTTTATCCGCAGCAGTCTGATCCGTGTGTTCGATTGGCAGGAAGAGTTCGGGATAGAGATTATCGGGGAAGCCTCGGATGGGCTGGAAGCCTACGAATTATGCCTGAAGCTCCGGCCGGACATCCTGTTCACCGACATTATGATGCCATTAATGGGAGGCCTAGAGGTAGCAGAGAAGCTGCGGGAGGCAGGCTGCCGGACCCGGATTATTATTATCAGCGGCGCCCAGGACTTCTCCTACGCCCGGGAAGCGCTGAAGATCCATGCAGAGGGATATATTCTGAAGCCTGTCAAGCTGCCCGAGATCCGCAGTGTCTTCCGCCAGGCTGTGGCCAAGCTGACAGAGGAACGCGGGCAGCAGCTGGATATGGAGCAGCTTAAGCAGCAGCTTCAAGACAATATGCCGCTGCTGCGGGAGAAATTCCTCCAGAATCTGATTGCCGGCCTCTACCGCAAGGAGGAGGAGATCTGGCAGAAGATACAGTACTTCGCACTGCCCTTCCAGCAGGGGACGCTTCTTAGCGTCTGTGTGCTCCAGCTGGATGAATACCGGAGCGCGGTGGATAAATACTCGGAGGAGCACAAGCAGCTGCTTTATTTTTCCATCCAGAATATCATTCAGGAGAGCCTGGAC
Source organism: Paenibacillus sp. FSL R7-269 (assembly GCF_000517865.1). Taxonomy (NCBI): domain Bacteria; kingdom Bacillati; phylum Bacillota; class Bacilli; order Caryophanales; family Paenibacillaceae; genus Paenibacillus; species Paenibacillus sp. FSL R7-269. The sequence continues at coordinate 14,105 of NZ_ASPS01000009.1, forward strand.
AGCTACCCCTGCGCCATCAGCTTCGTGGCTAGCGAGAACGAGTTCATCCTGGTGTTCTGCACCCCGCAGACGCCTCCGTCCCACTCCATCTCCGGGACCTGCGGGCAGATTATCGCCAACATTCAGAAGTATCTGCGGCTGGACGCCTCCGTCGGCATCGGGCGGGCTTGTCCGCTGGCGGGCCAGCTTGAGGATTCCTATAAGGATGCGCTGGCCGCGCTGGTGTACAAATTCTATACCGGGCCTGCCTCCGTCCTCTACATCAAGGATATCCAACCCGACACGGAGAAGCTGCAGAGCACCTTTATCTATAAACTCCAGGCCCGGCTGATGAATGAATTGAAGGCAGGACATACGGACACCGTCACCCGGCTGATGGAGCAGCTCTTTGGCGGGCTGGCCGGGCACAAGCATAGAATTGAATATGTGCAGAGCCTCTGCGCAGAGATGATTTTCACCTCCGCCAGAGCTCTATATGAGATTGATGAGGATATCGGGCAGGTGCTGAGCGACCGGATTAGCATAATGGATAAGCTGTATCAGCAGACCACCATCACCGGCCTTAAGGCGTATATGCTGTCGCTCCTGCATGATTTAAGCGCTTATGTGGCAGGCAAGAATACCTCCAGGAACAGCCGGATCGTCAGCAGCATCCGTACCATCATTCAGGAGGGATACGCCTCAGAGCTGTCCGTGTCCAGGATTGCTGAGGACGTATTTCTGACACCTAACTACATCAGTCTGCTATTCAAGAAGGAGACCGGGAGAACCATTACCGACTATATCACCCAGATCCGCATAGGCAAGGCGAAGGAGCTGCTGCTGACCACGGACCTGAAGGTCATGGAGATCTCGGAGCGGGTCGGCTATGAGAATCCCCATTATTTCAGTACAGTTTTCAAAAAAAACACCGGCCTGCACCCGCTCAAATTCCGTTCGGCCAAGGGTTAGGCCGCCGCCCTCTAGCGGATAATATAGGATTTCGTACCTATTCTGGAGTAGATGGCGGTTTTTGCATTCACTTTGCTGGAGGCCGGCAGGCCCTGGCGCGCGTTGCCCAGTGAAGCAATATAGTCAAAGTCCGGGTGAAGCCCCTCATCCGCCAGATAGGCCGAGGTCCGGCTGCCCGGCACCCGCTCCCTGTTGAGCGAGGTTATCATCTGCGCGGCACTCTTGATCCCGAGTCCGTGTCCGTAGTAACTGTCCCTGGACAACATAATGGCGTTCTCCCCCTGCCATTCCGGCTTAGCCGGATCATGGTCGGGATTCTTGAAATAGACTACATCGCCCGGCTGCAGCTCGGCCTGGTTGAACGTGGTAATCAGCTTCAGATTGCTGTCATAGCTCCAGTCCCACAGGTACAGGCCGGTGAAATTACGGTTGAAGGCCGCCTCCCCAATCATGTTGATGGTTGCTTTATATAGAATCATCACCATCGCCATAGCACATTCAAAGGCATACAGCTGTCCATTCACAAAAATATCATTGATCGCTGCCGAAGGGGTGACATTTGCATTCAGTTCAAATCCCCCACCTCCTGTACGAGTCCAATACCTCGGATTGCAGCGGGAATTCTGGAAGGTTGAGAAATCCGTCCCTCCTGCATCCATTGCCCGGGCTGCCGCAATAATCTCCCCCCGCATTCTACTCTCAAAGGCCATATCCACAGGAGCCGCGTATCCATACCCCATTCTGCTTCCCCCTTTCGTCTTCTTGTCATGAAATATAGGTTATTGTACGTGTCGGGCCTCCTATTGGTGCGTAGGAGATGAATTCAGCAACGAATCCCCCTACAACATATATGCTTACAACAAAACAGCCCCCCGTAATCTATCCACGGAGAGCTGCCGATCAGAAACACCTATTAATCTAAGGTGACATGAGGATTCAAAGTAATCTCAAAGGCGCGGCCCCAAATATAATCGGGATCATCGTATCGAAGTACGGCACTGGTATATTCCGAGAAGACCCAACTGCCCCCGTTAATCTGCCGGATACTGCACGCCGGCTCAGCACTGCCAATCAGGAAGGCGGTCGTCCCGGCAAGCGTGGCTGTGTGTGTCTGCATCCGCTCTCTCAGCAGAGCCTGAAGATGAGCGTAGTCCTCCGGGCTATTGAACAACAGCATATTCTGATCTGTAAACGTTGCAACATTCTCATAGAGCGAATGGGCTCTGGAGTACATCCGGATTTCGCCAATCGCCAGCCTTTTGTAGAAGTAGTCCTTCAGGAAGCGCTTGAACAGCAGTGAGCCGTGAGCGTTAACCGCAAGGTCCAGCGCTGCTGCGCCGGTCTCTGTAACGACCCAAGCATACCGGGCCTGGGCCATGCCCAGTGCGAGGCCGATTTTGTTCCCTGGCGTATTCCAGCCGCTATACCCAAATAGCGCGCCAGTACGCCTGCTGCCCAGCAAAGCCTCAGTTATACTTGCATCTGCTGCACCTGCGCCGACACAGTCAATCACTACCGACGGGACAAGGCGGGAATAGTTATCTTCGATCCGGTTAACCGCAGCCAGTGCCTGATCCGCAGCGGTAATTGCGATAATCTCCACCTCACGGGCATCGCCTACCGGCTCTCCCCCCACAATATCCAGATGGCGCAGGATGTTCTGATGCACATTCATATATTCATACGGACTCGTAAGGGTAGAGCCATGAGGTCCGAAATATTCAACAGTGTATCTGGTGGTGGCCCCGTTCCGGTAGAGCTGATTCGCCATCCGTGCCAGTAAGGACTGTCCCAGTCCGTCTGCATCAGGGAGAATGACGGCCCGGTCCGGATTTTGACCCTGAGTCCCGCCCAGCCATTCATTAATGCCTGCTTCCATATAGTGAATCTCGTTAATCTGCACGCCCTGAGTGTTGGCGTCATCTACACCGACTGCAAGGAAATCAATAGAGCCCTCCTGCGCCAGCACCTCCAGAATATAGCGGTTCGTCTTGAACTTATGCGCTCTGGTATTGTAATACTGCTCTTTATCAAAAGTAGCCGTATCTCCATATGCGCCAGTCTGGGACAGGTTATATCCGCTGAGAATATCGTCGAACTGCGCGAAGCTTCTGCGCGGCTGAAGCATGAAATTACGGGACTCGGTATAGGCCGCCAAATCCAGCCCTTCCGCAAAAGAGGTGGTGGCCAGCCTCATAATCGTATCCATTACATACACTGGCTTGTCCGGGTAAGCTTGCTTCACTTCACGGATGACTTCCAGCAGTTCTGTAATTGCAGCATCATAAGCGGGATAAGCACCCCCTGCATCCGTACGCAGACGGCGACTGCCAATCAGCCCCCCATAGGCCAGCATGTCCGCCGACAGGATGAAGCCATCCACTGAAGCCACATGATCCCGAATAAATTTCCGGATCTTGGCCGTGTCTCCATAAGCCGGTGAACCTGTGGTCAGCAGGGTTGTGCCCGATGCTGTCTTTTGCGAATCCAGGCGGTTCTTAAGGTCCGTTACATCCGGTGTGATCACATGAATCCCCGCCGACTTCCCTAGCACAATCACATCATCCAAATTGACAGGCCGATCATCGAGCGGTACATATAGCACTTTCTTCATTTACATCACACTCCTCTAGTTAGCAGATAGGCGCTGAACAGATGCCCTCACTATATAAGGTGATTTACACAGATGGATTACAACCAGAACGATAAATTTTTTTTGCCGTGGTTCGTAAAAAGGAATTTACATTGACTCTAGTATTTAGAGCGATAAAATATAGGAACATTCGTTCTTATTATAATAGATGAATATATTATGTTCACTGGTGGAGATTATTCTGATAAACAGTTATTTGTATATAGTCTGGGTAATAATGACTTTGTAAGAACCAATCATTTTCGTTCGCTATTGGCTTCGTTTTATAGCCAGATTGTGATTAAAAAATATGGCGGGGCATGATTTATTAACTACTCAGCTCCATTATCATAAGCACTTCGAAGAGTTTGCAGATTCCTTTGTTTTCCGACTTACCAAAATGAAGGACAAGCGAAAATAGACGCTTGGTTACAGGAAGGTGATATAGATGAGTGAGACGGAGAAACGTAGAGGCAGACAAGAAGAATATACGGATGAGCAGCTTGACGATTTCCTAATCGAGTTTACTACTAAGAATCCAACCAAAAATCTAAATCTTTCACAACTTGAAAAGCAATTCTATCCAAATAGAAATGGGTGGTTCTGGTGAGAAGAACTACATTATATTGAAAGATGTCGTAAAATTAGTTGAAAAAATTGAAATAATCAAAAGGCAATGATTCGTGATTTTAAATATATCAAGAAGTCTCTATGAGCTTTTATGAAAAGGCTAAAGAGATGGAAGAAAGAGCTAAGAAGTACAGCCAAGAAATAGCGCAACTGAAAGAATAATTAAGGATTGCTAAAAAGGACGTTGAGTATTACAAAGACCAGTATCTAAGCGTTACGATTCGTTCAGCAAATATAGCTAGTCGGCAGGAGGAGGGCTTAAAGGATGTTTTAGGAGTGGACACAAGAAGTAAAGAGAGTTTAGATAAAGTGATTTTATTAGATTTTGGAAAAAATTTTCTGCACTTTTTGAGGGGGATGAATAATACAATAGCATCTGCTTCCTATAGTAACTTTAAAATATTTAACCAGCTAATCTAGAATAAAAATAGTGAATCTCCTCTGTATTATGAGAAATGAAATAACTATTCAATGCAATATGAAGCAATACTACAGAGAAAAAAATAATCAAAAAGAGAGGAGAGGCTTTTTTTGCACTGAAAAATATAAATATAAAAATAATAAGTGAGATAACGATTGCACTTAAAAGAGAGACTTGACGAACCAATAGCTCATTTAAATTTTTAATAAACCCGTTGAGATAGATGGTATTGTTATTATCTTGTAGGACAGTAAGTGAACGAGCAGGGGAGGTAAGCGTGTAGTAGCCCGTATCCAGGTGACTGTAAGAATATCTATTAAATATATCTCTTGAACGTTCATTATTGAGATTACCATTAAACAGTACCGAATAAATTAGAGCGAAAAACATAAATATAACAAGTAGAACTGCAGTAAAGATTCGTTTTGATTTGAACACATAAATCACCACTTTTGAATTTTGATTTTTTTGAGATGAGGTGGAAGCAGTACATCCACCTCACCCATATTAACTCATTATGTTAGCTAAAGTATTACTTAAACACGCTCAAAAAAATAATTGGCATCATTTGCAGATTGTTTAGCATCCCAGAACAAATATGCTACTGTGATTGAACCGCCTATTGCTGTAACGAGTGATACAATAGCTCCAACACCAGTAGCAGCAGCAGCTCCTGCGGCGATTGTAGTTGCAAGGGCAGTGCCGCCTACAGCAACAGCTTCCACCTGCTTCTTATTAACATTATTTACAGCTAGTCTATAGCTCTCTAGAGTAGAAGCGTTACTGGAATTTTCTTCGATGTCACGCTTTGCTCCTCTGTCACACTCTAATGTCCACGAATAACTTGTTGGAAGTGTGAATTTATGTACAAAATACTTTATGTCCCAAAATGTTGTGATTTTATAAGAGATTAAGCCTTCATAGATACCACGTGCGGCAGCATTTCCAATATTATTAGACTGTTCTTCCAAAGCATTCAAATCTAAAGTGAACGAATTCACTACATTCTGGCTATTACCCTTTTTGAATGTACTCTCTTCTGTGTTGGCAAGACTTATTTCTTCTGTGGTCACAGAATTATTTACTTTATCATACACAGTGATGTAGGTCATACTATCGTTCGTTACTTGTACTTTTTTTATGGTGGTGGAATCTTCAAGAATATCAATAGTAAATTCCTGTCCGTTATAATTAACTTTTGATTGGTTCTCGGCTGCGTGGGCTTCTGCACCAAAAAATGAAATTAGCAGAGATAGGCTTAACACCAAAGATAAGAATTTCTTGAACATAAGTAACCTCCAGATACATTTTTTTTAATGGAAATTCTGTTGATCTGTAAAATTTAGGGATTAATAAAAATATTCTCCTTCCTTGTGTATTTTAAGAGAAAATATTACACTAATACCATAACACGGAATATTTAAACTAGTAAAGTTAAATTATGTAAAAAAGAAGAGTTTTCATGCATATTTATTGTAAATTATTAATGATTTTACATGGGGAATCCGGTTCAAAATGGCTGGATTTTCTCTTTTTAATAGAAAAATATTAAAAAATGCAGAAATAAAAAATTGGAATAAGTATATGATGTAAATGGGGGATTTTATTGATTAGGACGAGATTGACCTAGAGTGAGAAGTGTTTTACTCAGGTTTTGGACCGCCATGAAGGTGATTATACGGAGGAACGTCAAAGATACTCTAAATGAAACAAAGATTTTAGAGCGTTCTCCAAATGGTGGCGAGTTAATCTTGGAGTGATAAGTATAATACATGAGCATTTTGCATTAATTTAAGCCCTTGTTACACAAGGGTTTTTCAAGCATAAAAAAGGACTTCACCCCAACTTGGAGAAGTTTTTTGGTAACGACACCAAAACACTCAAGAGGAGGAAGTCCCCTTTGTATATTCTCCAAGAAAGTCTATTTTCCTTTGAGGAGCTTCAAAAAATTGAATCGAAAGAGAGATTGCCCATTTTTTTCAGTGGACTGGATCTACGGCCTTGTGGCTCAGTGTCAAGAAGCAGGAATCCTGGGCGGAACTCATGTTGCCATCGACAGCGCAGCTATTTACGCCTACGAGAAAAAAGAACCTAAGCGAAAAAGCGAACTCACCGGCAATGCCAACTGGGGAGTTAAACTCGATACATTTGGCAACAAAGTCAAGTGATTTGGCTATAAGCTGCATCTGGCCGTCGACACGAAGAGTGAACTTCCGATTGCCCTTAAGGTTACACCCGCTCACGTGAATGATGGCGATGAGGGACCTCCACTCATGAAGCGAACCGTCGAACGATTCAAACCTCGTTTTTTCATGCTGGATGCAGGATATGACCAACTGAAAAACTACGAAACGGCCCGCAGCCTCAAGGCTCAAGCAATTATTCCCATGGATCCGCGGAACGAAAAGGAACCTCCAGCAGGCATGACAAGCAAAGGGACACCTTGCTGTTCAACGGGGTTTCCTATGACGTATTGGGGACAGGAAAAGGAATGTTTGAAGTTTCGTTGTCCACACGCTACGGGGAAAGTGTATTGTCCTTTAGGCATGACGACTTGCTCCACTTCCAATTATGGAATGGTGGTTAAGGTCAGCACGCAGAAAGACCTTCGCCGCTATGCGATGCCGCACCGGGAAAGTCGGGGCTGGAAGGAACTGTACAACACGCGAACCAGTGTAGAACGCTACAATTCTCGAATGAAGACCTATCCAACCGCAGACCAATTACATGTTTGGGGCATCCAAAAAGTTACGACTCACCAATATTTGAATGCCATTGTGCTGCTTGCTTCTGCGCTCGCTGTATCAAGACAAAGAGGCGTAACTGCTGCTTAAAATGTAGCCTTTCCTCAAATTCTGCCCGTCTGTCCATTTTTGCTCTTCTTTTCTCAAAACCTTAATTTAACATGCAGTAAAAAGCCTGCCCAGTTGAACGGCAGACTCTCTACATGCATTCAGTATTATTCAGAAAAATTAATATACACGGAGGCATCATCAGCCGTTTTATTCCAAGTAACCTGTGCGCCAAGTGCTTCAGAGATAAATCTTAAATTCACAAAGAATATATTACTATCAGGTTCTAGAGAAGGAGCTTGAGTTAATACCACTTTATTTCCGTTCACAACCCCATCATATGAATTATTTGTTAACTGAATGATAATATCATCTTTGGTCGCAGTAACTGTTTTGGTCGCGTTATTCCATTCTACTGTCATTCCATAGGCCTCGAATATAGGCCGCATAGGAACAAGCGTTGTCCCAAGAGTTGTAACATTAGCGTAGATATCCAATTTTTCATTATTGATAAAAACACTTGGATGTTCTCTGGAAGATTTGACACTAGCTACACTACCAGCGGGAGCTGCTGAAGCAAATATACTATTCACTCCAATGCTCATTGAGATCGCTGTGACACTGAGAAATACGCTCACTATTTTTCTCATAAAAACCTCCACTTGGTTATAGACGATGCAAGAGTATCCTTTATCCATTTTTGCTCATTTATAGCTTAGAATAATAAAAATGAATGTAAAAGGAGAGTCATTATGGCATTAGAATTTAAGGTCAACGAAAAATTACTGCCTGAACAAATGGCTGAGGTGTTTAGATTATCGGGCCTAAAGCGGCCTCACAGCGATTTAGACCGTATGGGGAAAATGATTGATCAGGCCGATGTCCTAATTAGCTGCTGGGATGGCGGCCGGGTAGTCGGAGTAGCACGGGCCATTACGGACTATTGTTACTGCTGTTATCTATCAGATTTAGCTGTGATTCAGGATTATCAGAAGAAAAATATAGGTAAGAGCCTGATAGAACTGCTTCAGCAGACCTTAGGAGATCAAGTATCCATCGTGCTTTTGTCTTCCGAGCAAGCTTTAACGTTCTATCCTCAGGTCGGCTTTGAACAGGCGAATAACGCTTTTCGGATTGCCCGAAAACTTTAGCTACTCTTTGGAACCCTCAGCCTCCTGGAACCATAGATTTACCTGTGCGGTCTCCTCGGTCAGAAGATCCAGATAGATGGAGGTGCGGTAATCGGTCTCCTTGAGGCTCCGGCCTGTAATCTCGGCGATCCGGTTCAGGCGGTACATTAAGGTATTGGTATGAATATGCAGAAAAGCGGCCGATTCCTTCAGATTCCCGTTCAGCGACAGATATACGGCGAGAGTCTTCAGGAAATCACTCTTATGCTCACGGTCATGCTCTTTCAGAGGGTAGAGCAGCGCGCTCCGGCGGGGACGGTTCCGTTTCTGTTCCAGAATAGCCGGAAGGTAGGCCCAGAACCCGATTTCTTCATAGAGCAGCAGCTCACGGGTATGATAAGGCAGCCGCTTCTTCATCTCCAGAATCTGCAGCGCTTCGCGGTACGCTTCGGCGGCCGAAGTATATTCGCGGTATTCAGGACTGCAGCCTGCCGTAAGCCTGCCGCCTTCGCTCTGGCCCAGCTCCCCTAGCAGCTTGTGCAGGAACGAAGACAGACGCCCCGTCCCTTCTACCGGAAATATAAAGGAGAACAGAATAATCAGCCGGTTCTGCTCGGCAGTCTGAAAGAGCAGCCGCTGCCCGCTATAGGTATCCATCACCCTGCGGAATTTCTGCAAAAAATGCTCATCCACCGGCCTGCTGCTCTCCAGCACCCCGATATAATATCGCTCCGGCAGCAGAATCGTCCCCGCCTCTGCCTCCTGGCGAATTCGCAGTTCACTCTCATAATGCGAGGTCAGCAGCTTCCAAAAGAAATCCTCGAACGTCTTCTCCTGCCTCGTCTTCCAGCCGCGCTGCTTCAGCAGATAACGTCCGGCAATCCCGGCAGCCTTCTCCACGATACGCTCCGCATGCCCTTCGGTAAGATTCCCACCGTCCACTACCCAGATATAGCCGAGAATCTCCTGCTGGTGCCGGATGCACATGGCAAGTCTGGGACCCAGACCGACCTCCATCACGGCGGGGATACGGATCGGATGGCCGGTATTCTCCAGATTGTGCATCACACCCTTTTTGCGAAGGCCAATGATCACGGTATTCGGTACTCTTTTGCCGATAATGGTGGAGATTCGTGCGGCATCGCTCTCAAACTGATGGGAGCTGTAGCCAATCACATGATGATTGCTGTCCTCAATCGTAACCTGCGCCTGAAGCGATTCACTAAGGGTATCCGCCAGGGATTCCATGCTGTCAAAAAAACGGTCAAATGATGGCTCTGCTTCTGTCAATGTTCCCACCTCAACCCCAAAGAATAGCCGAAGCTTATATAAGTGATTACATTATATTACAGCGCCTGGCAGTTGCCTATAGGGAGATGCAAAAAATGTGGAGGAAACCTGACATGGTATGAAGAATGTGTTCACTTTTCGATTACATTTAGCCCACTCCAACATAAAAAGCCCGGTGATCGCTCACCGGACTGCAATAGGCGTAGACGTACTCTTTCCTGCCTACTTTTCTATCCCCTGACTTGTCTATTACAATACCCCTCTAGCCGACTTTTTTCTCTACAAATTAGATCAGCGTGAACTCTTGCTCTACAGCAGCTTCAACCGTGAAGTACTCTTCCCCAAGAGATTCGGCTACGGCCTGGCAGGTGATTTTGCCGTTGGCTACGTTGACGCCGCTCTTCAGACCGGCATTGTCTTCGATGGCCTGGAATACGCCTTTGTTAGCAATTTGCAGGGCATATGGAACGGTGACGTTGGTTAGGGCAATGGTCGAGGTTTTGGCGACTGCGCCCGGCATATTGGCGACCGAATAGTGCAGGACCCCATGCTTCTCGAATACAGGGTTGTCGTGCGTGGTCACCCGGTCAATCGTCTCCACAATCCCGCCCTGGTCAATCGCCACATCGACAATGACAGAACCTGGCTTCATCGTCTGCACCATTGCTTCCGTTACCAGCTTAGGCGCCTTCGCGCCCGGAATCAGCACTGCCCCTACCAGCAGATCCGCTTCAGCAACAGCCTTAGCGATATTATACGGATTGGAGATCAGGGTGCTGATCTGGGCACCGAAAATATCGTCGAGCTGGCGGAGCCGGTCTGCGCTCAGATCGATAATGGTCACCTCGGCGCCAAGCCCGATGGCCATCTTGGCTGCATTGGTGCCTACCACACCGCCGCCGATAATGCTAACCTTGCCGCGGCTTACGCCAGGAACACCGGAGAGCAGGATACCCTGTCCGCCGTAGTTCTTTTGCAGGAATTGTGCACCGAGCTGTACAGCCATACGCCCAGCTACCTCGCTCATCGGGGTAAGCAGCGGCAAGGTACGTCCATCCACTACGGTCTCATAGCCGATGGCGAATACGCCTTTGTCTTTGAGGGCGGCAGCCAGGGCCGGCTCTGGAGCCAGATGCAGATAAGTGAAGAGGATAAGCCCCGGGCGGAAGTAGCCGTATTCACTGCTCAGCGGTTCTTTCACTTTCATTACCATTTCAGCAGCAGCCCATACTGCGGCAGCTTCAGCAACCAATTCCGCACCAGCTATGGCATAATCTTCATCAAGAAATCCACTGCCAGCACCCGCTCCGGCCTCAACAAGCACCTTATGACCTTCTGCGCTCAGACTCACCACACCCGCAGGGGTAATCGCTACGCGGTTTTCGTTGTTTTTGATTTCTTTCGGTACGCCAATAATCATCGTTCATCGCTCCTGTCAGGTAGGGTTCTCTTATGTAAAGAATCATAACATATGATCTTCAGCTGCATTTTGGGTAAAAAGAAAAACATGATCTGACATGATTGTGTTTTTACACAATGGGCTTAGGATGCCTCAGCGGCTCCCGGAATAGAACGTTTCCCTGCACTATAGCCCGCCCTAGCCATAACCCGGGGAGAGAATGTAAAGTTATGTTCCATATTCTCCTGTTTTTTGTTCCTTCTGACGCTTCCGGCCATCTGCTATTCTTGAGTTGCAAGCCTATACAGTACACTCAGGGAGGTTGTCGCTTTTGAACAAGAGCCGTGTTATTGCCGGAATCACTTCACTAGTTCTGATCATGGGCCTGGCCGCAGGCTGCGGGAACAGCAGCAATTCATCTTCAGCGGACAATGGGAGCTCTGCTACAGGTAAGAATACAGCGGTTACGCTCAAAATGTGGGGCGGTGTCCCGCCGGAATCCGGTCCGCAGCAGGTGGTGGACAACTGGAACAAGGAGCACCCCGATATTCAGGTGGAATATGTACGCTATGTTAATGATGATGACGGCAATCTGAAGCTGGACACGGCGATGATTACCGGCCAGGATGTGGATTTGTTCGTGAACTATACGATCTCCCATGCCGCCAAGCGGGTAGAATCGGGACTGGCCCTGGACCTCAGCGGCTTCACCGATTACAACATTGAAGAGAAGATGGGCGCGGACACCGCGAGCTGGAAAATTGACGGCAAGTTCTACGGTGTTCCGACGACCAAGAGCCCGTTCTTCATCGCCCTGAACAAGGACGAACTGGATAAGGCAGGCCTGCCCGTTCCGAAGGAATGGACCTGGAATGAGCTGCGCGAGTATGCGAAGAAGCTGAAGAGCGGCAATTCCTACGGTTTTATTCAAAATATGGAGCCCTTCGTGGACCCCATCGACTCCGTGCTCTCTCAGGAGGGCTACACCAAGCCGGACGGCACCTCCAATCTCGACCATCCGCTGGTCAGACAATGGCTTGAGACGCTGAACGGGATGATGCAGGACGATAAGACCACACCGCCGCTCGGCGAGCAATTAACTTCCAAGATGCCGGTGGAGCAGGTGTTCCTCAGCGGAGAGGTGCCGATGCTCAATATCGGGGCGTGGCTGCTGCGCAGCTCGAATAACTTCACTGACTTCCCGCGTGATTTCAAAATCGCCTTCGCTCCGGTACCCCGGCTCACTGAATCCGCCAGTGATTACGTGACCCGCGGGGGCCTCGGCGATTACATCTCTATTAACGCCAAGTCCAAGAAGCAGGAAGCGGCCTGGGAGTTCCTGAAGTGGTATTCCGATGGCGGCATGTCCCCGATGGCAGCGGGAGGAAGACTCCCGGCCTCCAAGGATGCCAAGCAGGAAGATGCACTCAAGAGCCTCATCGGCGACAAAAGTGACTCCTACGATCTGGACTCCCTGATGTACGTCATGTTCGACAATAAGACGCCAACCTATGTCCGCAGCCTGCCGCAAGAGGTAATGGACCTGCGCTCACAGGAGTATGAGAAGTATTTCCTCGGCTCGCAGTCGCTCGATCAGACTGTGCAGGCCATGGCAGCGCGGCATAACGGGTATTTGAAGCAGAAGAAGTAGCGTGAGGGGCGCAGACAGAGAAGAAACAGAGAGATATCATGCATCGTACAGGAGGCTTGCCATGGGAATCATGGCGCCTCTCTTTCTTTTATCTGAACCTATCAGGAACAGGCTAGGCCTTGAATGAATGCGGCAAGCTCCAGCCGCGTTCTTGCGGACTGGAATGCGCTTATTTGGGCGAATCGCGCTGTTCTGGAGGCCACGCGGACTCAGAGGCGCTTAACTACCGTTTCCCCCTTCATTTCCGGTTACCTGGAGGGATATAACGGCCTCTGAGGCCGCCGATCCGTCAGTCTGTCGGCCCCAAGATCCGCCGATCCGTTGGTCCATCAATCCGTCGATCCATCAGTCCGTCGGTCCACAAATCTAAGCGGCACATGCGTCCGGGAACCCTAATTACCGCGCACACTGGCAGATCGTTTATAATTGGGGGGAGGGACTATCTTTACAGAGGAGTGATGGAATGCTCAAAAGCTTCAAACCCTTTGACAGGACAATCATTATAGGCGGATTAGTCTCGGCGGGAGTCATTTTCCTGGCTGGCGTGTTTCTTCTGCTTGCGCTGAAGTACAACATCATTCGTTTAAACTGACATCCATCTTATGCCCCTGCATACTCCATGGGGTTCCTTGACAAGGCGGGGCGGATAACTATCCGATCCGTCTTTCTTGTCCCGCTGTCAAGCAGCCCTAATAGAACAAAACTATGCATTTCTGGCCTCCTCCCGTACCCGCTGGAACAAATCCATGCAATTTGAAATATCGCCAATCCGGCGGAGGGATTATGCTATAATCTAGCATATCAACCGTCCCGAACCGGGCAGGTTCAGTCAGGCTTGGAGGTGCTTCCCTGTGTCACAGCTGCTGCGTGTGCTGATTCCCCAGAAGTTGAAATACCGCCTGTTCACCGCGTTCGTGTGCCTGATTCTGCTGCCGTTCGGCGCACTGAATATCTATAACTATCAGCGTATTGAGACGCTGGTCCAGAAGAAAATCAGCCAGCAGAGCCACTATCAGCTGGAGCAGATGTACCGCACGCTGGAGGACCAGATCAGTATTGCCTTCAAAACGCTGCTGTTCCTGAAGCAGGATGACACTGTGAAGTCCGTACTGCTCCATCCCGGACAGCGTAATGAGCTGGAGAACAAGCGGCTGATGGAGAATATTTTCAAGAATCTGAACAACAGCTTCTTCCTGTATAATCCTTCGGTCTACTTCATGATTCTGGACTTATCTGAAAGCGCATACACCTCTTACCAGCCTAAGGATTCACTGGTCTATTCGGATCTGCGGGGAAATACGGGGTTCGACAGAGGGCAGATGAATAACAGCTCCTATCACTGGGTGCCTAATGATACCAACTACGTGCTGCGTGATGTCTCGACCAGCGCCTACCTTCTCTCCTTATACGCCTATCTGGAGGATGCCCGGAACCAGCCGTATGGCATGGCCCGGATCAGCATTGATTATACGTACTGGCTGCGCTCCATTCACAAGCAGTCCGATCTGGAGCAGCAATATTTCCTGATTACCCGCTCGGGCGAGGATATCTCCCAGTCGGTTCCGGGCAGCCAGTTATCCGAGAAGGTGAAGGCAGGCTTTGCCGGGCAGCCGGGACAGCAGTATTTTATCGACAAGGACGCGAACGCCCTGATTAATTATATCTATGTGGAGTCGCTGGACTGGTATATCGTCAACCGGATTCCGTTGTCTGTGCTGTTCGTGGAGATCGAGGGGCTGAAGCAGCAGTACTTCATTACGTTCCTAGTGCTGACGAGCATCTTCCTGATGATGACCTTCGTGATTGCTACGACGATTACGCGGCCCTTGTCCCATCTGCAGAACAAGATGAAGGCGGCGGTGCAGAAAAGCCTGAAGATCCGCCTCCCGGAGCACAAATTCAGCGGCGAGATCCTTGAGCTGACCCGGACCTTCAATACGATGCTTGACGACACTCACCTGCTGATCCAGAAGCTGAAGGCGGAGGAGCGGCAGAAGGAGGCGGTGCATTTTCAGATGCTGCTGGCCCAGACGAATCCCCACTTCCTGCTGAACACGCTGAATACGATCAAATGGATCGCCATCCGCGAGCATAACGAGGACATTACGAACATGACCCTGTCGCTCGGCAAGCTGCTGGAGGCCAGCCTGAATACCGATAAGGATCTGATCCATCTCAAGGATGAAATTGAGCTTGTTGAGGCCTATGTCCATATTCAGCAGGTCCGTTACGCCCACAAATTCGACTGTACGTTCACGTATGACGAGGACATTCTCTATGCTCTGGTGCCGAAGCTCAGCCTTCAGCCGCTGGTGGAGAACGCCATTATCCACGGAATCAGCAGGCTGCCCGGCCACGGCCTCATTGAGCTGAACGTCCGCCGCGAAGAGCACAGGCTGATTGTCGAGATCCGGGACAACGGCGTAGGCATGGAGCAGGGCGGGGGCCCCAAGGCTCCGCGCAAGCGTCCGGGCATCGGACTGAGTAACATTCAGGAGCGGCTGCGGCTGTTGTTCCGGGAAGAGGGGCAGCTTGAAGTTCTCTCAACCAGCGAAGGCGTTACGGTCCGCTTAACGCTGCCGCTGCTAATGTCCACACCTTACGGCAACGAACATCCGGCTTGAAGCGCATAACTAAGGGAGGGATTACACATGTGGAAGGTACTGCTGGTGGAGGATGAGGTATTTGTACGGGAAAGCGTGCGTGAGATTATCGCCTGGGAAGAGCTTGGCTTCACGGTCAGCGGAGAAGCGGGCAACGGGGCTGAGGCGCTGGAGATGATCCGCGAAGATGTACCCGATCTGGTGATTTCGGATATCGTCATGCCGGAGATGGATGGCGTCGAGCTGCTGCGCAGAACCCGTGAGGAGGGGTATGGTTCCCGCTTCGTCATGCTGACCTGCATGAATGACTTCGAGAATGTGCGGCAGGCCATGGAATACGGGGCGTCCAATTATATTCTGAAGCTGTCGATGAGCGTGAATTCACTCCGGGACACACTGCGCAAGATCAGCGGCGAGCTGGAGAAGAACCGCAAGGCAGAGCCGGATGTGCTTAAGGAGTCTCCCCCGCCCCCGCCGGCCCATGAGGAGATTACGAGCCACCCTGAGATCCAGAAGATCCTTCACTATCTGCACGAACACTACGCTGAGGATATTACCGTGAAGTCGATGTCGCAGTATGTCATGATGGCCGAGAATTATGTCAGTACCCTGTTCAAAAAGAAAACCGGCCGCACCCTCATCCACTATCTGCACCGTGTACGGGTAGATCAGGCGATCCGGCTCCTGACCGGCTCCGACCTGCCGGTCTATGAGATCGGCAACCGGGTCGGCTTCGTGAGCGATAACTACTTCATCAAGATTTTCAAGCGCCTGACCGCACAGACGCCCAGCCAATACCGGCATCAACAACGGGAGAAGCCAGATAGCTTAAGCCTGTAGCCTGCCTTTCAGATTACGATCATAGTATCGCTCCAGCGGCATTCCTTCAAGGGAATGCCGCTTTTCTTGCTGGGCGGAACCTGGATAGAACATAACTAAGAACGAAGCGCCTGCTGCCGCTTGTGTAATTGTATATTTCTGTGCCATGAAGTGGGTGGTTTTGTTCCTTAACCCTCACGGGAACGCTTGCTATGCTTGTAATGTACTTATTAAGACCTAAGGAGTGGGGCTATTGTGAAAGCAACCTGGATGCGACGTCAGCAGCTGCTGGGCTATCTGTTTATCGGGCCCAATATGATTGGCGTGATACTGTTTTTTATCATACCGGCTATGTATTCGTTCTATCTCATGTTTACAGACTACAAGTTTATGAGTCCTAATACCAAGTTCATCGGGCTGGCCAATATCCGGCGGATGCTGGGGGATGAGGTCTTCTATATTGCCATTAAGAACACGCTGCTGTTCCTGCTCTCTGTTCCGGTGTCGATTGGGCTGGCGTTCCTGGTGGCTGCCATCCTGAACCGTTCCGTCTATCTCAAAAAGCTGCTCCGCGCCCTGTACTTCATGCCCTACATTACCAGCGGCGTAGCCGTAGCCTTCGTCTGGATGCTGCTGTTCCACCCGAATAACGGGCCGATTAACGGCATTCTCCGCTCTATGGGCATCGAGAACCCTCCCGGCTGGCTGTCCACGATGGACACGTCCATGTATGCGATTGATATCATCTGGATCTGGTTCATGCTCGGCTATAACATGATTATCTACCTCGCCGCCTTGCAGGAGGTGTCGGGCGAGCTGCTGGAGGCAGCCACCATCGACGGTGCCCGCACGTGGCAGACGGTCCGCAGCATCCTGTGGCCGCTGGTGAGTCCCACTACTTTTCTGCTGCTGATTACCGGGCTGATCATGTCGATTAAGCAGTTCGGCATCATCCAGGCGATTACGCAGGGCGGCCCCGGGAACAGCACCACCGTATTATCCCTGTTCATTTATCAGAATGCCTTCCGCTATTACGAGATGGGCTATGCCTCAGCAGTCTCCTGGGCCCTGTTCCTGATCATTCTGATCTTCACCGTTGTTCAATGGCTGGGCCAGAAACGCTGGGTTCACTACTAAGGAGCTGAGAATATGAATAAAGCCGCCGCTATCAAAATCATCACCACATTAATCATGCTGTTCTTCAGCATCGTCATGATTGTACCCTTCCTCTGGATGATCAGCACCTCCTTCAAAACACCGTCAGAGGTATTCCGCTATCCGATCCAGTGGATTCCGGACCACTTCAACTGGAGTCATCATGTCAAAGTCTGGTCCGGCCAGGGCAGCTTCGTACCTTATTATTTGAATTCCCTTAAGGTCGCTGTGCTGAGTACCATCGGTGCCGTCTCCCTGTCCGCCTTGGCAGCCTATGGGTTTGCCAGAATTGAGTTCAAGGGGCGTAACACAATGTTCCTGGTCTACCTGTCCATGATGATGGTTCCTCCGCAGGTGCTGTTCGTGCCGAAGTTCATCATGTTCGACTGGGCCGGCATCTATAACACTCACTGGGCGCTCATTCTGCCAGGTATGTTCACCATCTTCGGCGTGTTCATGATGCGGCAGTTCTTCCTCTCCGTACCCCATGAAATCTCCGAGGCCGCCTTCATCGACGGCGCAGGCCATTTCCGCATCTTCTCGCGGATTATCCTGCCGATGGCCAAGCCATCGCTGGCGACCCTGGCGATTATTGATTTCTCCTGGCACTGGAACGATTATGAGAACGCGCTCGTCTTCCTGATCGACCAGGATCTGTTCACCGTTCCGCTCGGGCTGCAGAACTTCATCCTGGAGAACAATGTCGATTACAACGGCATGATGGCCGCAGCAACCGCCGGGATCATCCCGATGATTCTCGTTTTCCTGCTCGGCCAGAAATACATTATTGAAGGAGTGGCCAGCTCGGCGGTGAAGGGGTGACAACTGATTGTATTTCCTGCAATAGAAAACGCATTGCTGACCGTAAAATGAGATTTTATTATATTTCATACAGTGGAATGTTGTGATTTGGCTGAAAAATGGCTTTTTTTCAATATTCGATTGTACGGAATACAATTGAATCTATTTCGAAGCCTTTTTACAGCAATCCATTGTACAAAGTGCAGTTGCTATCGTTCTAGCGCCTTCACCGCCACCCAGCCGTCAATCAGATAAGCGCCGAAGAACCGGGATACGGTCATGAACCCGGCCTCCTCCAGAAGTTCCTCCACTTCTGCGGCGGGGAGCGGATGGGAGGTTACTCCGAAAGAGTGCTCAAAGGTCTTCCACTGTTCTTCCGGTATCCCGTTCCCGAGCATATGCAGCCGCCAGCCTGCCATCTGTATCTGCCATTCGGGAGAGCCCGGCCCCCCGCAGATGGCAGACAGACAGAGCGGCGCACCCGGCTGAAGCCGCGCGGCAATGCTGCGAAGGAGCGCCAGCTTGTTCGTCCTCCCTTGCAAGAAATGCAACACCAGCATACAGGTTGCGGCATCATACGCTCTAGTGCAGTTCCATGTACTGGTCTCCGTATGATGCAGCTCCACTCTATCCAGCAGACCCGCGACCCCCAGCCGCTGCTGTGCAGCCTGGAGCATACGCTGCGAGGTATCCAGGCCGCTGAAGCTCCAAGCCGGATGGTTCAGGCCCAGCTTTAGTATCTCCTGGCCCCCGCCTGCTCCTACAACCAGTAACCTTGGCTTCTCCCGCTTGTCCAGCCGCGCTGTTAACAGCGTATCCATCAAGTCATACTGGAGCTGGTAGCCGGGGATTTTGCGGCTGATGCTCTGAATATACTGATCCCCGTCGGCCTGTTCCCAAGGACTGGCTGCCTTGCTCATGCTGTCTCTCATTTCATCCCCTCCGGTGTGATAATCGGTACATGACCCCAACAGGTCATGTACCGATTATCAAGGCCGGGCCCCGGAACCGCCATCCCACATAGCTGGGATCTATAGAACGGGCCGCTCATACCAGTACCCCGGACTCCCCCGTTCCAGCCGCATCCGCGCCTCCAGATAACAGAAAACAAATCTCATCGACAGCTGCTCATACTAAAATGTATAATACTCCCAACGTTTCAAAATAACATCGGGAGGTAAATATTATGAAAAAAATATTACTTGATGAGTTTTTGAGATTAAGAAAACTAATTCACCGTAATGCCAGACCGCTTGAATTTACAAAGTGGAAGTATTTATTTGAAAACGGGAGCTGCGAGGAATTCCTTTCAGTTCTGTCCAGTTACCAAAATGAGGATGGCGGTTTTGGTTACAACATCGAGTGCAACAATTGGAACCCTAATTCTTCTCCCTATACAATATGTATAGCGTTGGATTATTTGGACACGGCAGATGATTCTGTTAGCAGTATAAGAGATACAATTATTATGGGTATCATCAACTACCTTGATTCCGGTACATATTTGTTGGATGACGGCTGGGTGGGGATGCAAGGAATCCCTAGCAACAATGATTTCGCACATTTGCCATGGTTTCATTTCGACCCAAAGAAAGCCACGGAAGCTGATATTGGAGTAACAAAGAGACTTTCAGACTTTATACTTAAATATGCAGACGAAAACAGTGATATCTACCACAAAGCAGTGACTTTAAAAGACAAGTACAAGCTGTGTGGTCAAATCCTACTCAACGGCGTCCCCGATTATGACCCGGTATCGTTGGAAATGAAATCATTTGACCCTGTAACATGGCCGTTTTGGTTACCATTGCCCGTGTACTTTATGGGTTCGCCAAAAAGCAACCACTATCCAGAACTTAAACATGTTGCAGATATAAATCTGGATACAATTATTGACATACTGCTCAATACCACAGAAATTCAAATGGCAACTGATGAAGAATTAACCACATTTGAACATAATAACCCGCATCCGGATGGCAAACAATGGTGTGTCGCTGAACAAGCCATCGGTAATTATTATTGGGGTACTCATCATATTACCTCTGATTTGGATATCTTGAGGAAGTTTGATCGATTGGATTTCGACCTGCCTATCCAATCCCCCGCTCAGTCACGAGACAACACCGACAGCACCGTCTCCAGCACCACATTCACGCCCATCTCACAATCCTCATAGGAGGTGAGCTCTTCCTCGCAATGGCTTTTCCCGTTCACGCTTGGGACAAAGATCATCGCCGACGGCAGGAACCCGGCCACGAACTGGGCATCATGCCCCGCACCGCTCGCCAGCTTCCGGCTGCTGTAACCGAGCTTCTGCGCAGCCTGCTCCACTAGCGCACAGATCCCCGGATCAAACCATACCGTGTCGCGGCCCCACAGCTTCGTCTTCGACACGCTGCAATCCAACAGCTCCTCCGGCAGGCCGTGAATGACCGCCTCGACCTCCCGGACCACATCCATGTCCTTATGTCTCGCTTCCACGGTGAAGATTACCTTGTTCGGAATCACGGTATGGATGTTCGGCAGCACATTTATCCGTCCCATCGTATAGACCAGCTCAGGGTCCAGCACGGACAGCTTGCGGCGCAGCTCCGCAATAATATCCGTAGCGGCAAAAAGCGCATCCCGGCGCATATCCATCGGCGTAGTTCCGGCATGATCCGATTCCCCGGTCACTTCAATCTCATAGCAGGCCATGCCCACGACACAGTCAACAAGGCCGATCTTAACGTTCTCCTTCTCCAGCACAGGGCCCTGCTCGATATGCAGCTCCAGATAAGCCGCCGCTTCCCTGATCCGGTTCTCTGCATCGCCGGCATAGCCGCTGGCCTCCAGCGCCTCGCCGAAGCTGACGCCCTCCGCGTCCTTCTTCCCCAGCATGGCTGCCTTATCGAACTTGCCGGATAAGACGCCTGAGGCCATCATGGACGGCTCGAAGCGGGCACCTTCCTCATTGGTGAAGTTCATCACCGTGACAGGCAGCCGGGGCTTAATCCCGTGATCTACCAGGGTTCTCACGACCTCAAGGCCGGCAATCACCCCCAGTACACCGTCGAATCTGCCGCCCTTCTTCACGGTATCCAGATGTGAGCCCATCACTATCGGGGGGCCCGCTTCACTGCCAGCCAGAGTGGCATACATATTGCCCATATCATCCACCTTCACGGTCATGCCCAGCTCTTCGCAGCAGGCGGTGAAATAGCCGCGCACCCGCACATCCTGCTCCGACAGCGATAGCCGGGTAACTCCGTTATGGTCTGTCCGCCCGAAATCGGCAAAGGCCTCAATGGTATTCTTCAGCCGCTCACCGTTCACCAATAGTTGCTTCACCTGCATCGGCTTATTCCCCCCCGTTTCCGCTGATATGGAATCATTGCTATCCTTCTATGTTAACGAATTCCACCTGTTTGTCATTGTACATACTGTAAAAATTATAGGCTGGAGAATTTCCGTTATTTGCTGGCACCTGCGGGGAAGTCTGTTAGAATATGAGACATCAGGATTACATATTGCAGGGCGAGAGGGGTACAGAGCATGAATACTATTTTACGCAGCGGCCTGGCCGTGGCCGAGATCAGTTCACTCGGCGCTGAGCTGGTCAGCTTCAGAAGAACGGATACAGATACTGAATATATGTGGAACGGAGACGCCGCCTATTGGACAGGCCGTTCTCCGGTGCTGTTCCCGATGATCGGGGGAGCCGCAGGCGAAGTGGTCCGTGTAGATGGACAGACGTATCCGCTGGCCCGCCACGGCTTCGCCAGACGCAACGAATTCACGCTGGTGGAGGCAAGCGAGACGCAGGCGGTCTACCGGCTATCGCACAACGAGGACACGCTGGCCAGCTATCCGTACCCGTTCCATCTGTATCTCACCTATAATCTGAACGGCAACACGCTGGACATCAGCTACCGGGTGGAGAATCCCGGTGAAGGGGAGATGTTCTTCCAGCTCGGCACCCATCCGGCCTTCAACTGCCCGATTGGCGGAGAAGGCCGCTTCACCGACTACTATCTTGAATTCGAACAGCCGGAGCGCCTGGAGCGCTTATTCCTGAATGAGAATGGCTTGATCACTCCGGGCCAGAACGAGGCCATGCTCGGCGCGGACAACAAGATGCCGCTGAACCACGAGATGTTCGCGCATGACGCCCTTGTCTTCCGCAATGTCCAGTCCAAATCGGTTGCCCTGAAAAGCAGACAGTCTGACCGGAGCGTAACCGTCGCCTTCACGGGCTTCCCCGATCTCGGCATCTGGCAGCCGAAGAATGCACCGTTCGTGTGTATCGAGCCTTGGCATGGCGTGGCCGATCGCGAAGGCTTCACCGGCGATTTCCGGGAGAAGCAGAACGTCATCTCCCTGCCGCCGGGCGGCCAGTTTACCAGCGCGCTGGCGATTACGTTTAACTAAATTTCAGCAGGCGAAAGGCCGCAGTCACCCCATGGTGCTGCGGTCTTTTTGCTGCGAAACAGCGGCTTCCCGTCAGGCAGTTCACGCCCCTCCTCAAGCGATAAGTACACTTTAGTAGTATATACAACCTTTTGACCCGGATAGTAAGATTATCACAAATATAGTGACGCGTAGACCCGAATCAGAACCGGGAAAGGAAGTGACTGCTCGAGTGAAGCCAGAGATAAGTATTATTGTGCCTATCTACAACGTGGAACTGTACCTGAGGAAGTGTGTGGATTCGATATTGGCGCAGACCTTCCGCAATTTTGAATTGATTCTGGTCAATGACGGATCACCTGATAAGTGCGGCGAGATTTGCGAGTATTACAAGGAGCTGGACCCGCGTGTTGTCGTCATTCATAAGCAGAACGGCGGATTGTCCGATGCCCGCAACTATGGAATTGATGTGGCAGAGGGCCGGTATATCGGGTTCGTCGACAGCGATGACTGGATTGAACCGGACATGTACGAAGCCCTGTACGAACTCATCACCGCCCACAATGCAGATATCGCTGTATGCGGCCATTGCGAGGTACAGGATGATGTCAAGCTGGAAAAGTCCTTCACGCACCAGGTGCGTGTATACGATAATGCGCAAGCCATTGACAAGCTGCTTGAGGATACCGAGATCCAGAACCTTGCCTGGGATAAGCTGTACAAGGCTGAGCTGTTCAGCCAGGTGAGATATCCGGTCGGCCGGTATTTCGAGGACATTTTTACCACCTATAAATTATTCCTCCAGGCGAACAAGACCGTCTCGCTGGACTCCCCCAAATACCTGTATCTGAAGCGAAGCGACAGCATCACCGGAGCGATGAACAACCGGAAATATTACGACCGCTTCCGTGCGGCGCTGGAGATCTACGAGACGATTCAGGATAAAAACTATCCGGTCGCCAAAGAAATCTCGTTATCCCGGACCGTAACCGAAGGCATTGAGCTGTGCAACTTCCAGCTGATTACCGGCGAGACTGCAGTTAACAAGGAATATCTGGCCGAGCTGGGCGGGTTCCTGAGCAAGCATACCTCCGCGATCCTGCGCAACCGCATCATCCGCCGGGAGATGAAGACGGCAGCCCTGCTTATTCTAACCAGCTCCACGGTATACAAAATGCTGTATTATTCCAAACTCCGTTTGAAGGGAAGTAATATGATATGAGCCAAGCCCTTGAGAAGATCCTGCCGTTGTCTTTCCGCAATTATGTAAGCAATATTCCCGTCTATCAATATTATAAGGGCTATCTGAGCTACCGGAATGCATATAAAGACAAGACGAAAGCCATTTACGTCGTCGGCTCCCCTGAGCATGACAATCTGGGCGATCACGCCATTACTTATGCGCAGATGAATTTTTTGCGGAAAGCTTTTCCTGACTATACCCTGATTGAGATTGTCGCCAACCGGCTGATGCATAACATGAAGTGTCTGGAGGAATTCTGTTCGCCGGAGGATATCTTCGTGCTTCAGGGCGGAGGCAACTTCGGGATCGAGTATTTCCGTGAGGAAGAGGTACGCCGCAAGATTATCTCCGAGTTCCCAAATAACAAAATCATCGTCTTCCCGCAGACCATCTACTTCGGTGATACCGAGCTTGGGCGCGCGGAGTTCAAGAAGACACAGGACCTCTATGGCTCCCACAAGGACCTCACGCTGGTCGCCAGAGAGGCAACGTCGTACGAAATTATGAAAGCAGGTTTCAGAAACAACGCAGTGCTGTTAACGCCGGACATTGTAATGTCCCTCGACATCACTGATCCTCCCAAGGAGCGCCATGGTGCCCTTCTGTGCATTAGAGCGGATAAGGAGAGTATTTTCAGCGAGCAGGATAAAAAGGTCATCCAGGAATACACCTCCAAGCACTACAGCTCCACTACCTTCACGGATACCTGCATCCTCCGCCCTGTCTCCCTGGAAGACCGGGACCACGAGCTGAATACCTTATGGAATCAGTTCAAGGAGGCCGAGGTTGTGATTACGGACCGTCTGCACGGGATGATTTTTGCGGCGATTACATCCACACCTTGTATTGCGCTGGGGAATTACAATTATAAAGTGGTAGGCAGCTACGAATGGATCAAGCATCTGGGCTATGTGAAATTCACGAACGATGTAAAGCAAATCCCGGCCTTGCTGGAAGAACTGAAAACGATCCAGCGCCCACGGTACAATAATGAATTCTCGGTCCAGCATTACAGCCAGATCATTGAATCCATGGCAAGCAGCAGCGCTGAAGAACCTGCTTCGTCCATCGTTACCGCTTAAAATAAGCACAAGACACTCTCTGTAGCGAGGAAGCGATCTGTTTGAAAACCAATATTAAACTTGCTGCAATCATAACCTATGCTTCCGTATTTTTAGGCGTTATTATCTCACTAGGCTCGACGCCGTTCATTGTGTCGACCCTGGGGAAATCCGAATATGGATTATTCGCGCTGGTGAACTCCATCATCGCCTATATCGTCCTGCTGGATCTGGGCTTCGGCAGCGCGGTCATCCGCTTCAATGCGAAATACATCTCTGAGAATGACTCCACAGGCCAGCGCAATATTAACGGAATGTTCCTGCTGCTCTTCTCTGCCATCGGACTCCTCTCCTTACTTGCCAGTGTGATTCTGGTGTTCAATTTCGATTCGATCTTCAGCAGCCTCGATGCAGCTGAGCTCGGCATTCTGAAGACCATATTCATCATTGCTGCCATCAATGTGGCTGTCTCGTTCCCGCTGAATATCTTCAGCTCGATCATTACGGCCTATGAGCGGTTCGTCTATCTCAAAATCATCAACCTGATCCGCGTGGTCCTGTCTCCGGCCATGATGGTGCTGGTCCTGCTGTTCGACTTCAGATCAACAGGAATGGTCACCGTCGCACTTGTGCTAAACCTGGCAATCGGCGTGATTAATGTAGTCTTTTGCCGCACCAAGCTGAATCTGCGGGTCCGGTTCCACGGCTTCGATACCAAGCTGTTCAAAGAGATCTTCAGCTACTCGTCGTATATCTTATTGTCGTCGATCGCCTTCCAGATCTATACGAATGCCGATCCGCTGATCATCGGGATGTTCCTCGGGGCCACGCCTATCGCCGTCTTCGCCATCGCTGCCCAGCTCAACACGTATATTCTCAACTTCTCCAATGTGCTGGCCAGCTTCTATCTGCCCAAGCTCACCAAGATGATCGTCAAGGGTGCAGATCAGGCGGCCTTAATGCTGGAGCTGGTCAAAATAGGCAGAATCCAGGCGCTGATCGTAGGCTACATCGTCTCGGGCTTCGTGTTGTTCGGACAGAGCTTCATTCTGATCTGGCTCGGTCCGGATTACAAATATGCATACACGGTTGCGCTGATCATCATCATTCCCCAGATCACATCGATTGTGCAATCGCTGTTCGCCACCATGCTGGAAGCGATGAATATGCACCGGGTGAAGGCCTTCATCTATTTCTCTGTTGCTATTCTGAAGGTGGCCCTAACCTTCTGGTTCATCCGGATCTGGGGGATTACAGGCTGCGCCATTGCTACGGCTATCGGGATGATCATCAATGTATGCCTGAATAATGTGTACTACAAGTATAAATTGAAGTTCGATATCCTTCATTTCTGGCTGCAGATCATCCGCGTCTTCATTCCGGTGGTGCTGCTGTCCGGTGTGTGCGGGTTCCTGCTTAGCTTCGTGAGCATCACTTCTTACGTGTACCTGGGCATGTATGTCATCCTGTACTCCCTCATCTATGTGCTTACTATGTGGCTGTTCGGACTGAACGGGGCAGAGAAGCAGATGGTGGCCGGACCCGTGAGAAAAATGGCTCTGCGGAGCCAGGCCTAGTCTGCATCCTTCAAGAAGAAAGATAAGGAATTTTTATTGCGCGATGCATATAAATTCTTATTCTTTGAACCCAGGCGCTGCCTTTCGCTGTTCCTGCTTCCACCTGTACTGCAATCAGCAAACAAGCCTCTGCGGGCTTCCGCAGAGGCTTGTTACTTATCTATCAGAGTCAGAGCTGCTTCAGCCGCTCATCCAGCAGCCGGAATGCCTGCCTCAGCGCCGCCCCCGAGACGCCGCCGTAGACATCGCCTATGTTCAGCTCGTAGTAACAGGCGTTCTCACCCGTTGGCTTGAGCCGCGGTGTCAGGCCAATGCCGGTCTCGTTATAGATCCCAATCAATACAGGGGCAAGCTGCTCCTGAGACAACGCGAAATGGATGTGGAACATATTCGAGACCGGAACCTCCGGCAGCGTGGATACCTTATCACAGCTGTTGAATAAGGCCGCCAGCTCCTTGGCCTGTTCATAGTATTTTGACATCCGGCTGATGCGCTGCTGGTAATAATACCGGGCCGGGACAATATAGGGATAGAGACTGATCAGATCGCCCCCGTGGCGGCGCTTCCAGATCTTCGACTCCTCCGTGAACTCCCTGCTTCCGGCTAAGATCGCTCCGGCAATCCCGCCGATGCCCTTGTACAGGGAGACATACACGCTATCGAACAGCGCGCAGACCTCAGCAGCCGTCTTGCCGTAGTAAGGCAGCACCTCGAACAGCCGCGCCCCGTCCAGATGGAGCCTGATTCCCTGCTCCCGGCAATACGCCGATATTGCTTCCAGCTCCGTATACTCCGGCAGCTGTCCGCCGATCTCCCGCTGCGGCAGCTCCAGCAGCAGACAGGCAATCCCCGGTCCCATCCCCTTCACATCCTCCAGGGTAATCAGGCGGCCGGCACCGCCCAGCAGCAGCGGCTCCAGATGATGCAACTCCTTCAGGCCGTCCTGCTCATGAATCTCCAGATGGCATAGCGGGTGATACGCGACCCTTTTGCTGCCCTCACGGTCACTCCAGATCCGCAGGGCAATCTGCTGGGCCATCGTGCCGCTGGGGAAGAACACGCTGCATTCTTTGCCCAGCACCTCTGCCATCTCCGCCTGAAACTCCTCAATCACCGTCCCTGTCCCGTACATGTCCGCAGCGAGGCTGTCCTCTACACTAGCCAGTGCCTTCTTGAGTACGGCTGCGTCCCGTCCGCCATGGCCAGCAAGCTGCACCTGCGTCCTGCCGAACGCCTCCATCAAAGCATTCTCCTGGTTCATTTTGTTATCCTAGCCCCCTTCTCCGTAGCATCCGAACGGAATGAATCCTTGAAATTATATCATTCCCCTACAAAATAACCGAATGTTTTGAATATTCACATGATATTCCTCTCCAGCAAGGTGAAATAAGTTGACCGCTGTGCTACAATATTGGAATTGCAAAGGCAATTGCTTAGGGAGGTTTATACATTCACCATGCTTATTATTGGTATCGCCGGCGGGACCGGCTCCGGCAAGACAACGGTAGCACGCTCCGTGATTGACCGTCTTGGCTCAGACAAAGTAACATTCATATCCCAGGATAACTACTATAAAGACCATTCTTACCTCAGCATGGCTGAACGCGGTGCGATTAACTACGACCACCCGCTGGCCTTTGACACGGAACTGCTGATCGAGCATCTGGATTGTCTCAAAGCGGGACAAGCCGCCTTCGCTCCCGTGTATGACTTCACGGTTCATGCCCGTTCCACCGAAAAAACGGTGAGGCTGGCCCCGAACAACATCGTCATTCTGGAAGGGCTGCATGTGCTGTCCGACGAGAAGCTGCGCGAGCAGCTCAACATCAAGGTGTTCGTGGACACCGATCCCGATGTACGCATCCTGCGCCGGGTGCTGCGGGATATCGAGGAACGCGGGCGGACCATCCGTTCGATCCATACGCAATACCTCACCACGGTGAAGCCGATGCACGAGGCGTTCATCGAGCCCTCTAAGAAATACGCCGACCTGATCATCCCGGAAGGCGGACAGAATCAGGTCGGGATCGAGCTGCTGTCGGTACTGACCGAAAAGTATCTGTCCGGCGATCACCAATGGAACTGAATTAAGCCGCCTATCCGCTGATAGGGGTGCAAGGACCGTCCGGCGGGCCGGACGGTTCTTTGCTGTTTCGGGGAGTATAATGTAATCGGAAAACCGATTACATTGGGCAGCGCGAGGGCTTCCGCGGCGATTGTAATCGGAAAACCGATTACATTGAGCACCGCGAGGACGGCCGCAGGTGAGCTGATCCAGAAATTGCGCCACAAAAGTCATATTACCTGACATAAAAATCATGTTCACACTATAATTTTCATCATTTTCAGCAAATACATCAATCCATTTGTTATATTTCCTGACTGATAGCGCTTTATAAACAAAATAAAGGATTGATTATTTGGGTTTCATCCACTATGATTAGTTCAATGGCAGGCATTAAAGTTAAAGCGATTTAACTTTAATTTGTTTATTGTATTGTCCACTTTAATTAATTTAGCAAGTTACAACTTTTATTTATCACTAAAGTTAAAGCGCTTATACTTTAAGGAAGAAAGGCTGGTGTGTCCGTGATTAAGAGTGAGACCCGGCGGCAGACGTTCTACATGTATCTGTTCATTTCCCCATGGCTGGTCGGCTTCCTGATCTTCGCCTTGTACCCGATCCTGTCATCGCTGTACTACAGCTTCACCGACTATGACATCATTCATCCGCCCAGATTCATCGGCCTCGCCAACTACACGGAGATGTTCCACAATGAGCTGTTCTGGCGTTCCGTGAAGGTCACCCTGAGATACACCTTCATCAGTGTGCCGGTGCAGCTGCTGCTTGGCCTGGGCTTCGCCCTGCTGCTGCATCAGACTCTTCCCTGGCGCGGCTTCTTCCGGACAGCGATGTATTTCCCCAGCATGGTCTCGGGCGTGGCTATGTCACTCCTCTGGTATTGGATCTTCAATCCGCAGATCGGCCTCTTCAACTATATGCTCTCCTGGTTCGGCATTCACGGCCCGGCCTGGCTGATGAATCCCGATACAGCGCTGTATGCCCTAATTATCATGTCCCTCTGGACAGCGGGCTCGGGCATGATTCTCTTCCTCGCCGGTCTGCAGGGCGTACCGGCCAGCCTGATCGAAGCCGCCAATCTGGATGGCGCAGGGCGCTTCCGCATTTTCCTGAATATTACGCTGCCGATGATCTCGCCTGTCCTGCTGTTCCAGCTGATTATGGGTCTGATCGACTCCTTCCAGGTCTTCACGCAGGCCTTCGTCATGACGCAGGGCGGCCCCAATTATTCCACCTGGTTCTACGTCTACAATCTGTATACCAGCGCCTTCAAGGAATACCGTGCCGGATACTCCTCCGCGCTTGCCTGGGTGCTGCTGA
The DNA here is from genome assembly GCF_000517865.1 of Paenibacillus sp. FSL R7-269. Classification (NCBI taxonomy): domain Bacteria; kingdom Bacillati; phylum Bacillota; class Bacilli; order Caryophanales; family Paenibacillaceae; genus Paenibacillus; species Paenibacillus sp. FSL R7-269. The sequence continues at coordinate 44,055 of NZ_ASPS01000009.1, forward strand.
TTGTCGTCATGCTGTTCACGGCGGTCATTATGAGGCTGTCTCGCCGTTATGTCCATTATGAAGGAGGCAGCCGCCGATGAGTACTGTTAAGGCCACCCGTCCGCTTGGTCCGCCCTCCCGGCTGCGCCGGAGATTCAAGCCCGTTAAGCTTGTCAGCTTCATCACGCTGCTCCTTACAACGTTCCTCATGCTGCTGCCGCTGTTCTTCATGGTCTCCACCTCGTTGAAGTCGAAACGGGAGATGCTGAAATTCCCGCCGACCTTTCTGCCGGAGAGCTGGGCCTGGAGCAATTATACGGATATTTTTGAGACTCTGCAGTTCGGCACATTGTACAAAAACAGTCTGATCATCGCCGGGTTCTCCGTATTCGGCACCCTGCTCTCTTCGGCTCTGGTCGCTTACGGGTTCGCCAGATACCGGGGACGCGGCAACAACTTCTGGTTCATCCTGCTGCTGAGCACGATGATGCTGCCTTATCCGGCCATTATGATTCCGCAGTTCGTGCTGTTCTCCAAGATGCAGTGGATCGACACCTTCCTCCCCCTGATCGTACCTGCCTTCTTCGGCTCGGCGTATAACATCTTCCTACTGCGGCAGTTTTTCTCTACGCTGCCTGAGGAGCTGTTCGACGCCGGACGGATGGACGGCTGCGGCGAGCTGAGGATGTGGCGGACCATCGCACTGCCATTGTCGGCGCCGGCGCTGGCGACGGTTGCGATCTTTGCTTTTATCTACAGCTGGAATGATCTGTTGACCCCTGTACTCTATTTAAGCTCGTCGGACAAATTCACGCTTCCCGTCGGCATGGCCTCGCTCACCTCATCGCGCTTCCGCATTCCGCCGTGGCATCTGCTGATGGTCGCTTCGGTACTGGCTATGGTTCCAATCGTCACCCTGTTCGCCATCGCCCAGAAGCAGTTCGTAGAAGGCATTGTACTGACGGGTATCAAGTAATCCCGGGTTACAACACTTGAAATCAGGAGGGATTAGACAATGAAGAATATGATGAAAAGCAAGAGGTATGCGCTGCTGCTGGCAACAGCTCTGACAGTATCATCAGTCCTGGCAGGCTGCGGCGGGGGCAAATCGGCAGGCAATGTGGCTGCTAGTGACAGTGGAGCCGGGAATACCGGCGATCCGGGGAAGCAAGTGACGATATCCCACTATACGATTGATTCCGAGGACCGGACTTTTATCGAGAAGCTGATCCCGGATTTCGAGAAGACGCATCCGAACATCAAGGTCAAGGTAGAGAAGGCACCCTATGAGCAGTTCGACAGCAAGCTGCAGACACTGATTGCCGGAGGTAATTCCCCGGATGTGACGAGCCATTACGGATACGGCGGTTTTGCAGAATACTATAACAAGGATATGCTGCTGGATCTGACGGACCTCATTAAGGAAGACGGCTTCAAGGCGCAGGACTACAACATTCCTGAGAATCTGATGAAAATCTATACCGTAAACGGTCATACCTATGGCATACCGGTCAATATGTATGTCACCTTGATGCTCTACAACAAGGATATGTTCGATGCCGCAGGCGTCTCCTACCCGCCGAGCGATTATGAAGATAAGAGCTGGACGTTTGACCATATGGTGGAAGATGCCAAGAAGATGACGATTGTCTCGGACGATATTGCCAAAACACAGTACGGCGTAGACTTCACCTGGGCGGAACGGGATATGCGGCCGCTGTACTTCGGGGCAGAGCCTTACTCTGAGGATACCTGGACCAACGGCGGTGTTCCTTCCGAGACACATTTCGATTCACCGGAGGTCATTGCCGCGTACCAGAAGCTGTTCGACCTTGTATTCAAGGAGAAGGTATCCCCGACCTCCGAATGGAGTAAAAGCGTAGCCGGACAGAACGGCGACCCGTTCGTCGCAGGCAAAATCGGCATGTCCATCGGCGGCTCCTGGAACCTGGCTGGGGCTAACGACTTCCCGTTCAAAATCGGTGTAGCCGCCGTGCCTTGGGGAGGCAACGACAAGGTGCGCAGCACGCTGTTCGTCGATCCGCTGCTGATTCTGAAGGACTCGAAGCATCCGAAGGAGGCTTTTGAATGGATCAAATACCTGATGACCACCGAGGTCCAGGAGAAGTCCATCGAGCTGAGCGGAGGCAATCCGCCTGTGAATACTGAAGCGGCTGAGGTGTACTATAAGCATTTTGACGGGATTGATCCGGGGGATGTGAAGAAGGTCTATGAAGGCGCGGTCAAATACGGCTACGAATCCTACAACCATCTGATTACCAACTACTCGCAGATCAACGATATGTTCATCAATGAGCTGCAGCCGGTCGAGACCGGGCACAAGACCCTGGAAGTGGTGATGCCGGTGATTCAGAAAAAGGTTTCGGAGATCATCAAGAGGTAGCGGCCCGGCGATGGTTATATGTTTAGCGGAACCCCGGTGCGGCCTGTATACTGGAGATAGAACAAGTGGAAACGACTTTGCCGTCCTTTTAAAGGACGGTACCGTTTCAGCGAGAAATAGAAGGATAAGTTATCGTGTGAAACATATAAATTCTTATATTTTATAAGCACCGGCAAATCCGCCGCAAGGAGCGCTTGGGATGAAAGTGAGTATTTTTGATGTAGCCAAAAAATCAGGGCTGTCCGTGGTTACCGTATCGCGGGTATTAAACGGAGCAACGTCTGTGCGGGAGAACAACCGCCAGAAGGTGCTCGACGCGATCAAGGAGCTGGATTACCGCCCGAATGCGGCAGCCCGTAGTCTGGCCAGCGGCAAGACCGGCATCATTGGCCTGATCGTAACGACCCTGCAGGATTCCTTCTTCGATGCTGTGGTTAAGGAGCTGAATGAGACGCTGGCCCTGCACGGGTACTATCTGGCCATCTCCGTGTCGGATGGCATCGGCTCCGGGGAGAGCCACTATCTGATCCAGGAAGACCGGGTGGACGGACTCATCCTGCTCTCTCCGATCAATGAGGACAATTATATTATCGAGCTGAAGCGGCGGGGCATTCCCTATGTGCTAATCGACAATCAGCTGCCGGAGAATGACAGCTACTCGATCACCATCGACAATTTCAAAGGCGGGTATGCCGCAGCCTGCCACCTGCTGGAGCTGGGGCATACCTCCATCGCCCATCTCTGCGGGCAGGAGATGTTCCGCAGTACGCGGGAGCGTCGCGCGGGCTTCCTGCAAGCGCTACAGGAGCAGGGCCTCGCCCCATTCGAGATGGTTCACGGGGAATTCGAAATCGCCATGGGCTATGATACCGCGCAGTGCTGGCTTGCGGAGGGCAAGCTGCCGGGGGCCGTATTCGCCGGAGATGACAATATTGCCCTCGGGGTGATCAATGCCCTGATGGAGGCGGGCGTACAGGTGCCGGAGGAGGTTGCTGTAGTCGGCTACGATGACCACTATATCGCCTCCCAGCTCCACCCGCATCTGACCACTGTGCGCCAGCCGGCGGACAAGATCGGAGTCGCCGCCGCCGACATGCTGCTGCGCCGGATCAGCGGGGAGATGAAGCGCGGCTCCAATATCCGGATTGATCCGGAGCTGATCGTGCGGGAATCGACGAAGACAAAACTCTAGGAGTGACAAATCATTGGCTTATTACATGGGAATCGACGGGGGCGGCAGCAAAACCTACGCCCTCATATGCGATGAACAAGGCCGCATCCTCGGCAAAGGCCGGAGCGGCAACGGCAATCATCAGACCAGCGTGCAGCAGGCGGAAGCAAGCATCCGCGAAGCGGCCTCTCTAGCGCTGGCCGAAGCCGGGCTCCGGCTGGATCAGCTCCGCCATGCCTACCTCGGGCTGGCCGGGGCGGACCGCCAGACCGATTATAACATTCTGCATCCGCTGATCCGCCGGATCGGCTTCACGCAGTACACGATCAGCGGTGACCCGATGATCGGCCTGCGGGCGGGGACAGACCGCCCCTACGGCGTGGCCCTGATCTGCGGCACCGGCACCAATGCAGCGGGCCTGAATCCTGAGGGCCGCCACTTCCAATGCGGCGGCTTCGATTATATGTACGGCGATTTCGGCGGCGGTGGTGCGCTGAACATCGAGGTGTTCCGCACGGTCATCCGGGCCTGGGACGGCCGCGAGGCTCCTACGCTGCTGACGCAACCGCTCCTCAGGCTGCTTGGCTATGAGCAGGTGGAAGACATGTACGACGACTTCCTGGATCACGGGAAGCAGGTGCCGCTGGATGCGGCCCGCCTGCTGTTCCCGGCAGCGGCGGAGGGCGATGCCGCCGCGCTGGCGATCTTGAACCGCCAGGGCGTAGAGCTGGGCAAATCGGCGGCGGCTGTCATTCATCGGCTCGGCATGGAGAATGATGAGTTCGATGTGGTGCTGGCCGGAAGCCTGCTGACCCGGGGCGACCGCGGCTGGATTCGCGGCCCGATTGAGCAGGCAGTGCGCGAAGCGGCACCAAGGGCGGCGGTGGTCACACTGTCCACCGAGCCTGTGGTCGGCGCGGTCTGGTCGGCGCTGGAGAGTGACGGGATCACCGTCAGCCAGGAGATGTATGAGACGATGCGTGCTTACAAGGAATTTGAGCTTATTCCAACGATCATCACCAGACAGGAGTGATTCATCTTGACAGCAAACCAAGGTCTTAAGATTGCCGTAATTGGCGGGGGCTCCTCCTATACCCCGGAACTGGTAGAAGGCTTCATCCTGCATTATAAGGAGCTCCCGGTCCGGGAGCTATGGCTTGTAGATATTGAAGCAGGCCTGCACAAGCTGAACATCGTAGGCGCACTGGCGAAGCGCATGGTGGAGAAATCCGGCCTCCCGATCAAGGTCCACCTCACTACCGACCGCCGCGAAGCGATTGCCGGGGCGGACTTCGTCAGCACGCAGATTCGCGTCGGTATGCTGGATGCCCGCGCCCGCGACGAGGCGATTCCGCTGAAATATGGCGTGATCGGCCAGGAGACGACCGGTCCCGGCGGCATGCTGAAGGCACTGCGCACCATCCCGGTCATTCTCGGCATCTGCCGGGATATCGAGGAGCTGGCGCCGGACGCCTGGCTGCTCAACTTCACCAACCCGGCAGGCATGGTCACCGAAGCCGTGCTGCGGTACTCCAAGGTGAAGAGTATCGGCCTGTGCAATGCCCCGATTGGCCTGATTAAGCAGGTATCAGCCAAGTATGACACTGCCCCGGACCGGATCTATGCCGAGTTCGTCGGCCTGAACCACCTGCACTGGATTACCCGCATTGATGTGGAGGGTGAAGACAAGCTGCAGGAGATGCTGAAGGATACCGCTGGCTACAGTGCAAAGAATGTTCCGGCACGCGAATGGAACCCCGAGTTCCTGCAGTCGCTGCACGCCTTGCCTTCGTATTATCTGAAGTACTTCTACATGACCGATGCGATGCTCGCAGAACAGCAGGAAGCCGCCGCGCAAGGCGGGAACCGCGCCGAAGTGGTCAAGCGTGTGGAAGAGGAGCTGTTCGCCATCTACAGCGACCTTGCGCTGGATGAGAAGCCGAAGCAGCTGGAGCAGCGCGGCGGAGCCTTTTATTCGGAAGCGGCCGTGAACCTGATGCGCTCACTCTATAGCGGGACCAATGACATTCAGACGTTGAATGTGGCGAACCGGGGCATTCTGGACTTCCTGCCGGATGATGCCAGCATCGAAGTCAACTGTGTCGTGACTAAGACTGGCCCCCTCCCGCTGCCGCTGACCAAGATTCCGCCGATGGCCACAGGACTGATCCACGCCGTGAAAACCTATGAGCAGCTAGCCATCGACGCCGCTGTCACCGGAGACCGCAGCCTGGCGATCCAGGCGTTAGCCCATCACCCGCTCGTCCCTTCTGTGGAAGTAGCCATCGCCATGCTGGATGAGATGCTGGAAGCGAATAGGGAGTATCTGCCGGCCTTTTTCGGAGAAGCGGCTGCCCCTGCACCTGTCTTATAATTTCCTTCTTCTGATAAAAAAGCCTGTGCCAACCACAGTTCACTCTGCGGCCGCACAGGCTCTTCTCTTATTTCTTTATGGTATAACGGTAGGTTTCGCCCTCAATCTCGAAATCCGCATATAGCGGCTTGCCGCTCGACTTCACTTCATCAGGAACCTCGGCCAGGAACACCAGCGTACCATACTTCAGCGGTCCAATCGTCGAGATATTGGTATAGGTGAATTCTTCACCACCGTTCTTCTCCATCGTCGCGAAGGTGCTATACACATATTTGTTGTCATATGTAACCTCCACATCCGCTACTCCACCCGCATTGATGGCTTGGCCTGCCAGATTTTTCACCTTCAAGGTGATCGCCAGATAGGTTGTCCCCGGTTCCTTGGCTTCATAGTAGGTGTAGTATGAACCCGGATTCGACGGATAAACTATTTTGCTGAATGATGTCTTGGTAATAGTATATTCACCCGTATCATCAATCCTGAGTGGCGTGCCCTTTACGATCCGCTTGTATTCATCGCCGGAATCAGCGGCTGCCGGGCTGTCTCCGGTACTTAGAAGTTCAGCCGTGCCGCCTTCCTCTTTCGCTGTCACAGGCCTCACAACAAGATCCTTCTTCAGCGCTTCATTCTCTTCCTTTAAAAACTTATTCTCCTTCTTCAGCTCACTAATCTCTGCCTTCAGCTTCTCCGTGAGCTCTCTGCCAGCGCCTGCACTGCCCGAAGAACAGCCGGTTACGGTTACCGCAAGCATAGCAGCAGCAAGCCAGAGACTCCCTGAATGGATTTTCATAACACACTCCAATATCTGTATTTCAACCTTCATTTATTATAAGACAGACTCTGTGTCAAAAGATAGAAAGATATGTAGCATCCCTCACAGCTATTGTCGAATGAAACATCGGATGCGGGCCGTAGTCGTCATCCCCTGTGCTGCTTGCGGTACTGGAGAGGGGAACGCCCCGTAATGGCCTTGAATTTCCGACCGAAATGCGCAATGCTCTCAAATCCCGTCTCCGCTGCCACCCGGGTGATCGGCCACTTCGTCTGTGTGAGCAGCGCCTTCGCCTCACGGATGCGGACAATATTCAGGTATTCAATGATGGTGAAGCCTGTCGTTTGCTTAAAAATCCGGCACAGATACGTTGCGCTGATGAAGAACCGCTCGGCAATGCCCACGAGGCTCAGACGCCCGCTGTAATGGTTGTCCAGATATTCGATGATGCTGTACACCCTGCGCTGCCCCTCGCTCTGCTCCGGGGAGACCAAGGCGGGCTTCGCCCCCCGTATCCGCTCCAGCGTAATCAGCAGTTGCAGCAGTAGCGTCCTTGTATATTCAGTGCTCCAGCGCAGACCCTCTTTCTGTTCCTCCTGCATCGCCTGGAGCAGCTCTGTGATGACTCCCTGTTCATGCGCCGTGGGCCGTAGCAGGAAGCTCTCCCCTTCGAACACATTCATCCAGTCTGCCCCGGGTGCCACCGGCCCCAGATAGGCATCATTGAAGCTGATCAGCACCCGCTCATGCGGCAGATGGCTTCCGCCGGTTGTGCGGTGCAGGTGATTTTTGTTAATAAACACGAGGTCTCCGGCTTCCAGCGCGTACCTTCCGTTGCGGATATAATAGTGACGCTGCCCGGACAGCAGATAGTATATTTCGTAGAAATCATGGAAATGGTCGGTGTCCATATTGAAATGCCCGATGCGCCTCAGCTGCTCAATCTGAAAGATAGGTTCCACCTTCACCAAGCCCCCTGCCAGGATAAGATCTGCACACTTTTGAGCATAACAGTCTAAATTCCGTTCACTTTCTGCATTTTCTATACTATAAAATAGAATCAAATCCAAGTAAATGGAGTGATCCCCTTGTCCAAAAAGAAATATGCACTTGTCGGCACCGGCGGCCGGGCTGAATTTTTCTATGGCGCTCTTGTTACCGCTTACAACGAAACCTCCGAGCTGGTGGCCTTCTGTGATGTCAATCAGACACGGATGAATTTCGCCAATCATATGCTTACAGGCAAATACGATTACCATGAGGTGCCTACGTACAAGGCCGAGGATTTCGACCGGATGATCACCGAGACCCGGCCCGACTTCGTGCTGGTGACTACGATTGACCGGACGCACCACAAGTATATTATCCGTGCGATGGAGCTGGGCTGTGATGTCATTTCTGAGAAGCCGATGACGATTGACGAGGAGAAATGCCGGGAGATCTTCGACGCCATCGAGCGCACCGGCAAGAATCTGCGGGTCACCTTCAACTACCGCTACGCCCCGCATAACACGAAGATCCGCGAGGTCATTATGGACGGCGTGCTGGGTGAAATTCTGTCCGTGAACTTCGAGTGGCTGCTGAACACCCAGCATGGAGCGGACTATTTCCGCAGATGGCACCGCGACAAGCGGAACAGCGGCGGCCTCTTGGTGCACAAATCGACGCATCACTTCGACCTGATGAACTTCTGGCTGGGGTCGCAGCCGGACACGGTTTTCGCCATGGGCGACCTGCGCTTCTACGGTAGAGAGAATGCTGAGAAACGGGGCATCACCGAGTTCTACCAGCGTGCCTACGGCAGTAGAGCTGCAGAGAACGACCCGTTCGCGCTACATTTGGACCGTAACGAACATCTGAAGAGCATGTACCTGGATGCCGAACACGAGGACGGGTACCAGCGCGACCAGAGTGTGTTCGGGGACAATATCAGCATCGAGGACACCATGAATGTTATGGTCAAATACAAGAACAAGACCGTCATGAACTATTCCCTTAACGCATATATGCCGTGGGAGGGCTTCATCATCGTGTTCAACGGTACACAGGGCCGGATGGAGGTACGGATTACCGAGCAGTCCTACGTCAACTCCGGCGGCAAAAAAGAAAACGAAGGCGCGCTGGAAGACATCAGCATTATGATCTATCCGCACTTCAAGGAGCCTTACCGTGTAGAGTTCGAGAGCAGCAGCGGTGGACACGGCGGCGGTGATCCGGTGCTGCTGAGCGATATTTTCGACAAAAAGCAGGAAGACCGCTTCAAGCGCGCAGCTTCGCATAAGGACGGCGCGATGTCGATTATGACCGGCATTGCCGCTAACCGCTCCATGAAGACCGGCCAGCCGGTGCGGATTGCTGACATCTGGCGGGGGTAATTCTAGCGCGTGGTCTCGCAGCAGCTATGAACCCGACAATGAAGAAGCCCCCTTTCCACCACTTGGATGTGGGGAAAGGGGGGCTGTTTAATTGTCTACTTGGAGCCAGGCACATTGTATTCGGTTTCTTGCATACATTCTGCGTGTCGCAGCAAAAAAAAAGACCCTTCATTTAAGAAGGGTCTTCGCTTGCATTACGGTTAAAACCATTATGCGGTCAAGAGGACTCGAACCTCCACGATATTGCTACCACTGGCACCTGAAGCCAGCGCGTCTGCCAATTCCGCCATGACCGCAAAGAAAACATTCAATGCAACGCAAGAAGTAATATATCATGAATTCTTCAGAAGAACAAGTCTTTTTTATTTATCAGAGTTAAGGAGGAGAATAGCCGCATTGTGAAGGGGTTAACCGGCGCATTACAGCTTGCCTCAACTTACGGTTGATTTTGTTATACTGCGTACCCTACTCCAGTATATGGGTTATTTTGAGAGCTGATATTATAATAGCCTTACGACGTCGGAATCCACTATAGGAGTTGTATCGCGCATGATCGTTAGTGAAAAAGTTGGTAAACGAATTGCTACCCTCCGCAAAATAAAAGGCTTGTCCCAGGAACAATTAGCGGAACTGCTCCATGTGAGCGCCCAGGCGGTATCCAAATGGGAGACCGGCAAGTCTCTGCCGGAGACGGCCACCCTTCCCCTGCTGTCTGCCGCATTGAATCACTCTATTGATAGCATCCTGCTGCCCCAGGAGCTTGTGGTGCTCTCGGCAATCTATACGGATGGACAGCAGGAGCTGGATGTTACCCAGCTTGTGAACCAGTTTGTAGCTTCAGACCGATTAAGCTTAATCCCCGGGGAGCACCTCTTTCCCCACTCCTGGAATGACAGCCGCCTGAAGCTGCTGCTTGTTACCTATGAGACCCCTGACGGTATGTATTCGACCTTTGTGCTGAAGGACCAGCTGCTTACGATAGATATCCATTCGAACGGGTATGTATCAAGCAGTAATGAGCTGCAGATTATTGCTGCACATTATGGGGATGAACAGGCATACCGCAGCGTTGCGGACAAAATGAAGCATTACGAGCATTTCCGCTGGACTCAGTTCACCGCCACACATGAGCTGTTTCCCAGTCTGGTCGACTGCGGCGGTCAAGACTACCTGCTGCTGGTCTACCTGAATGCCGAAGGTATTCATGCCGTAAGCTGCGCGGAAGGCGAACAGATTCATTACAGCGGGGACCGCAGTTATCTCTATCAGACCCGTTCCTCCCGGGATGAATGCATTATTGAAGGGCTTCCGCGACTGGGCTTCGGACGGGGGCAGGATTGCTCCTGGGCAGGAGCCATGATGCTCGCTCTTACCGCCAGAGACATAGAGACCACGTATGAGCAGGTGATGGGCTATTCGGGAGCCTGCTGGAGAGTGGCTTTTGAACCGGTATGGGACTTCAGTGCTGCGGATGCCCTTGTCGTCTATGACTATTCTATCCCCGCCTGCAAGGCTTATGGACTAAGCGCCCACCAGGCCAACCGGTTAGAGCCGCAGCAGCGCACAGCCGAGAAGCTGGCGATTCTGGAGGATATCCGCCAAGGCAGACTGCCCCTTGCCATTAACCTCAGGGTAGCGCCGGAGTGGGGAGTCATTACAGGATATCTGGCGGAGGGGGATGTGCTGCTGTGCCGCAGTTATTTTGACGATGAAACCTTCAGTGAGCTTGAAGCTGATCCTGAATTCCAGGCTCATATGAGGATAAGCCAAGGGTATCTCCATGTGGATCAATGGCCTTACCGGATCATCCGGTTGGGCGAGCAGACGGCGGTCCCTTCTGCCTTGGAGAATCTGTATGCCTCGCTTCATATTAAGCTGGAATCGATGCAGCCTGAGACCATAGCCAGTAACAGCACTTATGCTGTAGGATACAAAGCGCTGGAGCTATGGAGAGAGGGGCTCCTGGATCATCCATGGTATGCCGCAGCGGACGAAGAAACCTTCAGCCGCAGGTTATCCGTTAATCACTTCTGCATGATGGCCCTGGCAGATGCCCGCCGCTGCGCCGCCACCTACTTAAGTGACTCTCTGACGCTGGTGCATGACCCGCAACAACAAGCTGCCTTAGCGGAGATGACTGAGATCTACGGAGAGATGGCTGGTCTGCTGGATAGATACTATAAGGAGATGTCCGACCCGACAGTTCTCCGCACAACCGGCACTGCCCCGAGAGCCAACTGGACGACCCGGCAGCGTGAGCAGCAGGCAGAGCTTCTGGCGAAGGTTGCTTCGCTGGAGCATCAGGGAGATACTCTTGCGCAAACGGTGCTGAGCCTAACTTATTAGTGTATTGATGTATAACGGCTCTAGTGCCGGGTTTGGCCTGACGTAGAATTGTTGTGCAACAGGCAGCAGCTTAAGCAGAAGCGCCGGACGCTTTTGCTTAAGCCAGACTGCTGTTCGGAGTTAGTCTAATTTACGGACCGGCCGCAGCACCGCATACCCGTAACCCTCAGGGAAATGCCGCTGATAATCCTGTTTCTCCTCTTCGTCCCACATATAGCCCATAACCGCAGGATCATAATTCCAGGCCACTTCCTCAACAATACGCATCACCTGCCCATTATCCTGCAAGTAATCAAAGGGCGGATGAAAAAAGACCAGATACTCCGATTCCGGGATATCGAGGCACTCCATACCCTCCGGAACCGCCCCGTCGTAGTCAGCCGCGACAAGGATACCATATAGATATCCTTTGCACCCCTCCTGATAGAACCAGCCTGCCGTTTGGCCCAGTTGGCCAGGCAGCGTATGGTGCGACATACTCTCCAGAGTTCCGGAGACCTCATCGCAGTCATGCCCATTCTCCCAGAATCCTCCGTAATTGTTAGAGCCGATATCGCGGATGCCAATAAACTTATGCGCCGGTATCAACTCAAGCTTAATCTCCGCTTCCTGCAAATGCACCTGTCTCATTCTATCCCGCTCCCTGATCAGATAATGATAAGGAGTGAACACCTCGGCACGAATAGCCAGCGGGATCGGCTGTGGAGCTATGCGGTAGGCATGGGGAGTGAGCTTGAAGGCTCTGAGAAAGGCCCGTGCGAACGCCTCCTGGGAGGAAAACCCAAACTTCACGGCAATATCCAGAATGCGCGCATCCGTGTCCCTAAGCTCCAGTGCCGCCCGGCCAATTCGGCGCTGCCAGACATAATCCCGCAGCGTCATACCGGTCAGAGCATGAAATTGCCTGGTGCAGTAATACGGCGAATACCCCAGCTGCTCAGACATCTTCAGCAGGGTAGGCGAAGACGAGAGATCCTCCTCCACCCAGTCAATCATGCGCTGAACCATCTCATTCCATTCGTACATTGTTGTTCTCCTCCTTTCATTGCTGATTTTAGCAGAGACCTAGAGTGTAGATATGACTTGAGTTGTGGTGCCTTTAATCCTATTTGTATCTTCAGAATTTGTATATTTTCAGAACCCGCCCCCAATAAGGATATGCTTCATGACACGGTCCATGGTGAACCCGTTCTTGTCGTAGAAGCGGATGGCAGCTGTATTCTCTTCGCCGACAACCAAGCTGATACCCGAATAACCCAGCCCTTTGTACTTCTCTGCCAGACAGGCAATCAGTTGCCTGCCTATGCCCCGGCTTCTCTCTTCGGGCCGAATACATAGGTACTCCAGATGAAGGGTGCCGGTCCGTGCATTTCTTCTAACAATTATGTATCCGGTGAACCGGCCCTCATTAAGGACAGCTTGAACGTCATATTCACTGTTGCTGCTGTCTTCTATCTCTGCAGTAATCTCCTCCGGGGTAAGAATTGCGCCTTGGAATTGCTGATTATGCAGATCGAGAATCTCCCCGGTCCACCTGGAGGCAGGCTCTGTGACGGGCAGAATAGACAAGCCAGGGTGCATGCGGCGGATGTTGTCAGGCGCTGATGCTATAGCGATCGAGTAGTGGTAATGCGTGTTCACCTTCTCAGCCCGATAGCGGGCAACATATTCAATGAGCGCAGTATTATCACCGCTAATAAAAAGATGGACGTACCTTATAGCTCCAGCTTGAGCAGTCTCACTCAGGTAGTTGAATAAGCGCTGAAGCTCTTCTTCAGGGTGCGCTGAATAATAAGGGCCCCATACCTCAATATCCTTTTGCCCACCCCCAACATCATAGATGTCCAGGATAATCGCGCCAGTAATACGTTCTCCTTCATACAGCACCAGACTTGCTTCCTCCATACCATCACTAAGGTCATGCATAACATCCTCCAGCGTACTGCCTACATACCCGCACTGCTGGTCTCCTGCATTACGGGCGCAGATGAACGCCGCTAACTTCCCGATATCAGCCAAACGGTTCTCCCCCCTAATCATAGATTCACTATTGTAAGATAATACCACCTACCTACTAATAGTACGCTATCCCGCCCCCAAAGACAGCCCCGGGTTGTTCAAAAATAATCTGCAGAACTCCATACCCGCACAAGCCGCCCCCCAGGTTCTGAGTAAAATAAAGTAAATAGAACAGTGAGGTGAATGACGAATGGCAAATTCAACAAAGCTCCGCAAGCGGGCACAGCAGCTGAAAGGCCAGCCGGTCTGCATCACTTTGCATAATGGGCGTTCCTACGTAGGGTGGATTACAGACCTGAACCAGGAGGCGGTGATTCTGTCCAGACCCAGCACGCGTAAGGGACCATCCCCGAAACGGAAATCCTCTTCAGCTGCGCGCAGAGCAGAGGTATCCGGCTTCATGCCTTTACTAGGCTCGCTGATGGGCGGAGGAGGCGGGGCGGCCGGTATCGGCGGGGGTCTCGGACGGTTCATGGGCATGTTCGGAATGGTGCAGAAGGCTATGCCGGTGATGAAGATGGGCTACAACATGATCAAATCGATCCGGCCTTTTCTGGGCGGGCTCAAGGGCTTAATGGGCTAACACGTATATGCTCAAAAAAACGGATGTGCCGCCATTTCGCATGGGCACATCCGTTTTGGTGTGGAGATTCTTACGCCGCCGCTGGCCGCAGCGTCTCCGGTCTATTTTTTGACCACCTTGAAGTTATCCGTAAGCAGCAGCCAATTCTGCGGAAAAGGCAGGCCCAGCTTCCAGTAGCTGATGCCGCGCAGCCCGAGCTCCTTGATCAGATCGAACTTGGCCTGAATCGAGCGGGCATCCTCGAACCATACCGTATGCTGCCGCCCCTCGTCATCGGTGTAATTGAAGTGCGGCGCCTCTGCTCTATAGTCATACTGAATGCCTGCATTCCTGTTCCTTGCCAGATCAATGGCTGCCTGCGGACTGAGCGCTTTCGCATATTGCCCCCCTGCTACAAAAGGCAGTGTCCAATCATAACCGTACAGATTCTGGCCCATCATGATTTTACCGGCGGGCATCTCGCTTGCTGCATAGGTCAGCACCTGACGGACAGGCCCGATGGGCGAGACAGGCATCGCCGGCCCCCCGCTGTAGCCCCATTCATACGTCATAATAATGACGAAGTCAGCCACCTCGCCGTGGACCTTGTAGTCATGCGCCGTATACCAGGCCCCAACCTGTGACGCGCTGGTCTTGGGGGCAAGGGCGGTGGACAACAGGAAGCCCTCCTTGTGAATGACGTCTGCCGCCTTCCGCAGAAAAGTGTTGTATGCTTCACGGTCCTCCGGCCGGAGAAACTCCAGATCAAAGTGGATATCCCGGAAGTTCAGCCGCTTCGCTTCCGCAATGATATTCTCAAGCAGCCGGTCCTGGACCTCCTGATCATTCAGAATGATGCGCCCAAGCTCCGAGCTGAACTGGGCATCCTCCAGATTCGTCACCACCATCATCAGCGTCACCTGATGCTCTGCGGCAATGGAGGCGAGGCCGTCCAGAGGCGGCGGTACCAGTGTTCCGTCCCGCTTGATCCGGAAGCTGAACGGTGCGAGATACGTCAGCTCAGGAGCAGCCTCACGTGCAGCATTCTGCAGCGGCTGGGAGACACTCTCCCCCCGCGGCTCCACATATGCGTTCACTTCCGCTTCCCGCCTCGGTCCAGGGGGAAGGTACAGCCGGAGCCCGACCTGCAGCGGCTGATTCAGCGTCAGCCCGTTCACCTCAGCCACCTCGCTTGCCTTCAGGTCGAACCGCTTGGCGATGCTGTAGTAGCTGTCGCCCGGCTGCACCCAATAATATTGCCCGGCAATCGGGATTACCAGCGCCTGCCCCGCCACCAGTCTTCCCGGCGCAGAGAGCTGATTCGCCTCAGTTATCGTATCTGTGCTGATTCCGTAGGCCTGCGCAATGCCATACAGCGTCTGGCCCGGCTGCACTACATGTATTTGCATATCGTTCCTGCCATCCCTTCATAGTAGCCGTTTTATCTCTATTTTATTCGGCGGCCCTGCGGGTATGCGGAATCAGGCGGATCATGCGAATTCTTATATATGCACAAAAGACACCCCGGAGGGTGTCTTGATGCTGGTGCTATCAATGGTTGCTGATCCTATGGTGCTGATGCTATACCTGCTTGAATTCAATCCATTCAATCTGCAGACCGGGCTTGACGAAGTCGAGCTTCAGCTCATACCGTCCGGCTTCCAGTTCAACCTTGACCAGCTTCTGTCTGATCCACCGGCCTTCCGTTCCGTTCGTCTGAATGGTGGTTACCGCTTGTCCATTCAGAGTCAGGTTGCAGGCGCTCTGCGCAAGCTCAGGCTCAGGAGACATGATGCTGACAATAATGCGGTACTGGCCCGCCTCGTCAGCCTGAATGTAGGTCGGCCCGGACACCGCAGGCGTTACCTGTGCGTTCTCGCTCAGAACCTGTACATGCTCAGCCGCGATAGCCAGATCAGCCTTGAACGTATCGACCGCTTCAATAATCTCATGCTTTCTGGAGAACACCGGCGCCTTCATGATGAACTCACAGATGTTGATTGCGCAGCGCTGAAGCTCCCCGCGGGTAAGGGTACCGTTCTCCAGAGATGCGATCGTGTTGTCGTCATAAGCGTTCACTTCTGCCCCATAGTTGCTGACAACCATGTACACATCGTTCTGCGCACGGACCATCCAGTTCATATTCTTACGGTCTGCCGGCCCTCCGTTCACCACATCATTCATAATCGCCCACCAGTCGGTCATGACGATCCCCTGGAAGCCCCATTCGCCGCGAAGCAGCGTGGTGTTGAGGTCATAGTTTGAAGCCGCCCAATGCCCGTTCACAGGGTTGTAGGAGGTCATGATCGAATTGGCCCCACCCTGCTTGACTGCGATTTCGAAGCCCTTCAGGTAGATCTCACGAAGCGCGCGTTCCGATACGACAGCATCGACCTTACTGCGGTGCTTCTCCTGGTTGTTGCAGGCAAAATGCTTCAGCGTCGCATTAGAGCCGCCCTTCATAATTCCGCGTGTGCATGCGGCAGCGAAGATCCCCGAAATCAGCGGGTCTTCGGAGAAATATTCGAAGTTGCGCCCGTTCAGCGGGCTGCGCCGGATATTCAGCCCTGGTCCCAGCAGCGCATCCACCTGGTTGCGCAATAATTCCTGGCCTTCCATGACATACAATGCTTCCACCAGTTCTGCGTTCCATGTAGCGGCGAGCAGGGTGCCAATCGATACCTGTGTAGCCTTCGCTCCACTGTCCATACGGATACCGGATGGGCCGTCCGCTGTAGCTGCAACCGGAATGCCGTAGCTGAACAGACTGTCGCTGACGCCCCCGAACGCCGAAGCCGTACCCGGAGTTACCAGCGGGCTGCTCATTCCTTCGCCCCGGACAATCGCCGCCAGGTCTTGGTCGCTTAGCTGGGCAATGAAGGTGCTCATGCTGACTTTTCCGTCATGGACATCTCTCAGGGTATATCCCTGATTACCGGTCTGCGCAAGCGTCTGCGGCAGATTGCGTTCAATCCGCTCCGCCAGATCCACCTTGCGTGTAGGTACCTCAGACGAGACAAGCTCATACGAACCGTCTGCCTTACGGGCACCCGGCTTCATCCGCATGAAACTCTCAGTAGGTGCCATTGCTTCTTCCAGCTGTTCCACAACCTTAAGCTCTTCCAGCACATAACCTTCTTGTCCGTCCAGAAGCACTGCTGACACCGCTTTGACACTGGTGCCTGCATAGAAGCGGTAGGTACCGGCTTCGAGCACATAAGCGGAAGCATGCCCGGTCACACCAGCGTCATCATAGGAAGCCATGGAATGGAGCGGGAAGCTCACAGTAAGGCGCTGAGACTCACCAGGCTCGAGCAGCTTGGTCTTAGCGAAAGCTGCCAGCGCTTTGGCCGGTTGACCCAGCTGTCCCTGCGGCGCTTCGTAATACACCTGCACTACTTCTTTACCGGTATACACCGCTCCCGTATTCGTTACAGTTACACCAATTTCAATCTGCGGCTCGCCCGCCTGGTTCACCAGCTTCGCTTCCTCCGGCTCCAGCTTGAAGGTCGTGTACGAGATCCCGTAGCCGAATTCATACTGAACCTTATCGGGGCAGAAGGTCTCGAAATAGCGGTAGCCTACATAGATATCTTCCTCGTACAGGTTCTTGAACTCATTGCCGTAGTTGCGGGTCGACGGGTAATCCTCAATGGAATACGCGATGGTGTCCGTCAGCTTGCCGCTTGGCGTAACCTCTCCGGCCAGAACATCGGCAATCGCGTGGCCGCCTTCCATGCCGCCATGCCAGGAATAGATCACAGCAGAGATAGGATTCACATAAGCGGCGTCATTCACCCAGCTCATATCCATGATATTGGACACATTGAGCACCACAATCGTCTGTTCAAAATGAGCCGTAACCGAGACAAGCATCGCCTTCTCATCTTCCGTCAGCCGGTAGCTGCCTGCGGTATCGGCATTATCCTGATCCTCGCCCGCCGTACGTCCTATAACCACAACCGCTTTGGCTGACTGGCTTCGTGCCTGCTTCACCAGCTCGTCCGTAAGCGGCATTTCCTTCTGGTTCCACGGCTCCGCAGCCCATACCTTGCCGCCGTCATCGAACGGGTTAAGCCCGATCCAGGCCTCATAGGCTGCAGCCAGTTCTTCATTCACGCTAATGTTCTTCTTGCTGCGCAGTCCATCCAGCAGGTTCGTCGTATATGCAACGTGAACGCTACCGCCCGATCCAGTACCGCTGCGGTAATAATTCACCTGTATTCTGCCAAAAACAGCAACGCTCTCACCGTTACCCAGCGGAAGCACCTGTCCCTCATTCTTAAGCAGTACCGCGCCTTCTGCGGCTACCGTCCGGCTAAATTCTGCAAAACCCTCTAACGGCACTCCAATGTTCTGTGTACTCAATTGGTTTCCTCCTGTATGTTCATTTCCCATGCTGTGGGTTGATTCTATAAATAACGCCCTCCCGAAGGGAATGTACGTTACCTTGAATCTGTATGGTCTTGCATATAGCATATCCTTCTAAGAATATAAGCTCCAGCCATATTATTCAAGCACCGCTCTAAAAATAAAAAGACACCTGTGCGGGCGTCTTTCAAGCCTGTTCCTATGCAATCCGCTGCGCCTGAATAAATACGTCCGGATCTTCTGTTTATTTTATCTGCGGCGGCGGCCCTTCATCATGCGGTTGTACATAATAAGAGCAGCAACGATCATGCCCAGCATGGCTACACTGCCTGCCGATTCCTGCGACATGCCGAACATCAGGCACACACTTGTCACTAGCTGTCTTGTCAGCAGCGCGACGGCTATCAGCATGATAGGCCGCCATATGTTATATCCTCTCACTTTAGCAACACTCCTAACCCGATTTTCAATAATCGCATGATTCCTCATTCCATGAACCATCAATTTCTATTATAGCACAAGAAGGAATGCGCATACATTTTGCAGGCGGCCGGGGAGGTGGATTACGCTTTGACAAGAACGTACGTTCGATATATAATGCTCACATATGAGGGGGATTGAGACCGTGGATGTAATGGAGAAACTAGAGATTCTGACCGCTTCAGCCAAATACGATGTGGCGTGCACTTCAAGCGGTTCCGACCGTAAGGGCCAGGCCGGGACGCTCGGCAACACCCCTGCGATGGGCATCTGCCACAGCTTCGCGGCGGACGGCCGCTGTATTTCGCTGCTGAAGGTGCTTATGACCAACGGCTGTGTATATGATTGTGCCTATTGCATCAACCGCAAGTCCAACCCCATTCGCCGGGCGGCCTTCACCCCCGAAGAGATCGCAGATATCACCATGCAATTCTACCGCCGTAATTATATAGAAGGATTATTTCTCAGCTCAGGCATTATGCGCAGTCCCGACTACACCACCGAGCAGTTAATCGGCGCACTTGAGCTGCTGCGCAATGTCTATCATTTCAACGGTTATATTCATGTAAAAGCCATCCCTGGAGCAGACGAAGCCCTGCTGTCCAGACTTGGGCTGCTCGCCGACCGCATGAGCGTCAACATCGAACTGCCCTCGCAGGAGAGTCTCGGACGGCTCGCCCCCGATAAGAGCAAGGTATCCATCCTGAAGCCGATGGGGCTGATTAGCAGCCGGATCAAGGAGAACCGCTCCGATATCGTCCGGTATAATCACGCGCCCCGCTTCGCTCCGGCCGGACAGAGCACCCAGATGATCGTGGGGGCAACGCCAGATACGGATTACCAGATTCTTAATCTGACGGAGGGATTATACCGCAAATACTCGCTCAAGCGCGTCTTCTTCTCCGCCTACACCCCGGTTGTGGAGGATTCCCTCCTGCCCGCTCTCGACACCAAGCCACCGCTGCTGCGGGAACACCGGCTCTATCAAGCCGATTGGCTCCTGCGTTTCTACGGCTTCAAGGCGAATGAATTATTGGATGAGGCCGTGCCGAACTTCAATCCGCTGCTGGACCCCAAATGCAGTTGGGCCGTTAACCACCGGGAGCAGTTCCCCGTTGAGATCAACCGCGCCCCTTACGAAATGCTGCTGCGTGTACCCGGCATCGGCGTAAGAAGCGCACAGCGGATCGTGAAGGCCAGACGGGCCGGAGCGCTCGATTTCCATGCGCTGAAGAAGCTGGGAGTGGTCCTCAAGCGTGCTCAGTTCTTCATCACCTGTAAGGACAAACCGCTGGAGGGACTGAAGGTAAGCGAGCACACCCTGCTTCGCTCACTCATGTCCGGGGAGCAGCTCGCTCTCCAGCAGCCGCAGGTGGAGCAACTCACGCTGTTCGACGACTTCAACCTGTCAGCACTTCCGGCAGCAGATAGTTGGAACCTGCTCAAGAAGGGGGCGAAGGCCTGATGTTCAAGCCGTCCGCACTGGCGTACACCTATGATGGAAGCTTCGAGGGCCTGCTGTGCTGTGTGTTCGAGAGCTATGCCTGGAAGGAGACTCCGTTAACGATACATTCCGCAGATGCAGAGCAGGGGCTGTTGCTGGAGGCCAAATGGATCGAGACTGACAAGGACAAGGCAGCACGGGTACTGAAATCCCTGCCGCTGCGGATCAGCCGGGAGGCCGAAGAACTGGTGCGTCTGGGCTTCTGGAGCTGCGCTCCCGAGAAGGAAATGCTGCTGTTGAACTTCCTGTATCTCGGCTTCCAGCATGGCCGCAAGGTGATGAATATGCTGGCCGACGACACGGTGAACACACTAATGAAGGCCGTACAGCAGCTCCGGCATGAAGCGCATCTGTATACAGGCTTCGTCCGCTTCTCCGTATACGGACCGGTCATGGCCGCAGTCATTGAACCGCAGGGCTATGTGCTGCCTGTGATCCAGGAGCATTTCTGCGACCGGTTCCAGGGGGAGAGCTTCATGATCTACGATCAGACGCACGGAGCTGCGCTGATTCATGAGCCCGGACGGGAGGCCATCGTGCCGTTAAACGGCTGGACCCCGCCCGAGCCCGATGAGACGGAGGAAGCGTACCGCCGCTTATGGACTGGCTTCTACAATGCCATCGGCATCAAGGAGCGCTACAACGACCGGCTGCGTTCCTCACTGATGCCGAAGCGCTACTGGAAGCACATGGTGGAGATGAATGGGAGGGGCGGTGTGCCTGTACTTTCTGCGGGGCAGCGGAAGAGAGCATTGCAGCCGGAAGCGCCGAAGACCTCATCGATCCCGGACATCCAACTTCAATCATCGGATACAAAAAGCGCCCCGCAGCCATCAACATGACTAACCGGAGCGCTCCTTGATTCAAGCCTTCTATATTATTAATGAAATAACTCTATCGTCCTAACCTTAGTTCAAAGCCTTCCATACCCAGTTCTCAACCTCTGGAAGGTCAATGCCTTCTTCGCGGATGTATGCATGATGCTTCTGCACGATGGCATCCATCTCGTCAGCGATGGACTGGTATTTGCTTGCTTCCGGCAGGCTCAGCACAGCTTCCTTCGTGAGGTCGAAGCGGTCCATCTGGTTGAGGACACGCATATCGAACGGTGTAGTGATGTCGCCATTCTCGCGGTAGCCATGCACATGCAGGTTATGGTTGTGGCGGTCGAAGAACAGGTCTTTGATCAGGCCTTCATAGCCGTGGAAGGCGAAGATGACCGGTTTATCTTTTGTGAAAAATTGATCAAACTCCTCGTCAGACAAGCCGCGCGGATCAAGCTTCTGACTTCTCAGCTTCAGCAGATCGACTACGTTAATGTAACGGATCTTCAGCTCAGGCAGCTTCTCATGCAGGATCGAGATGGCAGCCAAGGCTTCCATAGTTGGTTCTGTACCCGAAGAAGCGATGACGAGATCCGGCTCTCCGCCTTTGTCGGTGCTGGCCCAGTCAATGATCTTGAGGCCTTTAGTTACCAGCTCCTGAGCTTCGTCAGCCGAGAACCACTGCGGACGCGGATGCTTGGAGGATACAATCAGGTTGATCTTCTGACGGTCATTCAGGATCGTGTCGAAGACAGCCAACAAGCTGTTCGCATCGGACGGCAGATACTCACGGATGAATTCAGGCTTCTTGTCAGCCAGATGGCCGAGCAGACCCGGATCTTGGTGGGTATAACCGTTATGGTCCTGCTGGAATACGGTCGATGTGGCGATCACGTTCAGGGAAGGAATATCTTCTCTCCAGGTCTGATCTGTCGCCTTACGCAGCCACTTGAAGTGTTGGGTAATCATCGAGTCAACCACGCGCAGGAACGCTTCATAGCTGGCGAAGAATCCGTGGCGCCCAGTCAGGACATACCCTTCCAGAATCCCTTCCGCCTGATGCTCAGACAACTGGGAGTCAATGACACGGCCGTATGGAGCAAGGAATTCATCCTGCGGTTCCTGAATGGCATCCATCCATTGGCGCTTGGTCACTTCGAATACAGGTCCCAGACGGTTAGACATAGTCTCATCCGGTCCAAAAATCCGGAAGTTGCGGTTCTCTTCGTTGAGCGTAACAACCTCTTTCAGGTATTTCCCCAGCACGGCCATATCCTGTGCAATCACTTGACCCGGAACGGAATTATCCAGGGCGTAGTTGCGGAAGTTCGGCTTGTGCAGGTCTTTGATCAGCTTGCCGGCATTCGTTACAGGGTTCATCCCCATACGTCTGTCGCCGGTTGGCAGCAGCTCAGCCAGATCCGCGTTCAGACGGCCGTTCTCATCGAACAATTCTTCAGGTCTGTAGCTGTTCAGCCATTCAAGCAATGCCGGAGCATGCTTCATGTTCTTCTGATCAACCGGAATCGGCACCTGGTGGGCACGGAAGGAGCCTTCATTCGGCACGCCGTCCCATGCTTTGGGACCAGTCCAGCCCTTAGGCGTACGGAAGACCAGCATCGGCCATACAGGACGGGTAGTATCATTATTTTCACGGGCATTCTTCTGAATTGCGGCAATTCTCTCTACGATCGTATCCAGCACCTTCGCCATTTCCGGGTGCATCAGATCCGGGTTCTCGCCTTCTACGAAGAATGCTTCCCAGCCATTTCCGGCAAAATATGCGGTCAATTCTTCTCTGCTCATCCGGGAGAGGATGGTAGGGTTGCTGATCTTGAAGCCGTTCAAATGCAGAATCGGCAATACAGCACCGTCTGTAATCGGGTTGATGAACCGGTTGGACAGCCAGGAAGCGGCCAGAGGGCCGGTTTCTGCTTCGCCGTCACCTACAACTACTGCAGAGATCAGATCAGGGTTATCGAGAATCGAACCCACGCTGTGCGACAGGGAGTAACCCAGTTCGCCGCCTTCGTGAATGGATCCAGGTGTTTCAGGAGCAGCATGGGAGGCTACACCGCCAGGGAAAGAGAATTGCTTGAACAGCTTTTTCAGACCAGGGATGTCTTGGGTGATCTGGGGGTAGATTTCAGTGTAGCTTCCGTCCAGATAAGAGTTCGATACCATCACCTGACCGCCATGGCCCGGGCCTTCAATATAGAACATGTTGAGATCATATTTAGTGATTACACGGTTCAGGTGCGCATAGATAAAGTTCTGCCCAGGGATGGTGCCCCAGTGTCCGATCGGCTTCACTTTGACATCTGCATCCTTCAGCGGTTCTCTTAACAACGGATTATCCTTCAAATAAAGCTGGCCTACGGAGATGTAGTTCGTTGCACGCCAGTAAGCGTCAAGCTTTTCCAGATACGTTTTCGAGGAATAATCCACCTGTTCGATTGTTAATCCCATGTCTTCCACTCCCTAATCTTTTTCTTTGTATTTTGAATGTATCACTTCTACAGTTACATCATACATCGGCATTTCAGAAATTCAATCTTTTTAGAAATTAATACGGTCCAATATTGTGAAATTTTGAACATAGTATGAAATTCGCTGCAAAATTCGCACAAAATTATATTCTTTTTTATATTTATGGATTAATTTGTTATGTCCGAAAAGATGCCAAAAAGACCGGGACTCCTCCCGGCCTGCTATACCTCAGTTATGCTATTTACAACGTCCACCCGTTAATGCACAGACACGAACGTGTTGAACTTCAGATACTCATAATGGAAGCGCATATGCGAGAATTCAAACGGCGTGCCGTTATCCAGGAAGAAGATTCCTTCCATAATCCCTACGGGTTCATTCTCCTTCAGATGGAGCAGCTCCTGGTCATTCGGCAGCGAAGGCTCGGCAAAAATAGACAAAAAGGATTTAGTCACCGCCAGATTGCGCGACTCCTCCAGATAATGAAAAATCGAGCCCTCGATAATCGTCTGGTCGAGATTTTGCACAATTTTGATCGGAATATATCCCGTCTCAATCATGAAGGGCGCACCTTCAAACAGACGCAGACGCACGATCTTATACACGAAATCATGGGGCATCAGGAACAAATCCCGCTGAAGCTCCTCCGTGGGCCGGATGACCTCGAAGCTCAGCACCTTGATCTCCGGCTTCTTGCCGTGCATCTGGAAGTTATCCGACACCCCCAGGTTAGAGCCCTCGTAATTGAAGATCGAATCGTTCTTTATGTATAGCGGATTGATGAAGGTGCCGGAGCCGCGTTTCTTGAAAATAATGCCCGAGCTCTCCATCTTCATCAGCGCACGCTTAATGGTACTGCGGCTAACCTGATACGCCTCGCTGAGACTGCGCTCATCCGGCAGCTTCATATCGGCGTACTGCCCGGCAAAGATCTTCGTTTTGAGGTCAGCAATAATCTGCTTGTAGACAAATTGGGTCATGGGGTGCTCCTTCGTCGGGTCTTTGCAGAACCAGTTCATTCAAGATTAAATATATCATAATTTAGATAGGGCAAAAAGGATGAATCCACGGATTCACCCTTTTTGACGCTTGTTGTCCCAATCCCTATACCATTTGACAATCTCCCGGCTCGGTTTCTCCGCAACCTCTGCTTCCATAACCGTTTCCAGTAATACATATTGTCTTTGCACCAGAAAATGAAAGCCCATGCTATCCGATATTTGCATGTACAATAATTGCGCTTGCTCCTCTAACGGATAGCGGGTGCACACCTGTTCAATATGCTTGAAGGCCTGTTCATATTCTGCATTCCCCATATACCAGCGGACCAGATTCAGCTTGAGCCGAATCCACTGCAGCTGGAATCTTTGCCGTTCAAGCTCCGCCCACACATAATCGTACCCCTCCAGATATTCGCTCTTGAACAGCTTCAGGATTCGTTCATATTCAGGCAGTGTGTCATTCGACAGCTCTAACCCCGCTTGGATAAAGCGGTCAAACTCATCAACGTCCAGGCAGATCCCATCCAGCTTGAGCAGATAGCCGTCCGCCGTATTTTGCAGGAGAATCCGTTCTCTGCTGAAAGGCTCCAGCATTTTGCGGATATGATACACAGCAGTATATAACTGCGGATAGGCCCTGTCCGGATCAAAATCAGCCCACATTAGCTCAATTAGAGTCGCTTTACTGACCACTTTGCCGCGATGATGCAGCAGATAAAAGAAGATTTCCTGCGCCTTCGCCGTTCTCCATTGCAGTGACGGAAGCTCCTGACTCCCTTCGTAGATCCGGAAGGCATCGAGCATCAGCATCCTCCAGCTTGTCTGCGCTGACGTTGCCCGGGCTGCCAGGCCAGGCTTCTGCTGAGCATTCAATCTCCGCACTGTAAGCTTCAGACGGTCCATATGAATCGGCTTAAGCAAATAGTCCAGGGCATTCAGCTCAAAAGCCTTGATCGCATACTTATCATATGCCGTTACGAATACAACCTGCAGATCGGGTCTTCGCTCCAGTAGCCTCTCCGCCAGCTCAATCCCGCTCAGCTCCGGTAAATGGATATCGAGAAACACAATGTCGGCCTCGGTCTCCTCCACCTTTTGCTGCCCTAGCAGCGGATCGGTATATTTGCCGATAATCTCAAAATCACCAAGTGCATGCAATTGGCGTTCCAAAGCCTTTAGTGCCAATTCTTCATCGTCAATCAGGATTGCTCTCATTCGGATCTCCTTCGCAGCTGGAAATCGGTAAGGTGTTATAACCATTATACTTCAAATTTAATGATTTAGGGGTTGGAGGAGAATGATCTCTCCTCCAACCCCTATCCATTTATTCTGTAACCCGTTGTTCCTTCTGTTCACTGTCGACCCGGTACTGATGGTCGATGACAGCCTCCTGGATATCCAGGTAGGCCCAATGATTCTTGGAGACATCCGGGAATTTCACCGCATCTGCTCCATGGAGCGGACCGCGGCCAAACATCTGATTAACAATGACTACAGCTTCCGCACGGGTCAGATAAGCATTCGGCTTGAAGCTGCCGTCCGGGTAGCCTTTGAGCAAGCCCGCCTTCACATTGGCTTCAATGACGCCTTGTGCCCAATGTCCGGTGGTGTCGCTCATGCTGGACTTACCATCTGCCGGTACTGCAAGCTTCAGGTAGTTGGCAGCAGCAGCGGCCATCTCTGCTCTCGTAATCGGTGCATTCCCCCGGAATTTCCCGGCCGGATCACCCTTCATCAAGCCCTGTGTATTCACAAAGGCAATGGCTGCTGCCGCATAATGACGGACAGCGACATCCGGGAAGGGAGGATTGCCTACAGCCGCACTAGCATCATAGCCCAGATTCCGGGCAAGCATGAGTGCCATCTGCGAGCGCGTTACCCGATCGTCCGGCTTGAATTCGCCATCCGGGAAGCCAACGATATAGGATACATGCGTAGCAGGCGACTGATTATTGAAGTTGATAATCGTAAAGGTACTGAATTTGCTTACCGAGAATTCCAGTCCAAGCAGTCCCTCTTTATAGGTAACCGCTTTGCCTTTGACAACCTCTTTCGTGCCGTCGGTATGTTCAATGAAAATACCGAGCTGTGCCAGGAATGCATTACGCGCCGCTTCATTCGCAGGCAGCTTCACATCTCTTAGCGGCAGAATCAGGGTTACTGCGCGGCTGGACAGGTTCGTCTCGATGGTCATCGGTCTGGCGACCACTTCGATTTTGTTGTCCTTGGCCACTTCACGGACCACAGCTTCGAGCGTGGCTCTTTTCTCGATTTCATTCCGCTCTGTTGCACTTCTCACCGGCACCAGCCGGAAATAGAAGTCTTGTAAGGTGCCTTCCAGCGATTCATTCGGAACACGCACAATCGCGTTCTCCGTATAGATTTCCAGTACAATCCCATTTTCTTTCAGCAAATTTGCGGTCTCCGCCGGAATTTGGACATTCACTTCGCTGACATTGTCCGCCGCATCCGGGATGACTACACGGGCAATGCTTTGTCCCGTCTCTTTCGCCTTCTTCACCGCTTCTTCAGCCTTATCCTTGGTGAAGCGGACCAGATCAGTTATGGTTCCGTTGCTGTGCGTCGTCCGCTGAACCGGTACCTTCGTGATCCCCACCGCATTGGCACCGCCTATGGCTACATCCACCTGGATGAGTTCGGTTTTGGCAGTATCCGGTGCAGGAGCAGGGCCGGAGCCTCCGCCGCTGGAAACAGGCTGTTCTCTGGTAATGATCATGGTGTAGGTGTTCGTTCCACCTGCGGAATCCTTGACGGTAACCAGAACTTCATTCTTGCCTACTTTCAGAGGGAGCGCTTTGCTCCATTCGCCGTTCTTCACCTCTACCGGCGCTTCACCGGTAATGCTGAGTGTTACCACCGCACCCGGGTCAAGTGTTACCGGCTTGAATGACATTTCATATACACTGTTCCCTACAGTTACATCATAACTTGTAGTTTCAGGCTTGAACTCCGGCTGCAGGGTGCCGCTTGAAGGCTCCAGGGAGACCAGCTTCCCGCTTGCGCGGATGACCTGAATCTGGTATTGGCCCAGCTTAACGCCCGGACGCTTCGCATCCACAATATCCACCTGAATGATGTTCAGCCCTTCCTGAAGCGGCAGCTTGCTCCAGTCACCGTCAGGGACCTCTACACCGTTCAGGCTAACCTTGCGCAGTGTATCGTTATCTCCTGCCGGGGCAAGATTCAGGGCGATGGTACCGGTCTCGTTAGGCACGGTCGCCTGATAGCCGCTTGGTACATCCGGCTGGAAGCCCGGACTTAAGGATACCGGCTTGTCCCCAACGGATAATCCCAGACCGTTCTCAGGCAGCTTGCCTGCCTCTGAGATATACTTGGAATCTCCGCCAAGATCAATTCCCGGCTGCAGACCCGTAAGCGGGTTATTCTTGTTGCCATTCTCCGTTACGTTGCCAAGCTCTGGATCGTAGCTCAACAGTCCGCCCTTATGATCTTCCGGAATGGACACGATCAGTTCATTGCCGTTGATCTCAAAAGGCTCCTTAAGCGGCACACCGCCGTAAGTGAATCCTGACAGATCGGTCAAGTCGTTGATTGGCTTGTTGAATACCAGCTTGAGCTTGCCGGCTTCGGGATAAGCAGCAACGAGCTGAAGCGGAATCACATTATTATCCTTCGTAATGCCGGACTGGTCGCCTGCCTGAATCGGCTTCAATTCGTTCAGGACATTGCCTTCAGCCGTAACATTACCGGCAGCAGGGTCGTACCCTACGACCAATGCATCATCTGGACCGAGCGCTTCCTCCAGAACGACTTCTACTTTATCGCCCTGTACGGACTTCACAGCAATCACTTTCCGTCCATCGACGGTAAGCCCGGTGAAATCAGCATCGGTCAAAGCAGAACCTACAGGCTGGTTGAACGTCAGCACAGCATGATCCGGCTGTCCTTCATTTACCGCCACATGAGTCAATTCCAGCTGCGGCACGGTGAACGGTACCAGCTTCGTTTCTTTTCTTACCTCATCACCGAATGTCTTGGTAGAAGTCACCGCTACATGGTAGGACCCTGGTGCCAGCGGTCCCGGCAGCTTGGTGTCCCACTTATAGACATCATCAGTTACCGTAATGCCTACTTCAAGATCGAACAGATAGGCATTAGGATGAACGTCCACTTTATAGACGGCAGCCGTAACTACCGAGTCCAGTGCAGCTTGTCCGGTTACCGGGAGCGGGAAGTCTGCTCCGTATACCTCGGTTCCGTTCGCAGGCTCTTGAATCTGCAAAGAGTCACCGAACGGACCGTTAGCGATCAGCGTAAAGTCGGACACTGGCTCCTTCCCCGGCGTCTGAGCCTCGATTGCCGACTCTGCGGCATTGTATTCGATTCGAACCACAGGGTCATTGGACAACGGTCTGGCCAGGGTCAGAATAATGACACTTGGATCTTCGTCGGATACTACAGCCTTCGTAACATCGACCAATTTTCCGTCCAATGTTACTCTGAAGTCATCTGTAGTATCCGCATCGTCCGCGTTAAACTTGATGTCCTTGTCGAACTTGATAGACACCTGATTGTTGCTTCCGGCTGTATAGCTTGCGCTGTTAGCTACCGGCGGCTGCTTAACCAACCCGGCAATTGCATCCTCCAGACCCTTGCGGGCAGCTTCGATTTCTTCCGGGGTAGCATGGTCATTATCAAGAACAGCGTTGGCAGCATCTGTTGCCTTTTGAAGAACAGCCAGAGACTCCTTTGTATAGGTCTGCGGAGCAGTATTCAGATAGCCCTGCGCTGTAGTAGCATCCGTTTTCAGCGGTGTTTTGTCCAGCAGTGTAATGGTTGTGTTAATGCTGGTGGTGGAATCTCCTGGCATGCCGCCGTATTCAACTAGGTAGGCATGCACCCCCTGGGAGTTAGTTGGATAATCATTCCATTTACTTTTATTAGGACCGCTTGAATAAATATGGACCACATGCTCATATGTTTTATCATTGGGCTCATTCGGAGCCCAATTAGCGTACATAGGGCCGTAAGTTGCATCGGTAACCTCGGCGGCATCATTTTTTCCTCCATCGGCGAGGTACCCCTGGTAAAAACGAAGTCCTGATTTGCCTTCGAATTGCACCAATCCTTCCGGTCCGGTTACCCAGCGCCAATCGCCGTAGCCTTTATATTTTTCAATGTTCTGCAAGGTGGAAACGCGCGTAGTAGCCCTATCGTTTTGTTGTTCATTTTGTTCACGAGCCACATCTTTCCCGCCAATCCAGCCAATTACTGGAGTCTTATCGACAATAAAAGCGTTCTCATCCGGGTCAGTAATCGTCACCAGATACCCCTGGCGTCCATAATAACTCTTCTTCTCGGCATCCGCCTTGGCTTTCGGCCACTTGACGCTGGTTTCCGCCACATACTCATAGAAATGGCCGTTTTTATTAAAGGCCGGGACAGGACCAAGGCCGAAGGTCAGACTGCGCTCTCCTGGTGATGTCATAGTGAATTCGGCATTTTCCAATACGCTCTGATACTCTGCAGTTGAAGCTCCGCCTTCTAATATATAGACACCGTTCCCCGCGCCGGATTTAACTGTAATTTCTGTACCAGTTGTTACGAACGTAATCTGGTCACCCTGCTTGTACCCGTTAATGACAACCGTTGCGCCCGTCATCATTTCACCAGGATCTGCGGTTATAAATAGCTCCGGGAAGGTTAATTTTACCGATCCGCTATCCTTGGTGAAGCTCCGGTACTTATCTGAAGTGAAAATTTGTTCCGAGCCGTCATTCTCCGCTACAGCCGCATGGGCCACTGGCCCAAGCACCGCAAAGTTGGCAGTAACCAGCGCAATCGACAACGAGGCTGCCAGAGCGCGGGAACCTCTTTTATTCCATTTCTTTGATGTTGTCATCTTTTTTTGTTCTCCTCATCTAATGGGACTTTTATGGGATCAGCCGACACTTCCTATTATTCATAGACCGCTTGCCTGTTACCTGTACTTTCCTCCCTTCTTATGCAGGCGTTCACCAAATCGTGCGATACGGATACCGACAGGTTGTGTATCATAATCTCTTAGTTTCTAATACTATCCGACAGACCTCTACATTAACTCTACAAATCTCCTTTATTGTGACAAAAATCATTGCATAATTGCGAAAGACACCTCCTCTTTGTGCTTCCAGTCATTTTTATAGCAAAAAAAAGACACCCCTAAGGGTGCCTTCGCTGATCTTGCGGATCGCTTATTTGCGTTAATCCACCGGGATATACATCTTCTGAATCTCCTGCACCCCGGGCTTAAACCCGAGATTGTAGTACATAGATTCCGCATCATTTCCTTCCATTACATACAATCTCAGCAGCGGATACGTCCCCTTCAGAGTGGTAAGGGCTCTTTGCAGCATCCGTGTAGCCAATCTTCTCCCACGATAAGCGGGATTAACGCCAATGCTATAGACTGCGGCCACATCATCCTGGAGACACAGCCGGCAATTGGCAATGAGCTGATCTGTCGCGTTATCGAATACCAGCGTGGAAGCCTGCGTTAATATTTCATTGGAGTAATTAGGATCTTCACCGGGTATAAAATCTTTTAAAGCAAATTGCTTCCTCCGGGTTGCATCCAGTCCGCCTCTAAAGCTCTCAAAATCACAACGGGCAATCTCTTCTGCAAGAATGAACCTTTTGCCTCCGTCCTCAGTCCCTTCCACTTCTGGACTCTCAATCCTCAGATCATCCTCCCATTTGATGTGAAAATATTCTGTAGGCCGCTGCATCCAGCGGCATCTGAATTCATCCGGCCAGAAGCCTGCCCGGGCATACAGATGAACCTGATCCGGTAGAATCTCATAGGTGCGTATGGGCTCCTTCCGGTCAGACCAATGAATCAACAACGCTTTAAGCTGCTTCAATACTCCAAATGAATCGTTAAAGGGCGGGATTACAAAGAGATGGTAGATCACATTCGGTGACATCCGGACTCCGCCGATTTTGCTCTCCCCCTTGTATATCCAAAAGGCATTCCTGCGCGGATTCGCATAGCTTTCCTCTCTAAAAAAACCGTTATACTCCATGTTATAATAGACGGAGCAATATATTCCCCACTCCTTGGGCTCTGCTCTTCGGATAGACCACTCACCGTTTAAATCGTAGGATATCGTATCTTCAGACCATTGCTTTATACTCATCTTGCACTCCTCCTTATACTTCCAGCCATCTAGCCGCACTCACATATACTTGATCTTATCAACGCCATACCCCCATTCAAATATAGGAAACTGCTATAAAAAGACTCTACTGTTTGTTTTTTTCTCAAATATAGGCTATATTGTCAGACCACTATTGTCTTATAATGGAAGTGGGCGGGATTCTTCGGTCATTTGTGAACGCGCGTTCATAACCCTGCCTGTTATCTATCATGAGGAGGAATGGTTATGCAATACGGTCATTTTGACGACAAGAACAAAGAGTATCTGATTACAAAACCGAATACACCTGCTCCCTGGGCCAACTATCTCGGCTCGCCGGAATACGGTGCGATTATCTCAGGCAACGCCGGGGGCTACAGCTTCGTGAAATCCGGGGCCAACGGACGGCATATCCGCTATCATTTCAACTCCAAGGACGAGCCTGGGCGCTACATTTATATCAAAGACCTGGAAAACGGCGATTATTGGTCCGGCTCCTGGCAGCCGGTAGGCAAGAATCTGGAGCAATACAAATCCGTCTGCCATCATGGAACCGGATACACGAACATCGTCTCAGATTATGACAACATTCATACCGAGTCCTTATACTACGTACCGCTGAACAAGACCTATGAGGTATGGCGCATGAAGATCCGCAATGATGGCACCACTCCGCGTAAGCTGGCTCTCTTCGGCTTCGCCGAATTCACCAATGACAACAACTATGAGCAAGATACCGTGAACCTGCAATACACGCTGTTTATTTCCCGGACCTACTTCAAGCACGATAAAATTCTTCAAGTCATCAATGAAAATATCGCGGGAGAACAGACCTGGAGATTCTTCGGCGCGGCCGGAGCAGAGGTGGCCGGTTATGACGGGGACCGCGATACATTCCTTGGAGATTACCGCAGCTACGGGAATCCGCTCTCCGTGGAGAACGGACAATGCTCGAACTCACTGAACTATAATGCCAATGCCTGCGGTGCCCTGCAGATGAATGTAGAGCTGCAGCCGGGAGAAGAGAAGGAAATTGCCTTCCTGCTGGGACAATATGATGAAGAAGGAGCCTCCGGCATTCTTAGCCACTACCAGGATTTGTCCGTGGTAGACCGGGAGCTTGAAGAACTGAAGACCTTCTGGCACAGCAAGCTTAACCGCTTCCAGGTGCAGACTCCAAGCAGCAATCTGAACCATATGATCAACACATGGAACGCATATCAGTGCTTCATCACCTTCATCTGGTCGCGTGCCGCCTCCTTCCAGTACTCCGGCCTGCGCAACGGGCTTGGCTACCGGGATACGGTTCAGGACATCCAGGGCATTATCCATCTGGACCATGAGATGGCTCTCGAACGCCTGCGGCTGATGATCTCTGCCCAGGTATCCAATGGCGGCGGACTGCCGCTGGTGAAATTCGACCATAACCCGGGCCATGAGGGAACACCAGACGACCCTGAGTATGTGCGGGAGACTGGACATCCCCACTACCGGGCCGACGATGCCCTGTGGCTGTTCCCCACGGTTATCAAGTACCTGAATGAGAGCGGAAACTGGGACTTCACCGATGAGCTCATTCCTTATTCAGATCAAGGCGAAGCAACGGTGTATGAGCATCTGCGGCAGGCGCTTCAATTCAGCCTCGACCGGATGGGCGCGCACGGGATGCCGGTTGGACTTCATGCCGACTGGAACGATTGTCTGCGGCTTGGCGCCAAGGGTGAATCCCTGTTCGTGGCCTTCCAGCTGTACATGGGCTTCAAGGTATTCATGGGCATCGCGGAGAACAAGAACAAACCGGAGGATACGGCGTGGGCACAAGGGCTGCTGGAGGAGCTGGACGGTAATATTCAGAAGTATGCCTGGGAGAACGATCAGTTCGTCCGCGGCTTCACCGAAGATAACTATACCATCGGCTCGTGGGAGAACGACGAGGGCCGAATCTGGCTCAATCCGCAGAGCTGGTCGGTGCTTAGCGGCGCAGCCCGCCCTGAACAGGCCAAGCTCGCCATGGACAAGGTCTATGACAATCTGCGGACTGATTACGGCACGATGCTATTCTACCCGCCATTCCGCAAATACGGCTTGCCGGTGGCACTGATGGCGCTGTTCAATGCCTCAACGAAGGAGAACGGCGGCATCTTCAGCCAGCCGCAGGGCTGGCTCATCCTGGCG
Source organism: Paenibacillus sp. FSL R7-269 (assembly GCF_000517865.1). Classification (NCBI taxonomy): domain Bacteria; kingdom Bacillati; phylum Bacillota; class Bacilli; order Caryophanales; family Paenibacillaceae; genus Paenibacillus; species Paenibacillus sp. FSL R7-269. The sequence goes on from NZ_ASPS01000009.1 coordinate 78,062, forward strand.
GAGACGGTGATTGGTAACGGTGATCGCGCGTTCGAGTATTTCCTGAACTGCAGCCCGGCCACCATGAACGACAATGCGGAGGTCCGTAAGCTGGAACCTTACGTCCACGGCCAATTCGTGGAATCCAAGGACAGCCCGTATCAGGGGCGGGCCCATGTCCACTGGCTGACCGGCACCGCCTCCACTGTCATGGTCTCTCTGGCAGAGGGCATAATGGGCGTTCAGCCGCAGAAGGACGGCCTCCGTCTGGACCCGTGTGTCCCTTCGGACTGGACCGACTTCTCCATGGTACGCGAATTCCGCGGGAAGAAGCTGAACATCCAGGTGGAGAACAAGAACAGCGTTCAGAAAGGCGTCTCTCGCATCGTCATCAACGGCGAAGAAATCCAGGGCAATCTGATTCCTGTATCCCGTATGGCAGCAGAGAACGATGTGCTGGTTGTGATGGGTTAACTTCACGCCGGTCCATGGAACGGCATAGATCAATATGAAGAAGGGGAGCAGTCCCACGGGGTGCTCTCCTTCTTTTTAACGTATACTTCAAGTCTGCAATCCCGGCTTCGCGTAGCTCTCCGACTACTTCAAGATCTTATTCAGCTCTTCCGCCGATTTCTTGCTGTTCGCTCTGGCATAGAAGTAGAACGCAACCGTATGCAGAATCACGGATAACAGCAGCATTCCAGGCCACCAGGCGCGGATGGAAGCGAACATCTCAATGGAGAACAACCACACCATACCCATCCCGCCTGCAATACTGAGAATCGATCCAATAAGAATATTCCACAGCGGCTTCAGCGTAAATTGATTCCACAGTACATTGTACATAATCCCGAATAACACGGCAGCAATGGCGGCGATGCCCGCCAGACGCCACAGATACAGCATCTCCACCGGCTGATCTCTGCTCCTGTCCTATCCCCAGGAACAATTATGTGAAGCATGTATTCAACTCCGCATCTGTAGATATGAATATCGTGATTGGCAGCAGAGACCGACCCTGCGATTACAGGTAACTTCGATACGTATACCCGGATGAACCATTCAGAATGGAGCTGGATGAGCGGTTATCGCAATATATCCTGCCGCCCTCGAAGGATCATGCAGTGTATATCTTCAGACGTAAGCGATAAGGGGCAACAACTGGCTTGGAACAAAACATTCAGCCCGCTCGCCTCCGCCTAGCCCATTGTAATCGGTTTTCCGATTACATCTGGCATGCACGGTGCAATCAGCCACATGTCCTCCGCAGGCGTAAACCATCATCTCCTCTATAACAAAATAAGGCAGGCTACGGGAACTTCCCGGCAGCCTGCATGACGTTTCTTTTAGAGCCTCGGATCGATCTCCTTCTCCTTCGTCACCTCGAACAACAGGTTCGCGGCAATCTGTTTGTAGGTGCTGTTGTCCGCCGAGATCTCCTCCAGCTTAATCTCCAGCATGTGCTTACCCAGCCGGTGCTCAGCCAGGGAAGTGCGCAGCTTAGGTGCGATATTCTTCTGCTTCATCAGCTTGGCATACTTGTGCGGAAATCTGTAGTCGTAGCCGTAGATGATCGACAGGTAACCCGGATTACGGACCTTCAGGTAAGGGACCACTCCCGGCTGCTCCTGCTCCGGCTTGATCACGATCCCCTCCATCTTCTGCTCAACGGTTATGGCGGCGAAATATTCCTCAGCCCGGCTGTAAGTCTCCGGCTCCTGCAGGTCCAGCACCAGGATCTCATCGTCATTCAGGAAGCGGTACTGCTCCGAGGTTACTCCCTCAGGCATCCGTTCCTCCCCGCTCTCCAGCACTTCCTTCAGAATAGCAAACGGCTTATAATCCAGCTCCGCCTCCCCGGCGTACAGCTCCAGCTGCCGCTTATACACCCGGTACGCCTCGTCCCTCTGGTCAAGCCCCACATAGGCATCCCGGATGCTGCGGACATGCTTATTTGTCTGGTATACATGAGCACCATAGCTGGTATTAAGCGCTTCTTTGGTCAGATGATGCTGATCCTGCTCGAATCCGCTGGCTTCATACGCCTGAATCAGCTCACCGAGCGAATCCTCGAACCCGTGCTCTCTCAGGAACGCAAGCTCATTCTCCAGCGCCCGCCCAATCGGCTGGAACTGGCGTTCAATCAGCCCTTCCCCCAGCGCCTTCCAGGGCAGAAGCTCCCCGTCCAGCAGCAGCACACGGATGCCTTGCTCCGCCATATACGTTCCGAACCGCCCCAGCAGTCCTTCATAGACCGGCGTCAGATCTGCAGCCTTGACCTTATAGCCATTGCGGCTAACCGCATAACAATGCTCTACGTCCCGGAATAGATACACCGTGCAGCGCGATCCCATATACTTAGGCTGAAGGACCACCTCAGACACCCCGCGTCCGGCAAAATAATCCAGACCCTTGCGCAGTGACTCCAGCTCGCCTGCTACTTCATCCTTATCCGCAGGCGACATCGTCCCGGAGATGAAGTTGACCTTATTCTGCGAGGAATAGCGCAGTCTGCGCATGGACTCCGCATCCAGCTCCTCCACAGAGACCATGCTCACTTCGCGGAAGAGAACCGGCAACTCTTCCGGCAAGAGCTGCTGGCGGGATTTATGGCTTTTGTAGAACGGCTTGAAGGTTATAAGGACAGAAGTTAGCCCGTTCCCATGCACCGCCCCTGTATCCAGATGTAATTTGTTCTTGATACGGAACGTCTGCTTCGCGGCAATATGTCCGAACAGATGGAACGGATGATTGCCCTCCGCCTCCTCCTTCAGGAAGCCCAGCTGCTGCTCGTACGCAGACTCACGGTCTAGCCGGAAGTTGCGCTGATGGCGCAGCGAATTCGTATCCAGCTTCCCGATGTACTTATTGCGGCAAGGCGCATGCGTCACATAGAAGGAAGGCCCCCGATTCCCGATATAGCGGTAAAAGGGCTTCGCTCGCTCCACCAGCACGGAGAATTGACGGAACAACTCTTCATCTTCCTGTAACACCTGAGTGGAGTCAAAATAGGTTCTCAGCAGCTCCGGCTCAGTCCCCTTAATCTCCCCGCGCAGGTACTTGTAGACGAAATTCTCATGGTTGCCCATTACGAACAGGAAATGCTCCTGATTGTCATACAAAAACTCGATAATCTCCCGGGTCTGCTTGCCTTTATCGATCCAGTCGCCCGCTAGGATGATCTGTGTATTCTTCAGCTTATCCGTGGCGCATAGCTTCCCTTCTTCAATCCGGTAGCCGTAGCTGCGCAGCAGCCCCTGCAGCTCTTGAACACATTCGTGTACGTCGCCGACCACAATGTATTCCTGATCTCGCGGAAGCACCGCAGCGGCATAGGCCTCCCAATCCTGAATATGCACCCGGTAATCCGGGTTTGGCAGCTTTTCCCCAGAACCTTCAGAACCTTCAGTACCTTCAACACCTTCCAGCAGAAAATCCTTGGCCCGCACCTTATGAATACCATGGTAGCCCTCGCGGGACAGCACAGGCAGCACTTCCCGGCGCAGCCGGTTCAGGTGATTTGAGATCAGCTTCTTCGAGCGCTCCGAGGCATAATAATCCTCCCGCTTACGGTAATCGAACAGAATGACCTCCAGATTATACTGGTTCTCCTGGGCAATCGCCCGCACCTTGCTGCGGTAATCCTCAGCGAGACCTATCGTATCCATAATGACAAACTCCGCATTAATCGGCCAGGAGGTCACCCGCTTCAACCGCTCGAACAACAGCGCGAACGTATGCGAGCTGGCCTCCAGCATGACCTGATCATATTTATCGTAGTCATAGCCCAAGATCTCCTGACGGATCAGGTCTGAAGAGAGATACTGCACATTCGTGCGCAGACCTGTGGTGCTGTCCGCAGCCTTAAGCTGTGGGATCAGCACTTCTTTGGCAAAAGTAGACTTCCCGCACTCCGTCGCGCCCACCAGCATGAATATCGTGTGTACCTTCGTCTGAATGTCCATGGCCTAACCCTCCTGTCTGCGCACAATGGCGCTCTGCGTGGTACGAATGTCGCCCACCCGGTCACCTACGAGCGAGAATTCGGCTTCCACGCCCAGCCCTTGCAGTGTGAGCGTCAGCCACTCCTGGAACGCCGCCTGGCCTTTTTCCCACTTGTGATCCTCATGGCGGAAGCCTTCCAGCTCATAGTAAGGATTGAAATCCGCATTCGGCGTAGTCACAATCAGCTGTCCGAAATCCACATGGCGGATGATCTGCCGGATCAGCGCAGCCGCTTCCAGTTCACTCATATGCTCCACCACCTCGGTCAGAATGACATCCACCTGCTCTCCGTTGTACAGCTCCAGGAAATGCTCCAGCGAGCGGAAGGTGACGATGTTATCCAGCTCCTTGGCCTTTGCTTTGCGGTTCACAACCTCCAGCAGCTCCTCGTTGATGTCCACCGCATAATAAGCGCCCTCAATCTTCCCGGCATACGGAATGGCGTAGAAGCCTTCGCCGCAGCCGATATCCAGAATGGGCTTATCAAACGGAAGCACACCCGAGATGAACGTCCGCCGCTGTATCGCCGTACTGCCATATTCCAGACCGATCGGGTACAGATCTGTTTGCTCGACAGCCGTCTTGTACCGTTTGAACTGCTCCCGGGTCTTCAGGAGATTCCGGGCGAACAGGCTGCGGATATAGAAAGGAGCGTCCATCACGTTCAGACTGCGGATATATTTGTCCAGAATCCGGTCCGAGATATCGATGTACTCGTCACCGAAGATCGATAAGAACAAGGACAGCACACTGACCACATGCAGGAGGTGGTAGAGGCTTTTGCGCGTAGTGATGGTCAGGGAATAGCTCTTATGCGCCTGGTGCTCCAGGGTGAACGCATAATCCTTCTGATGCTGCTCGAAGAACCGGATGTAATGCAGACGTTCGACATGAATCATCTGGATGGTAAAAGAGTGCTCAAACCCCTCCGTATCCCGCTCATCCCGCGCCTTGAACGGGGTAGAGAAGAACTCATTCACCGCATTCAGCGGGAATAACGGGGTGTTATAGCGGGAGACATTGAGGTACTCGAAGCTCTCGCCATCGTTCTTTTTATAGGATACCTCATTGTCAGCGTCCTTGAAGTACACATTATAAGTAGCCTCATCCGAATACCAGCCGTATGCGATACCCTGACGGACCGGGCGAAGCTGCATGCCGCTCTGCGGATTCTTGCGGATGATGAAGCTTAGCTGCGGGTTCGTTGATCTCAGTTGTACAATAGCCATGATTGTCTTCCTCCTCTACAAATTCAACCCCCACACTTCCTGCAAAACCTCCCGGAACAGAGCATCAAGCCCCCGGTCCCGATTGTCTGTCTTAACACTGAGGTATGCCGCCGCTGTCTTCTCCAGCTCTTGCAGCTGCTCCTCCAGATACTCGTTAATCGCACTCAGCCGCGGTTCCAGGTCCAGCTCCTCACCCGACTTCTTCCGGGCCAGCAAATGCTGCACGACCTTCCACAGCTCACTGTCCCTTGGAATCAGCCGTTCCACCAGCACCTCGAATGCCATCGGCGGCATCTCCCCGTAGCGGTGAATCCACTCACAGGCCAGCACCGGGCGCAGCACGTAGAAATACTTTTTGATCTTGACCTGCTCCCCTTGCAGGTAATCCCGGTAGTTGCCTTTGGCCATGTTCAAGTAATGGTACATACAGGATTTCGGCGAAAAGGTATACGGTGAGATCCCCCTAAGCTGCTCCGTCACACTGAACTTCTCAGCATACTGGATCGGGGACTGCAGCCACTCCAGCAGCGGCGGGTTGGATTTATGGAACAGCTTCAGCGCTTTGCGCAGATCCCAGCCGCTAATATCCAGCATATTGTTAATAGGACGCTCTATGACATCCCGTGCATCCCAGATCGATAAGTACCACTCCGGCCGATGCACATAGATGAACCGCACATCGTAATCACTGTCCTGCGAGGGGAATCCCCACGCCCGGCTGCCTGATTCACAGGCATAGAGGATCGTCACTTGCTCCTCTTGTTCAATCTGCTTCAATTGCTTGTGGATGAGCGTATTGATAGGGTTCATGTCATCCCTCCATTCCAAGTCGGTTTCGCTGGCCTTATCTTCCCTCATTTTGCCAAGAAGGAACAGGGTGGAAGTATGGCGGCAGACAAAAATCTTCCATTTCAAGCAACTCTGGTGCTTAATAGAGGTATTAACTATTACAACTCATGAATGCGTTACAGGCTGGAGGTATACATATGGCCAAGGAAAGCTTCGATAAAGAAATACAGTTTCTCCGTATGCTGTCACTAGCCGGGGGAGCCTACAGCAGGCAGCAATTCGCCGAGCGGCTCGGCATTTCCGTCCATACCTATGACAAAACGCTGCGCAATCTCAAAGAGATGGTGACCGTCCTGCAGCAGGATCTGACCGCAGAACAAGGCACCGAGCTGTCCGAATGGCTCCGCTATAATTACTATGAATCTGCCGATCCGCTGCTCCTGTTCCTTTTCCGGGCGAAATCACTGAAAGAGACGGAGAGTATCCGGTTGACGCTGTTGTTAACCGCACTTCAGAGCGAGGAGCTAACGGCCAAGGAGCTGCATGACGGCTGCTGTGACCAGATGCCTGCCGATTCGCCGCTGCCGGACGAGAAGACCATCCGGGGAGACCTGAAATACCTGGAGGAGGTAGGCGTGATTGTAAAGGTAAATGACAAGCGCCCCTACCGGTACAAAGCCGCCAACGAGCTGCTGGACCAGCTTACGGATGAGGAGCTGCTGGACCTGTTCGATTATGTAGATGTCATTGCCAATACGCAGATTCCGTCCGTCCAGGGCTACCTGCTGCGTGACACCTTGAAGAAGGCGCTGCGGATAAGGGACATTCTTCCCGAAGCCACGGAGACCCACCGGTACAAATACCATTACCATTCCCGGATTCTGGATGAGGCGCATCTATATACGATTTTCGGGGCGGTTCAGCAGCGCCGGAGAATCAAATTCCTCTATCTGTCGCCCAAAAAAGGCATGAACTACACCTCCCAGAACACCAACCCCCTCTTCGAGCGGGAATCGGCAGGGATTACGGACAGTCTGCTTCCGCTGCGTGTCGTCTACGATCATCAGTATGGGCGCTGGTATCTGATCGGCTATCACAGCCGGACGGGGATCAAGAAGCTGCGGATGGACGGCCTGACCCAGGTTGAAGAGGGCGAGCCTGTAGAAGAAGAGGAGTTCGCGCAGCGGCTTCAGCAATTGGAGACTCAGCTGGAGTATAGCTGGGTGACGGATACCAATCGTACAGTTAAGGTGGCCGTCCGATTCTATAACCCAAGCCGGTCCGGCGCCAACTTCATCCGGGAGCGGGTCGAGGCGCAGGGGCAGTGGGGAACCATTACGGAGGAATCGGGTACGACCTTCCTGTACGAGATTACGGTGAATGAGATCTTTGAGATCAAGCCGTGGCTGCGGAGCTTCGGTTCAAGCTGCGAGATTCTGGAGCCCCGCTGGCTGCGCAAGCAGTTCATGGAGGAATGGAAGGAGATCAAGAGCTACTATGAATCCCTTTGAGAAAATATTCAACTTCCAGATCATCTCCCGCCTGGAGGAAGCAGGCTCCCTGGCGCTGACCTCGCAGGAGCGTTCCTGGCTGAAGACGATGCTGGGGCATCCGGCGGCGGCTGAAGCTTTTTCAATGGAGACCTTACGTAAACTGAATTCCCTGCTGGAAGCCGAAGCTTCTATTGAAGTAGGAGAGATTATCATCGAGAAGGCCCGCAGCAAGGAACGCCAGGTCTATCATCCGCTGCTCCGCCCCCTGCGCCGCATTATCATGGCGAATCAGGGGATTCGGATCACGTATGCGATCAAGCATGGCGGGGAACGGACCGATCCGTCCGGCTTCCCCCACAAGCTGGAGTACAATATGTATAAGCGGGAGTGGTATCTGCAGTGGTACAGCACCCGGCAGCGCTCACTCATGTCCACCAAGCTGCGGAACATCGTGTCTGCCGAACCTGCTCCCATCCCCGCTCACCGGATAGAAGGCCTCAAGGCACGGATCGCCCGGCTCCTAGACGGTCTGAGAGAATCCGCCTGCATTCAGGTCATTCCGGTCTACAATGCCGAGCTGTCGCGGATCTTGGCCACCTTCTCCTGCTTCGATAAGTCAGTGGCCTTCGATGAAGCTACGGGGATCTATCACATCACCGTCCACTACATGAGGGACGACAGCGAGTTCCTGCTCTCCCGCATCCGCTTCCTGGGCCTGCGCGTGAAGATCACTGAGGGCGAGCAGCTGAAGCAGCGCATGCTGAAGTCGGCGGAGATGGCGGTGGGAAGGTATGGGGAGGAATAGCCAGAATTATTTTAGAGAAAAGCTGTTTGTAGCTACAATTTCACCATTCATTTCAAAAGTACACTCATAGGTTCCAGCAGGCCAACCTTCGGCGTCTAAGTTGAATAGTTGTCCTGACACGCCTTTGTTAATCGTTATTTTAAAGGTTTTCATTACTTTTCCTTCTTTATTGCTTGTAACATAGAACAATCCTTTACTGCTCTCTGTCGAAAGCTCCGGAAAAGCAATCTTGGCTTTTAGCTCTGCCCTTTGTGTGAAGGTTTCTGCTGAATCCACGAAATCAAAATTCGAATCATTAGTTTTATAGCCAAATGTTATTTCATAATTGTCCGGCATATTATCGGTATAGTACGCACGTAAAACCGAACTCAAAATTATCCAGAGCGAAAATAAAAAGATAAGAATTCCCGATATCAATAAAATGGTTTTTTTCATCATTCACCATCCAGGTCTCTTACTTAATTAGCACTTCAATTATCATCATGGCCCCGTCCTTGAACCCTGACACAAATGCAGCCGTTATATCCATTCCCTGCACTTGTGAATATAGCTCCAGTAAAGACTCCAGTTCCTCGAACTCACTCACTGACAGCTTCTGCTTCCAAGCTTCGAGAGATTCGGTAATCTGACCGTTAAGCGGGCGATAATTAGGGTCCTTGGAGATTATATCTTCACTAGGGAATAGACTACCATGATATAGCGATTCGAGAGTCTTGGGCATTGGGCCTCCTTCATAAGCTACACTATGAATTTAGGATATAAATCAGCGTAGCATAATTACAGAGGAAATTCGGTACGTATATGCGTATCATTCTGAAAATTTTTTTTGCTCAGGAGTGAACTTGCAGTGGGGAAGAATATTGTAGTGAAAATACCTGAATTGACTGCTAAGCATGAAATCTCCATAAGAGAGTTATCTAGAATCTCCAGGGTCCGCCATGCCGCTTTAAGCGAACTATCCAATGGAAAGAGAGAAAACATTAGCTTCAGTCATATCGTTAGAATAGCAGAAGCTCTAAATATTCAGGATATACGTGAGATTATCGACTTGGTTGACAGTAAAGAAAAGGATTGATTTAGTTACCTGTCTCTTCGTCTCCGTATAGAAGGCATCTCTTCATAGTAAGCTTGTAGATGATGATCCAGACTCCATATTCTTATAGAGCCGATAGCAGGGACATTCTTGTACTTCTTGTAGACTTGGATGATGGATAGATCACCCACACCAACTTCCATTAGCAGAATCAGAACCTGTTGCTTCTCCTTTTGTAATGAAATCAATTCCTGGCAGATCCAGAATGTTACATAGAATAGAGGTGTCGATAATATGAACATGCATATGTCTACACCTCCAACCAGCTTAGATCTGTATGATCTTCAGCAGGCTTCTTCAACGCCTTCACTAATTCGTCCTGGACCGTCAGATCGCCCAGATTACCTTTTGACAAAAGAACCGGTAAGGATTCCATATCCGGCAAGGAATAGAATTTACTTGATCCGTTGTCAGGATCTCTGTAACACAAAACAACCCCGAACAATTCTTCTTTGGATAGAGCATTCAGTAAGGTCGGATTATGTGTTGTAATGATGACATCTATCTTTCTCTCTTTGGTTAGTCTGGATATCGTTTGGATCAGGCTCTTCATTCGGCTGGGGTGGATTCCGTTATCCACCTCTTCAATCACAATCATAGTATCAGGGTCTTCTGTAATAAGTGCAGCGAGAATGGCCACATATCTGAGTGTACCATCCGAGAGACGCTTGGCCTCCACGAATTCCGAGCGTTCACCATACTTCTCCTTCAGGCAGAACATCACATCACCAATGGAAGTCTCTATGAACCCAATATCCAAAATTTCATCTCCGGCAGATCCTTTACTGCGTCCAGCAACTCTTTCTTAACCTCTTCATTCTTGCACAATTCATATATAACAGAAGAAATATTATCGGCCGTAGGTCTTAGCTCATGGTCGCTCATCCTTGAATAATCTCTCATCCGAACCGGCAAAGGATCTAAGAAGAGTATCTTCCCCAGACGCTCCAGAACCAGATTTATGTAAGACACGTTCTTCTTATTATACTCTGTAGTCGTAGGCATCTTGGACGATAGCTGTGATAGAACAGAGACAGAACGAATACAGGTCACTTCGGGATTTCTTCCCTTGCGCCCATTATTATATTCAGCGTTAATATCGCTATAGTCGTCAGGAGTATCTTTGGTCTTAAACACGGTCACCGGTCTGTCGCCGCTAGAGGATAGCTTCAACAAATGCTCAGCAAGCACAAAAACACGATTGCTCACTTTGATGGTTATGGAATACTCCAAGTCATAATCCGCATCAATATCCACCAGACACCCTAGAGTAAATGTATCTGTACCAATTCTGGGACAGCCTACACTCCCGCCTCTGATCTCACTGTCTATATTCTTAGAGCCATCCAGAATAATAGATAGGTCTCTTCCTGAAGAGATTTCAGAGAGTATCTTCATCCCTTCAATCGCATTGGTTTTACCGCCTGCATTAGTGCCAATAACCGATGTTAATTTCTCAATTTCTAGAATAGATGAATCAAAGCTTTTGAAGCTCTGGAACGAAAAATTCTTCAGCATCTTCAACGCTCCCCTCACATGGAGTTTGCCTATATATCTTTATTGTAGCAAATAATGATCATAGTAATACTCACTAGTGAGATGCACATTGACACCTCTCCTATAGGCCCAAAGGCGAGAGAAAAAAGACGGCCCGTTCCTTAGCTGGTGGAGAGATTGCCTTGAATGGTGAACCGCTGCTCCAGGGGCAGACGTTGCCGTTGGTACAGGCATCATAGAAAATATCGTTATTATACACCCACACATTCACGTTACCTGTATCCATGGAAATCCCGTCGTCCGGGAATAGCATCAGGCCGAGCTTCCTCAACTCTACATATGGCATGAATATTATATTTGATTTTGGCGGCATGTAAGACTATAATACGTTTAAACAATTAAACATTATAACGGAGTGAGCCATGAGCGAATCGATAGGTAATCAACAAGTCATTGATATTTTCGAGAATCTAAGCCCTTATCTTCAAGGTCTGGGAGATCCCGTCCGCCAGCGAATCATATCGCTGCTCATTGACCGAGATAGCATGAACGTATCACAGATTGCAGAGCATGTTCCCATGTCACGCCCTACAGTCTCTCATCACCTGAAAATATTGCGCCAATCCGGGCTGCTGTCGGTTCAGAAAAAAGGGACTGAGATGTATTACAAACTGGAGTTCAACGATGCTATCGAATTACTCAAACAGCTCGTTCATCTCGTAGAAGTGGAATGTCAGAGCTAGCGCACGCCGCGCTGGTGAACTGCATTCCTTTTCTTCACACTACTACGTTTAATTGTTTAAACATATAAGTACATAAACATATAAACGGAGGCTAACAAATGAATAGACAAAAGATTCTCATCGCTGGAGGCTATGGTGCTGTAGGGGTACAGATTGCCCGCATTCTACATGACAGGCACCCTGATCTGGAGTTAGTGCTGGGTGGTCGTTCTGCTGGCAAAGCAGCCCCTTTCCCATCGGACCGGGTGCACACGGTTGTTGTTGATACCCAGGCAATCGATCCGCTGATTCACGCAGGAGAAAATATAACTTTAATCATTAATGCAGTGAACGATCTGGATGATCGACTACTGGTAGCAGCAGTGCGAAGAAAAATTCCACTCATTGATGTCACACGCTGGACAGAAGTGTTTCAGCAAGCGATCCGCACAATAGATCAGGAAGAGCTTCATGCCCCCGTAATTCTCTCTTCCGGATGGATGGCGGGAACGGCCTCCCTGTTTGCCATGATGCTCTCGAAATCGCTTCAGAACGTTGAGGTTAACATCCATGCCTTGTACTCCCTGCGGGATAAGGCCGGCCCGGATTCAGCGGCCTTCATGGACCGGATGAGCATTCCTTTTCATATCACTCAATCCAATACGAGCCGGCTGGTCTATCCCATGACTGACCCGGTTAAAATACAGTTTCCAAATGGATACACGACGCACTGTTACAGACTGGATACTCCTGATCATGTCACCTTGCCCCGTACCAGTCATATAAATTCCGCCAGCTTTCGCATCTCCTTCGATCATAAGGTTTCCACTTATGCACTCGCAGGACTGGTCAAAACAGGAATATGGAAGTTGATTAGTGGGGATCGATTCAAGCCTTTCAGACGGAAATTATTGTACAATCCGGGAACCGGGAGCGCTCATCACCTGGTGATTCTATTGAAAGGCATGGATGCGAAGCGTAACGTAGTGGAACGCAGAATGACTGTCTCCGATCCACTCGGTCAGACCCATATGACTGCGCTTGGCGCTGCGGTGCAGGCCGAAAATTTACTGCTGATGATGTCTATGGATGAGCCGATGGCTCCAGGCATCTATTATCCTGAGCACTTGTTCGATCACCGCATGGACATGGATGCAGTCACTCACTTTTTCACACAATACGGTGTTCAAGTATCTTATTCCTGATCCAACACTATACTACCAATACGCCGCCAGAAAGAATGGTCATGATTCATGTGGTGAATATGGCACAGTTCATGAATCATGACACAATCCATCACTTCCAGAGAAGACTTCGCCAAGCGATAATGGGGTTAGGAGTTATATTATTCCACCACCAAATAATACAAATTAGCCGTACTATCCTTCGTAATCGTATGGGCGCCTGCCGCAAGGGAGACGTTGGCCACACCGTTCGTGATCGGGCAGCTTGTCCCATCCACCTTAATCTTGGTTCCCTCGGAGCCAAACACCAGCGTTAGCGTGGAGGCCTTGGCTGCGTTGAATTGGATGCTGGTGGCGCTCTCGATTTTCAGACATTGGGTTAAGGTCAGGCCGTTATAGACTACCGTTCCTTTGCTGGTGGAAAGGTTGCCTTGAATGGTGAAGAAGCTGCTTGATGTGCCGGATGTTGTAAAATTGTGCACCGCCGCTCCCGGGGCAGGTGTTGCCGTTGGCACTGGAGTCGCTGTCGGCACCGGAGTTGCCGTTGGCCCAGGCGTTACTGTTGGTACCGGAGTCGCTGTCGGCACCGGAGTCGCTGTCGGCACCGGAGTTGCCGTTGGCCCAGGCGTTGCCGATGGTGTCGGCGTTGGACCTCCCGGATTCGCCTCGCCGCCTACAGACACCAGGCCTGAGGTGTAGCTCCGTATGGCTGACATTAACGGCGCGTTGAGGGCATAGGAGGTGTCGTCCACGGCATTATTGAAGCTCCAGCTAAAGTCACCGCCTCCCTGGCGTCCTGCTCCCGCTGTAACTTTCTGCTCTACTGCGCCAATGCTATCTACAGCTGCTGCGCTGACACCTGTATCGACCAGCGTATCGAAGTTGTTATATGCTGTTCCGCCGACAAGTGCTTTGTACGAGCCGGGAACGGCTTCGCTTCTCGATGAGGCCAGGTAAGCATCGTGAGAGCCTGCATTTGCCGGAGCTGTTCCGGTATTGGAGTTGGCATAAATGAGACTGGACGCCCCCGTAATACTGTTATTGAAGGCCTTAATCATCCCTCCAGTCTCCCCGGAGAATGTGCCTTCGCCCAGAGCATCCGTCCCCTGAAGAGAGTTCAACATCGGGTACTTGGCATTACGGAACACATTACTTTCCACGAAGGCTGAAGCGCCGGTCGTCACGCCCACACCATATTTTGATACACCGTCATAGAAGTTATTATACACATGGACCGAGGCCACTCTGATCCGCGGATGACGCGAGTCGGAATGATCGAACCAGTTGTGGTGGAAGGTGACGAAGAACTCTGCCGATTCGCTAAGTCCGACCAGAGCTGCTTTGCCGGAATCGAAGTAGTGGTTGTACGAAATAGTGATATATGTGGAGCCTTTCTTGAGATCTGTGGAACCGTCGCCTTTGGCCTGGTCCGCATCACTTCCCGCTGATCCGTAGAAAATATCATTATTATGCACCCACACATTCGCGTTGCCTGTATCCATGGAAATGCCGTCATCCGGGAATAACATCACACCCAGATTCCGAACCTCCACATTCCCTGCGTATCTGAGCAGCAGCCCCCAGCCATAGGCAGTCGCATCTTTTCCTATTCCTTCAAGGGTAATGTTCATTTCTGTATAATTATTTTTGCCTTTGAGTTCAAGATACCCGCTGCTGTTCAACTGTCCACTGAGGTCGGCGGCGGTCACTTTTCCGATGAGCCTGATGGCGAGCGGTGTGGTGTCATAGCCTTTTTGCCGGAGAGCGAGAATGCTGCCAAGCCCTGTCCCTGTCTGAACTGTACCCGAGCTGCTGACCACTACGGGAAGCGTTACGGTCTGAGCGTTCTGGGAGGTGATATACAGCACCTGTGCGCCGCTCTTAAGTGTTCCGTTGTTGTTATAGGCACCTGAGCCTGTACCAAACGGAGAGCTGGAGGAGAAAGCAAAACCAGACCGGTCATACGGTGTTACATTCAGCGTACCCGTAACTGTATTAGCCGTTCCCCCGCCTGACAATACCGCTTCAATCTTCATGACATAGCTTCCGGCTGCAAGCCCTACGGCGTCCGCTCTCCAGTAGGAAGCATATTTGCGGATCAGCTCATTCGGAAGCTGCTGATACTGGGAATCTGCGGCGCTTGCCGCTTTGACGAATACCTTATAGCCGGATGCGTTACTGACAGGTGACCACTCCGCATACACCGCTTCATTCCCGCCACCGCTGCCTGTCAGCGTAACCCCCGCAGCGTACACCGCCCCGGTTCCCCATCCGCCGTATATCAGAGTGAGTATAAGAGAAAACAACAAAGCCATACTGGTTACCTTCGCAACTAACCTTTTCATTCATTTGCCTCCCCGGATTTATTTGTTGCAGAATTACATGTAACCGCTTGCAATTTTTTACATTTCTTCTCTTTTCACCCCCTCTTTACCTGCTGATCTGTATCCTTGAAGGACCTATGAATCTTGAGCCTCGCGGATATCCCGAGCATAGCAGAAGCCGAATTAGTGTCGAAACAATCATTTGCTCATATCGCCTGCAATTATGCACTATTATGAGAAAATGATTATTTTGCAGCGAAATGATACCTGCATGCAAAAAGACACCCGCCCAGGGTGCCTTGAATTGTCGCTACTATGGGTGATGCTGAAATCACTGAAACTTCGTATTAACGCGGATCTGGCCGCTTTTGCTTTTGACCGCTGGCTTCTCAGGCTCTTGGCTCAGGTTCTGGCCGATGTCGGTAGCGTTCTTCTTAAAGGTCTCGGTCACCGTCTGAATAACTTCGCCCACATTGTGCGCCGATTCAAAGATCGGATCGATGGTCTTGATCTTCCCCTTCACATCCCGGGTGACCTGATTCGCCGTGTGAATGAGCTGAGTCGCCTCTCCCGTCAATCCATGGATGGCATTTCTCACCTCGCCCAGCGTCTTGTTGGTCTCCCCGAGCGTGGTCATTCCCTTGCGCAGCGTAAGGATGACAAATGCAACCAGACAGACAAAAGCAACCGCAGCCAAAGCAACACTAAGTTGGATAACCATATGCAACGCCTCCTGTAGTTCCACTCTATGTCCAAGTTACAGACATCATTCCTAGATGTTGAGGCTACGACTCGCTTTTGCCGCCTTTGAAGGAAGATAACTTGTCAATCAGCTTGTCCTTATAGATTAATCCCAAGATAAAAGCTAGGACTGAGATAGCGGATATGACGATGGTGGGTCCATAATTCTTATCGTAGATATTTGCCCCAACGCTCACGGAGGCCAGCAGCCACGGGAATCTGGCAATGAGCAGGATCATAAAGAATCTTAGGGGCTTCATCGTCGTCAATCCCGCAGCATAGATGAACATATCCTTGGGGAATCCGGGAATAACGAAAACAATGAACAGGAAGATTGAGAATTTCTTATTATCCATCATCCCCCGCATCCACTTGAACTTATCCCTCTGAAGCAAGCTTTCAATGAAAGACCCGCCCAGGAATCTGGTGAAGTAGAAGGCAATCATCGCCCCCAGCATCATCCCACCAGTCACGTAAACCGCCCCCAGCATCGTCCCATAGATGTATCCCCCGGCAATTTGAACGACCTCTCCCGGTATGGGAGCGATCACCGTCTGGAGAATCTGGAAGAGAACCAGCATAACCGGCCCTAGCTTTCCTGTAGAAAGGATATAGTCCCGGAAGGCATCCAGCGACATCGTCAGGCGCAGAAGCTCCGGCAGGTATTTGATGAATACGATCATGATCACAAGGCCTACGCAAGCGAGGAGAACTTTGCTGACCCGTTTATTTTGTAATAACCAATCCATTTCGAATCCCTCTCTTCACTGGCTTATGATAGTACCAGCTTAGGTAAATATTCTTAAGATCCGGGCATGGAATTCCTTAAGAATTCTTAAGTCGCCTGTCATCCGGTGGTTTAAACGCAATGGACAATCTATAATGTAAGCACGACGAGCACCCGGGAAAGGAGAGGGATGGAAGAATGATGAATCCTGCGAAGACCATACTTATAGCGGATGACAACCACGAGATCCGGGAGATTGTCCGAGTGCTGCTGGAGAGTGAGCAGTACCTTGTCATTGAGGCTGTTGACGGTGAAGATGCCGTGAACAAAGTTGACGATACCATCGACCTGATCATTCTGGACATGATGATGCCCCGGAAGTCGGGAATTAAGGCCTGCGTGGAGATTCGTGAGATGACCAGTGCGCCTATCTTGTTCCTGACAGCTAAGACTCAAGACTCTGACAAAACTCTCGCCTTCTCGGCCGGAAGTGACGATTACCTGTCCAAGCCCTTTTCCTACACCGAATTGGTGTCCCGGGTGAAGGCCTTACTTAGGCGGTATTATGTATACAAAGGCAAGGAGGATACCTCCGCCCCCTCAGATGTGATTACCTTCAACGGACTAAGCATTAATCCTGCTGTTAACGAGGTAAGGATGAATGAGAAGGAGCTGACCCTGACCGAAATTGAGTACAAGCTGCTGGCGCTGATGGCCGGCAACCGCAATAAGATTTTCTCGGCGCAGAATCTGTATGAGAGTGTGTGGGGCGAGCCTTACTTCTACAGCTGTAACAATACGGTGATGGTTCATATCCGCAATCTGCGGATGAAGCTGGAGAAGGACCCGCAGAATCCCAAGTTCATCCGAACCGTCTGGGGAAAGGGGTACCGGATTGAATCATAAGCTACGGTTGAGCAGGCTGAAACTGAAATTAATCCTGTGCCTGATCGGTTCGTTCGTCGCTTCTGCAGGGTTATTCCTGCTGCTGCAGTCCACAGGCGAAGATCTGCTGGAGCATTACCGGACCAGAAGCTCGTTCATTCACAAGCAAGAAGAGCAAGCCCTTCCGGCACTTCAAGCATATATCTCCGGGCAACATCTTTCGCTTAAGGATGACGCGAAGATCGCGGAATGGGTCCGAGACGCCAAGTACGTGAACCTCTATCTCTATAAGGACAACCAATTTCTCTACTCTACGGACGGGTACACCATCAAGACCGAGAATACGAGATTTCTGCCGGACCCTAACATTTTCAGCAAATCCCAGTATTCCACGGTTACCTTTGCGGATACGACTGCTCAGGTCTATATGGAATATTTTTTTGAATACAAGTACTACAACCTCATTACGATTCTCGGTGTGATTCTGTCGTTCATATTCTTCATCGTCCTGGTTCTGTTCTTCATCAACAAGAAGACCTCTTATATTGGCGTGCTGGAGAAGGAGATTAAAATTCTGGAGGGCGGGAATCTGGACTATCCGATTACTCTCAAGGGGAAGGATGAGCTGTCGTCGCTGGCCCAGAGCATCAATGAGATGAGGAAGTCATTCATCGAGCGTCTGGAGAGCGAGGAGCGGGCCAGAGTAGCCAACAGCGAGCTGGTCACCGCTATGTCCCACGATCTGCGGACACCGCTGACCGCATTGGTCGGCTACCTGGACATCATCGAATACAAGAAATATCAGGATCAGGAAGCATTAGCGAAGTACATTCATAACAGCAGGGAAAAAGCCTATCAGATTAAGCATCTGTCCGACAAGCTATTCGAGTACTTCACCGTGTATAACACAGAGGAGAATGACCTGGAGTTCGAGTCTTACGATGGGATTCAGCTGATGGATCAGTTAATCGATGAGCAGTCGATGCTGCTGGAGAATCACGGCTTCCAGGTAGCATGGGAGCCATCCCCTGTCCCTTTCCGCGTGGATCTTCACCTGATCTCCTTCAGGCGGGTATTCGATAATCTTTTCTCCAACATCACGAAGTATGCCGATACATCTGCGCCCGTCACTATTGCGTATAGGATTGAAGACCGCTGGCTGTTGATGGATATCACGAATGTTATAAAAACGGAGGACCATGAGGTCCATAGCACCGGGATCGGCCTCAAGACCTGCCATAAAATCATCAGCCAACATAAGGGCGAAATTACGTTCACAAGCACTGGCAGCAGGTATTCCGTCCACATCCGCTTGCCGGTAGATACCGCGCAACCCCAACCTTAAGGAGGAACCATCATGCAAGAGATCAGTACCGACCGATTAATCATTAGAAACTTCCGGGAGGCAGATGCATCAGGGATGCTGGAGTACTTGGCGAACCCCCGGGTGAACTGTTTCCTGAGCGAACGTCTCTCTACGTTAGAAGAAGCCATCGCTTCCGCCAGCGAACGGAGTCAGGACGACTCCCATCTGGCCGTCACTCTGAAGGAGACCGGTGCCATCATTGGCGATCTGTTCTGTATGAAAGAGGAGCCGGATACCTACAGCGTAGGCTGGCACTTCAACCCGGCCTACGAAGGCGCCGGCTATGCCAGCGAAAGCGCCCGTACGCTGCTGCGCTACCTTTTCCTGGAGCAGGAAGCCAGACGCATCTACGCCTATGTCGAGGACGACAACTCCAGATCGCAGAAGCTGGTCGAGAAGCTGGGCATGCGCCGGGAAGGCTGCTTCCTCGAATTCATCTCCTTCACCACGAACGAAGACGGAACGCCGAAGTATGAGAATACCCAGCAATTCGCTATCCTGAAGCGGGAATGGCTGGAGCAGGGGAATAGGTAACCATAGACAGCCAAGGCGCAGGCCATCCTGTTCCTTGGCTGTTTTAACTGGAGTAGGCGTCCGGCTATCGTGACCATGTTTTTCTCAACTTCTCCGGCATGGGGATATGCCTTATGGATTCTAACGGATGATACAGCAGCATCCATGGTCCTGAGAAACGCATAACTCCCTTTATTTTTGTGCGGTAGACGGGTGTATAACAATGAATCGGACACTTGGCACACGCGGTTTTCTCTTCACCGAATTTGCAGCAGGAGAGTCTTGTCATAACATACTCATTTAAATTCCGGCATTCCTCACAGAGCTCCTGCCCATGATGTTTTCTCTTGCAATAGATATGAATCATCTTTGAAGCAATTATTTTTTCTTTGCGGATCTTAGGGCCCTCGTTCAGCGGCTGCTTTGCTGCTCTGCTCATATCATAAGGCCTCCTTGACTTGTAAGGGGGACACCTTACCTTTATTTTTCCTCAGTATATTTCGTCAATATATAAGAGATCATTTCTAATGAATGCACACCTTTGGCAATGTCTACAACAAACTCTACTGCAAACTCCCGCTGCATTTTTAGATGGTACCCATTCAGAATCAAAAATGACTTCGTAACCAGATAAGCCGTACGTTTATTGCCATTATGGAAACAATGGTTTTTGACCAGCGATTCGAGCAAGGCGGCTGCCTTATCAAATATAGAGGGATAAGCATCCTCGCCAAAAATACTTTGTTGCGGTCTATGTACCGCAGATTCCAGCAGGCCATGTTCCTTCACTCCTGCTTGATCTGCGTCATTCATTCTTTTCATCATGAAATGGTGTGCTGTAATAACCTCTTCTCTGCTAAGAAAGATAGTCATATTAACGATCCCTTAGATCTTCAAGAATGCCCAGATCCTCTTCGAACACATCGAAGAAAGCCTCCAAGACTTCAGGCCGAACCTGTTCAGGCAACAGGGCTGCCCGGCTTTTTCTCAACACCACTTCTCCACTTTCATTTTCAATAAACTCGATTTCATCTCCCTGCGAGATATTCAACTTTTCCGCAAGAGCTTTTGGCAAGCTCACGCCCAAGCTATTCCCCATTCGCCCAATCTTTCGGGAATAACGGATCACCTTCGTTTGATCCTTTGTCACTTTGATCACGCCATTCATTTTATTTCTTCCTTCTTCTTATAGAATGATCTTCCCGCTTCAAGTTATAACTTTTAACAGTAATAAAAGTTATAACATATGTACATTTTAGCAAAATGATATGGAAAAGACCATCTTCAAGTATCCTTTTACCATCCACTCGGATTTTGAATTTATTTTGTAAAATTACATCACAATCCTTATGATTAAATAATTCACTGGACTACAGATACAATTTAACCTGACTTACTTTTTATCCATACTCATCATTAACTGATTCCTTCCATTGGATACCCCAAGTCCTCTCATACGGATCTCGTTCAGCTCTTCTGTTGTCATTAATCCCGCTTGATACAGATTCATGTATTCTTGAGAAACGCTTTGATTAAAAATCAGCAAATCATCGGTATTAATCGTCACGGGTACTCCACAATCATAAAGCTTCCGAATAGGATGGCTGGCGTAGTTCTCCGCTACTCCAAGCATAATATTACTAGTAGGACAGACATTCAGTTGAATATGGTGAGCAGAAAGCCAGCTCATAATTTGAGGCGAGCGGACGGCTGCAATTCCATGGTGAACCTCATGAAGCCCGAGCTCCTCAACAGCTTCCATAACATCATCTGCGGTTCCGAACTCCCCCACATGAGCCTTGAGCGCCAGCCCCGCCGTATTCGCAGCTTGGTAAATGGACTTAAAAGATGTGATTGGCTGAGCAAATTCATCGCAACAAATATCGATGGAGCGAAACCAGCGGTAAGCCAATATTTCATCTAACCGGTTATACACTTCATCTACATTGCAGGCACGGTCCAAAGCCAGCTCCGGGAGAAACTGTGTTGCAGGAGCAAACCGGCGATGATATTCATTCATGATCCGCATAAATGGCTCCATTCCTCCCAAGGTATCCACCTCATCCACTCCAAAGCTTAATGCCAATCTCTCAATATGGTCGTCAGCCGCCTGCGCAAAGGAAGCTTCAATCCGTTTCAAATAACCTTGAATACCAGGGCAATGCCGTTTCACAGATTCAACAAACCATTGCTGCATGTCGTTCAACGATCGGAACGGTTCCGCCGGCGGCTCTATGTTAACATGCGCCCACTCGCTAATATATCGAATGGTCCCTCCGCGTCCGGCGTGGTTATGCAAATCGCTTTTCGGGATGGACTGCAGATCCACAAGTGATTCATTCATAAGCGCTTCTACAAACCTTTGTTTAGTGGACAAGTTCTTAGATCCTATCGGCAATTGGTGACACCCCCTTTTCGTAAAGACAAGAACAATTATGACTGTTACGGAACAGCCCCGTCAAACCCTCTTGTCTGCATTGTTCCCAGAATCGACCGAACATTTCGTTATCAAACCATTTGATCCTCTCTTCATTTCTCACATTCAAGAAACAAAGGGTACCTCTAAGCCATAATTTGGCTTTAGAGATACCCCTCGTAGCTAACGAAAATCATATTTGATTACTTAGGCCTCTTGATGACTAAAGGTTGAAGTAGAAGAATGAATTTTCATAATCGCTATTGTCTCTGAGCTGGACGGTCAGATAGTTCGCTACTCCCTTATATACAGGTACGATTACAAGACCTTCTGCAGCGTAGCTGTAACTTTCACCCGGCTTAAGCTTTTTCGAATTAGTTGCGTCACTAATAGCATCATCCAACGAGCCAGTGAAACCGGAATTTTTCACACCGACGATACTGTTTCCGTCTGAAGTTTTAGAACCCCACAGTTGTGGTACCAAATGAACAGCAACATAAAGGCCTTCGTTGTTATCATCAGAGATAGCCTTTCCGTTATTCAAAACGAACTTTACCTTAGCCAATTTATACTCAATCAAAGCATTGGCTTCTGGTTCTCTGAAACCAAGACTTGCAATTTCACTTCTTGTGATTGACTTTACTGAGCTTACGGAGAAAGTATAGTTTCCTGTATACGACAGACCATCATAACTATAGGGATCATTAAATGTAACCGACTTGCCTATTGGAATTGCAGAGCTAAGGGTTTTACCACCATTAGCTGATGCTGTCGTCGTCGTTGCTACTGGAGGTGGCGTATTTGTCGCAGGCGGGTTAACAGTTTGCTTAACGGGTTCTTGGGGGGTCGATGCTGTGCTGGCATCCTTATAAGGAATACCACTATCACCTGAACCATCAATGGAAATCGTTAAAGAGGGCGCATCAAAATTAACATCCGCTCCAAGCGCCTCTGAAACAGATCTTAAGGGCACATATGTAGAACCATTATATACTAAAGCAGATAAATTATTACCCGATTGATCTTTTGGAGTCCATTTGGAACCGTTAAGGACAAACTTGATATCATGGTTCAATTTTGCCTTAATTGCTTCAACACCACTTCCTGCAAACACCCCTACTGTGCCAAATAGTAGACTTGAAACTACAATAGATGAAACAAACACAGACTTCCTCATTTTAACTAACTTCATTCTGAAAATCCCCCTACAGTTTATTTGATACTACATGCACTACCATAAGTTAAAGTTTTCAACATAATGAAATAAACCGCTTGTCACACTGCTTCTATAAGGTTCATAAAAACAAGCTGACAAGATATTCTGGGATTTATCCCACAATTCAATTTCAAAGTTAAAATATGTATCTATTTACTTATCGGATCAATAGGGAGTAATTGTTAATCCTTTTCCCGGAATTTATAACCCCAAAGAGAAATAAAAAAGACACCCCTAAGGGTGTCTTCACTAGTACTGCACCAATCCTCTATCCTTTACGTAGTGCGGGCACGCTGATTCGCAAGCGCCATCGCGGCGGCATATCCGGAGCTCCAGGCCCATTGCAGGTTATAGCCGCCGCAATCTCCGTCCACATCCATCACCTCACCGGCCAAATAGAGCCCAGGCACCAGCTTAGATTCCAGCGTTCCTTCGACTAGCTCCGTCGTATCGATGCCACCGGCTGTGGTTTGGGCGTTCGTGAAGCTGTTGGTGTCGGTGATTTTAAATTCCCAACGCTTCAATAGTTTATAGAATATTTTCTTAGTTTTCCATGATAGATCCTGACACAGCAGATGCAGCTGTTGATCAATTCCAGCCTCCTTCAGCAGCACGGGAATCAGCTTCTTGCTGACGATGCCTATCAGGGAATCAGCAACCGTCCGGTGCCCGAAGATCCCCCAGTGGATCTCCAGAAAATCAATTAACTCTTCCTCCGTGCGCTCCGGCATCAAATCAACCGACAGGGTCACGGATTCTCCTATGCCGAGATTATACGCAGCCTTTCTGCTTAGCTGAAGTATAGGCGGGCCCGAGATCCCATAGTCCGTAAAAAGAATCTCACCAGACTCCGTGCGGATGACTTCATTGTTTACGATCACATGGGCCTCTCCCTCAAATTTGATGCCCGACAGTTCCTTCAAATACGGATAATCCAGCTTCAATTGTACAATGCCTGGCACCGGGTGGATCATGGTGTGACCCAGACGCTGGACAAGTGTATAACCGGAGCCGTCTGTTCCTGTTTTGGGAGCGGTAAGGCCGCCGGTACATAGAAAAAGATAGTCGCTGGTATACACTACCTGTTCCTCTGTATCCGTCTGGCAGGTTATCGCGAACCGGGGATGTCCCGCCGAAACGGTCACATCGAGCACTTTATGTTTATAGTATACTGGAACATTCCGGTCCTCCAGCGCCAGCTTAAACACACCCGGCACCGAAGCCGCCTGCAGCGACATCGGATACATCCGGCCATTCTCCAAGCTCATAAAAGGAAGCCCGAGCGAAGAGAAAAATTCGATCGTCTGGCGGACACCGAATTGCCGCAGTACATGTATTGGGAATCCTGCCTGATTGCTGTGATACTTAATGGATAAAGCGGCTGCTTCATCCGTACCGGTGGCGGTGGATTGGTTCGTAATGTTGCAACGCCCGTTACCCGTCGTTATAATTTTCTTCCCGAGCCGGTCATTGCTTTCAATAATGGCTGTATCAATACCTTGATCCCTCGCTGTAACTGCAGCCATTAGACCTGCAGCACCCCCACCGATAATGAACAGCTCGTGGTGCTTAGAAGTCTGATCCTTATACATATTAATTGATGCATCCCTTTTCCTAATAAATTTATTGAATGGACTTAGCTATCGCCATGGCGGCCACATATCCGGAACTCCAGGCCCATTGCAGGTTATAGCCGCCGAAATCTCCGTCCACATCCATCACTTCGCCGGCCAAATACAGCCCGGGCACCCGCTTGGATTCCAGCGTTCCCCGGGTAAGTTCCGATGTATCAATGCCGCCGGCTGTCACCTGCGCATTCGTAAAGCCATTGGTATCCGTCACTTTGAATTCCCAACGCTTCAAGAGCCGATAAAAGTTCTCTTTAGTTCTCGGCGTGAGATTCTGGCAAAGAAGCTGTGGCTGTTGATCTAAGCCCGTCTCCTTAAGCAGGACAGTAACAAGCTTCTTGTTGAAGATACCCACGAGGGAATCCGCCACGGTCCGGTGCCCAAAGCTCTCCCATAGCTTTTCTAGGAACTCCACTACCTCTTCCTCTGTACGGCCCGGCATCAGATCCACCGATAGTTTCACCTGTTCTCCTCTTGCCAGATGATACGCAGCTTTCCTGCTTAGCTGGAGAATGGGCGGACCGGTAATACCATAGTCTGTGAAGGCCAGCTCACCCTGTTCACTGCCGATGACTTTACCCTTTACAATGATATGGGCTTGTCCCTGAGATTTGATACTGGACAGTGCCCTCATATTCGGATATTGCAGCTTCAATTGCACAATGGCCGGAAAAGGCTCAATCAGGGTGTGCCCCAGACGTTCGGCAAGGGTATAACCGGGAGGCTCTTTTCCTGCATTGGGACCGGTATTGCCCCCCGTAGACAGAAGCAGATAGTCGCTTGTATAAACAACCTCCTCCTCTGTCTCTGTTAGGCATTTTATCGTGAAGCGCGGATGATCTGCCGAAGCAGTAACATCCACCACTTTATTCTTAAGGTATACTGGAACATTCCGATCCTCTAGCGCCAGCTGGAAAATATCCAGTACCGCCGCTGCCTGCAGCGACATCGGATACATCAAGCCCCCCTTGAGTCTTGTCAGCGGAAGCCCAAGAAAGGAGAAAAAATCAATCGTCTGGCTGACGCCATATTGCTGCACTACCGCAAGCGGAAATCCGGATTGATTACTGTGATACTTGCGCGATAAAGCGGCTGCTTCATCCTCAGCTGTCACAGTGGATTCATTCGTAATGTTGCAGCGGCCATCACCTGTCATTAAGATCTTCTTGCCAATCCGGTCGTTACTCTCCAGAATGGCCGTATCGATCCCCATATCACTCGCAGTAACAGCAGCCATTAGTCCGGCAGCACCTGCGCCGATAATAAAGAGCTTGTGGTGCATAGAAGTCTGATTCTCATACATGGTTGGTCAATGCATCCTTTATCCAATTTTCTCTAAGCACAAAAACACTTGATTAAATTATAGCATAAGCAAAGCAGCGATTCCCTAACAACAGGAGAATCGCTGCTTTGCTGTGTCTAACGTATACCAATGAAAGGTTGGCTATGATTACTTAGCTGCCAGCATTCTAAGCAGTACCGTGACGGTCTCCGCCCGCGTTGCGGCGTCTTTCGGGAAGAAGCTGTTGTTGCCTTTGCCTTGCATGAGTCCTGACTTCTTCATCTCGGCCGCTGCTCCAACTGCCCAGGCGGGGATGTCGCGGTCATCCGTGAATCCTGCGGAGCGGGCAACAGGAGCCAGTTGTAATGCTCTCGCCAGCATGACAGCCATTTCGGCTCTGGTCACTGGCGCATCCGGGCGGAAATTGCTGTTGTTATCCCCCTGAATGATTCCCAAGGCTACCGCCTGCGCAACGGCTATCTTGGCCCATGGTCCGATTCGGTCACTATCCTTGAAGGATAACGCTGCTTCTGTGTTCTGAAGCTTCAGCGCCTTCGCCAGCATCACCGTGAATTCAGCACGGGTCACGTTACGGTTAGGCTGGAACGAGCCGTTCGGATAACCTGTAATGATGCCTAACCGAACAGCTTCACTGATACTGGCTTCAGCCCAATGGCCCGCAATATCGGTGAGGGATGGACCAGGCGCCGGAGTTGCCGGGCCTTGCGGACTCTCGTCCGGTTTACCCGGTGTTCCCACAACAACCGGCGGGACAGGTACTGACGGAGTCACAGGTGCTTCACCTCCAGGGTTGCCGCCATTTCCGCCGCCCGAACGCTCGTTAACCGAGACGCTAATTCTTCCCGTAATGGACGGATACGCATTCAAGACCGCCGTAATTGTAACTTCTCCAGGTGTGGAAGGTGCCGTAAAGACCGCGCTAAACCGGCCGTTTGCGTCCGTTACAGCATGAGCAGGCTCAAGGCTGCCCGAGGAAGCTGTAAGTCCGACCTCCAGGCCGGAGACCGGGAGATTGTCGCTGCCCGAGACAATTCCTGTAATGGATACGTCATCTCCGGTATTCACAGCAGAAGGTGCCGCCTGAAGTTCAATAAGGGCAGGAACTGGTATGGCCTTGCTTACAGAGACGGTAACCGTATTCGTCACGGAAGGATTGCCGGTCAGTACAGCCGTAATGACCACATCCCCCGCTGCGGACGGTGCCGTAAAGACTGTGCTGAACCGGCCGTGCTCATCCGTTACGGCAAGCGCAGGCTCGAAGCTGCCGGAGGCTGCCATGACCTGGACCGCAGCACCCGCTAACGGAAGATCTTCACCGTCATAGACGGTTCCCGTAACCGACACTTTGCCTCCAGCAGATACAGAGGACGGGTTAGCCTCCAGTTCAATCCGGGCCGATACAGGCACAGCCTCTTCTTCTACGGATACGGTAACCGCCCCTGTCACAGATGGACTTGCCGGCAAGACAGCTGAGATGGATACCTTACCGGGAACAGATGGTGCAGTAAAGACTGTACTGAACTTGCCGTACACATCTGTAGTTACTTTGGCAGGTTCAAGGCTTCCATCGGCTGCTGTGAGTTCAACATCTACACCGGATAACGGAAGATTGCCATCGGCGTAGACGGCCCCCATAACGGATACTTTACCTCCAGGCACCGCCGAAGATGGCGTTGCCGCAAGCTCAACCCGGGCGGGAACAGTTTCCTGTGTCTCTGGTCCAAAGACTTTAAATTCCCAGAGCGAGTATCCGTATTTGCTCCCTCTCTGAGTTCCATACATCCGGACATATCTGGCATTCACCGGATCTATGGAAATCTCGTCGACATCCCCGTCTCCACTGGACGTACTATATACCGTCTTCCAATCGTGCAGCGTATCGGAGACGTCGATCCGGTATTCTTTTCCATAGGCATCTTCCCAATGCAACATCACCTTGGAAATCGCCTGAACAGAGCCCAGATCGACGTAAATCCACTGCGGATCAGCATAGTTAGACCCCCAGCGGGAAGTCAATGAGCCGTCTACCGCGTTCCCCGCTGGCACATCGGCTGCTTTGGACGAGCTTGCAATCGCAGTCTGGCCTTCCGCAAGGTTAGGGGCAACCACTTCATACACGTTAAATTCAGCAAGCGAGTAGCCGTCTCCGGTCCCCTGCTGAACGCCTAGCATCCGGACGAACCTGGCGCTGGTCTTACCGAAGGAGATGTCGTCGATGCCGCCATCCCCCATCGAGGTCGCATACACGTCATTCCAGGTGGCCGCATCGTCGGATACTTGAATTTTATAGCTTTTGCCGTAAGCCTTCTCCCAATGCAATCTAACCTTATTGATCATATATTGATCCTGCAGATCCACATAAATCCATTCATTGCCTGAAGCGTTCGAGCTCCAACTGGAGGTTCTGTACAGATCCGTAGCGTTTGACGCAAATTGCTTGCCTACGCTGGAGGAAGCAGCCGCTCCTTTACTGTAAGCGAGATCATACCCGCTGTCGTCGATGAAAGCTCCCTCGCTTAGCGTCTCACTCCGCCCGGTGAACGTATCTTTACCGAGTGTGTAAGTGGTTGTGGTCTGGTCTCCGTTCCGGTTCAGCGTTACGTTGACGGTAATTCCCGGCGTTTCGGGATTCGCCACCGAGATGCGGACAGGGTCCGCGGATTCATCAACGATCACCATCGACGGTTTATCTACAGTGACGGTCAGTCCTTCTCTTAGCGTGACTGTACCCGGCTGATAGAACAGCATTTCCGCAATGCCAAGCGAACGGTGCCGGACCGCCTGAACGGACGGTGTATTCGCCAGAATACTAATCGGGCTTGCTTCCGCGTAGCTGCTAACCTCCCCCGCGGTTTTACCCGGCAATACGATGTATTGATAGGAAGCATTGACCGGCTTCACGCCATGATCCAGCCACATCGAGAACACCGGCTTAGTGATTGGCTCCGCAGAACTGCCAGTAACCACATCGCTCCATTTCCCGGTCTTCGTCTCCCGCTTCACCTGGAAATTCGTCTTGTCCAGGAAAACATACCCGGTCTGATCATTATAGGCCCAGCGTCCGTTCACCTGCGACGTTCCGTCTGCCACTTTGCCGTCTACAAGCACATCGCCTACAGCCAGACTCTGGTTCAGTGTCGTATGGACCGGTGCAGCATTCGTTGAAGTGATGCCTGCGCCCAGCGCTACCATTTCATCATCGAAGAAAAAGTAGCCCTTTTTCCCGCTGGTGCTCAGCTTGTTGAAATCAAACGCCGTGGCTCCGTACCGCTCATTGGTTACGCCGCCGACAAAGGTCTTCGGGTTGTTGAAGTTATTCTCCTTCGTGAAAACGTAGGGAGCTGTTGTTCCCGGAACATGATTCCAGTCCATCAGAGGGTACACGATTCTATACTCATCCCCGGTTCTCTGGATAGCCGTGGCGCCTTGCGGAGTCCAGTAGAGCAGGTTGTATCCGCTTGGGTTAATGGTTCTCATTTCGCCGCCCTTGACCGTGCTGGACGACATCTTCACTGTAATTCCGTAATCCTTCCGCATATGAGAGGAGACCAGGGTCTGCCATTGCGTCATATTGTTCGCATCCAGTCCATTGCCCGAGACCGTGCCAATACCCCGGATATTATTCAGGAAAACAGCGAACTCATCCGCCCGCTTCGGGTTAGCCGCCTGCATCCACTCCAGCGGATCTTCATAGAAGGTCAGCGCGGAGCTCTCATAATCTGGCCACTCCGGTCCGTTCATCCCCATGCCCAGATCGGCAACATCGCCTCTCACCAGATACCTGGTTCCATCCAGCACATAAGAGGACAACGAGTCAATGGCCGCCTGGCTGTAAGCGAAGCTTGTGCCCGAGACGACATAAGCCCAGAAGGACATATCTCTCGCAAAGCTTCTTCCGTAGCCCGTGGTATAATTCGTCTTCCCATGCATGAAAAAGGACATGTCAGACTGAATTCCCGTTAGCGTCTCCGTCACCGCCGAGAGCACGTTAAACGCCTCTACGGCGCTGCGGACATTCTGGGCATCCTCCAGCAATAAGCCGCGGATCATATAATTCTGGTTGTACCAGGAGGAGTTGGCCCCATCGATTGTATTCGGTTTGCTGTCTAACGTGTCGACAATACCCGCAGCCTGCTCTGCAGTCAGATAGCCTTCACACAGCAGCGCGATTTTGCTAAGCCGCAGTTGCTTGCCGATGCCGGTCTCCCACCAGTTGGTGGAGGTCGGTTTGACCTTGAACCAGTGATCCAGCGCTTTCTGAATACCGGCTAACATGGCTTCATCGTGATAGTATGGCCCCTTCGGGTCTGCGAACGCCTGGGCCATCGATTGCATCCGGTCCAGCGCAAGGTAAGGCGACCACGCCCGCCCGTTGGCACTGGAGGCCGTACTGGTATAATCTACATCGCTCCAGCTTCCATTCGCTTTTTGACTCGATAAGTAGGTCCCGGCCTGTGATTTAAAAGTCCATTCCACCCGGCCATTGGTTCCGTCATTGATGATGTCCTTGGAGATATAGAAATCCACCGCCCGCTGCTTCATCAGCTTCATTTCCGCCAGCTCTTGCGACGAACTATCCGCCGATACAGGATATTGGAATCCGAGGGTCGAGATCATCAAACCCACCATCACGAGACATATCCATCTTTTGATCCTGCTTTGCATGTTACCAGTCATGTACACGCTCCTTCGCTTATCTGCCAGATATTTGTTAGCGCTTTCTAAACTTTAGATTAAAGAAGGCAGCTCCCACTGCCTCCTTCCTCTTACACAAGAGTATCTAATATATCCTGGAGCGGGATGTCCGCTACAGCCATGACTTCATCTGCCGCGCCATAATACATGCGGACCGTCTGGTCCAGCAGCAGCGCACCGCACGAGAACACGACCTTGCCAAAGAATCCGTTCACCTCATAGGAAGCTTCCGGCTCCAGCACGGGGACACGCGATCTCGCAATCACCCGGGACGGGTCCTCCAGATCCAGCAGCACCGCCCCCATACAATAGCGGTGGCTCCTGTCCGCGCCATGGTAGAGCGCAAGCCAGCCCTGCGGTGTGCGGATCGGAACCGCTCCGCCGCCCATGCGGGCCGAGTCCCAGCCCTGCTCGCCGAGTCCCATCAGGAACCGGTGGTTCCCCCAATGGTCGAGATCGGGCGATTCCGCAATCCACATCTCGGGCGCACCGAATGACTTCGGCACTGGGCGATGCAGAGCGTAGTATTTGCCGCCAATTGTCTCCGGGAAAATCATGACATCCTTATTCTCGGGAGGCAGCATCAGCCCGCGCCGCTTGAAGGTCCGAAAGTCGCAGGTCTCCGCCAGCCCAACTCCGACACCGCGCGCGGAGGCAGCGCTGTAAGTGATGTAATAGGTGTCCCCGATCTGGGTCACACGCGGATCTTCGATCCCCCAGGCTTCCAGCGGATGCTCCGGGAACAGGGCCGGCTGCGGCTCGACCTCGAAATGAACGCCATCCCGGCTCCGCGCTACCCTGAGATGGGATAAGGAGGTGAGCATCACCGTCTGTCCATCCTTGGCGACGAAGCGCGAGTCGGCGAAATCATAGTCCGAGTCATTCTTGTCGTACCGTTCGACCTGCACCTCCGTCCCTGCTTCATTCAACCGGGGAACGAGCACCTCGTCCGCCCGGTCCGGTATTGGCGCTTCGGCAACGCGCAGCAAGAGGATCGTCTCATCCTGTAACTGCGCCACGCCTGCATTGAACGCGCCCAGCACCCGGAAATCGGGACGGGAGGGGGCAACATCCCCAGCTTCAATCAGCGGATTGTGCTCGCTGCGTGTTATTTTCATTGGAGTAACCTCTTTCTGTGTTTGAAGTGCTGTTATTTCCCGGCGGTGACGGCATCAATCTGGGCCTGGATTTCATCAACGACTTTTTGCCCGCCGAGACTGGCCATCTTATCCTCCATCGTTTTCTTTCCTTCCGCCGCAGGGATCAGGCCTTGGCTTAATGGCAGGAAGATCGAATCGTGCAGCGGCGTGATTTTGGCATATTCCGTCTTTACCTTCTCAGCGTTGAAGTTGAAGCCTGCAATCGGACTCAGCGTGAAATTGGACGTCTGGGTCGAGAAGTCGAACCACTTCTTATCATCTTGCATCATGGTGTCAGGTGTGCGGTTCAGCGTTGGCCGCCAGGTCAGCACATACCCAGGGAATGTATAGCCGGACAGCGCCTTATAGCTCGAATCGCCGACAGGCTCCCAGTCCTTCCCTTGAATGCCGTATTCCATCAGATCATGGTTCTCCTTAATCGACAGCCAGTTCACTACATCCATAGTGACATCGGAATGCTTAGAGGTCGTCGGGATACAGAGGAAATTCCATTGCTGATAAGCCGTATAAGGCTTAGCCTGCTCCCCGTTCGGAACGAAAATCTCAAGCTTGTCGCTGCCGTCCTTCAGCATTTCCGAGTATTTCAGTCCCTCGACCCCATCAGCTGCATAGTAGGTCGCCGCATATTTACCTTGCTTGAACAGCGTCTCGGCATTTTGCTCCTGGGCAATATTTTTGGAGATAATCCCATCCTTGTAGTATTTGGTAACGCGTTCATACGCATCGGCAATCGTCGGACTGGCCCATTGGCCAATGACCTTCTTATCCTTGATCGAATACGAGAACATGTTGACCCCAATCTCCAGTACTTCATCCTGTGCCAGATTCGCAGAGTTACTTAGGAAGAATGGCAGCTTATCCGCCTTAATTCCGTTAATGACAAAAGGCTTGATGTCTTTCTCATTTTCCTTGACCGCATACAGGAATTTCTCCAGATCATCCAGGGTCTTCAGCTCGGGAAGCCCGTATTTCTCGCGTAAATCCTTACGGATCAGTACGCCATACAGCTGGCCTTGGGTGGTGCCGAGCGGAATCCCCATAATTTTGCCGCCGAATTTGTTATACTCCCACATTTCCTCCGGAATGGACGCCTTTAGCTCGGGCCGAGCAGCCACTGCCGCATCCAGCTCCGTTAACGATTTACTCTCGATCATCTGGTTCATGGATAGCCATGGGGCATCCAGGTACATATCGAACTCTTCCCCGGCAGACATCTTCACGGATACTGCATTCCCGTAATCGGTCCAAGGCATGAAGTTGATATTCAGAGCGGCTCCGATATTATCCTTTTTCAGCTTGTCGTTGACCGCCTGCAGCACAGCATCGAATCCCGCAGGTTTATCTCCCGGGAAATAAGCCTTCAGCGTCACTACTTCTTTGGAAGCAGGCGCTGCCCCCTCTGAACTGGACGGGGAATTCGTAGAATTCGCCGTACTGCCTTCATTCTTCGCATTTCCCCCGCAGCCTGCCAGCACCAGTGACGACACCAATACCGCTGTTGTTGCTGTGCCAAACCATTTTTTTAACCTCATCTCGTTACCCTCCTGTATCTATGGACAATCTGATTGACTTACCCTTTTACAGCACCAACCGTTAGACCTTTGACAAAATATTTCTGAAGCATCGGATACAGCAGCACAATCGGGCCGATGGTCAGTACCGTGGTCGCCATCCGCACCCCGTACGTCGGTGGAGTCACTGCAATCGCTGCACCGGAAGGGATCAGATTCCTGGCCGCTTCCATATTGGAGACCATCCGGCGCAGGATTAACTGCAGCGGGAATAACTTCTCATTATCGATGAACATCAGTCCCATGAACCAGTCATTCCAGAAGCTCAGCGCATAGAAGAGGCCGACAGAAGCCAGAATCGGCGTGGAGATCGGTATCATAATCTGGAAGAACACTCTCATCTCATTCGCTCCGTCTATTCTGGCGGCTTCCTCCAGCTCCTCAGGTATAGTGCGGAAGAAGCTGACCAGCAGGAAGACAAGGAATGGCTGGCATAACATCGTCAGTATGAGCACCCAGATCGTATTCTGCAAATGCAGCCACTGGCTGACTACAATATAGAACGGAATGATCCCTCCCGAGAAGAGCATAGGCAAGTAGCAAAAAAACAGAAAGGGCGTTTGCAGAACATTCCGTTTATTCGCCAGTGAATAGCCGAGCATGGCAGAAATGCACAGGGCGCTTAAGGCCCCGACAACCGTGATGAACAGGGTAACACCATAGCCGTTAAAAAGTACATCTGATTGCAGAACCGCCTTATAGGCGGCCAGCGATAATTTTTGCGGGAATAAGGTATAGCCGTGCGCGATCAGCTCCTCCTCATCCGTAAAGGAACCGGCAATCATCAGCAGAAAAGGAAACAGACAAAATAAAGTGAACAGCAAAATGAACGTATGGGCGAATGCCGTAAAGGTGCGATCCGCAGCGCTATGTTTCTGTCTCATAGTTACTCTCCTAGAATAAAGCAGATTCTTTAGATACCCTGCGGGTTACCCAGTTGGCAGCAATGACGAAGATCAGACCCATAATGGACTGGAACAGGCCTACTGCCGAAGACATGCCAAAATCGTGCAGCTGCCGCATCGAGCGGAAGACAAAGGTATCAATGACGTCGGTAGTCGGATACAGCATCGAGTTGTCGCCAATGATGGCATAGATCATCGCAAAGTCCCCGTTGAAAATTTTGCCCACGGCCAGCAGCGTCATGATCATAATCGTCGGAACCAGCAGCGGCAGCGTAATGCGCGTCACAATCTGCAGTTTAGAAGCCCCGTCGATGCGGGCCGCCTCATATAGATCCTCCGATATGCCCGTAATGGCGGCCAGGAAAATAATCGAGAGATAACCGGCCCCTTGCCACACCCGGATCACCGTCAGAATATAAGGCCAGAGACTTGACTCAAACATCCAGTTGACCGGTTCCATACCGATATTGTGCAGCCAGACATTAATCATGGGCTCTTCCCCGCCGAATAAGGATTGGACAATCATCCCGATCACAATCCAGGACATGAAGTATGGAAGGAAAATAAGCGACTGCGATATCCGTTTGAAAACCTTATTGCGGATCTCATTGAACATGAGCGCGATTAGAACGGCTGCGGCTGTCGTGAACACAATAAACAGCACGTTAAGTAGCAGTGTGTTCCGCAGAATCGTCCAGAAGTCATCTGATGTAAAAAAGTAATTGAAATTTTTAAATCCTACCCAGTCACTCCCCGTGATCCCCTTGGCAAAATCATAATCTTTGAAGGCAATCATAATCCCGTATATGGGAAAATAACTGAACACGAGAAAAAATAACAGCCCCGGTACAGCCATCACATACAGAAAAGGATTCTGCGTGATATGCCTCCATTTTGAACGTTTACCTGCGTTAAGCGGGTAGTTCATTTGTACATCCCCCCTTCCTCAAGACCGGTAATCGCCTGAGGAGCGTCCCGTTATCTATGCCGTCACCTTATCAAGCCCTTGCGCCCTGAGCAATTCCGAGAAACGCCAATCCTTCCCGCAAGTGCAGATTTAACGCCTTCCCAAAAACAACACTCTTCCCAAAACATACGATTCGGCAGACGAAAATACCCTGTGTGCTATAATAAATCTACTTATAATGAGCCGGACAGTTATGATTACGGAGGTTCCAGAGCCATGAAATTCAGACAACCGTTCTTCGCCTCGCTGAAGCGGCACCCTACTTACATGAAGCTTATTTTTTACTTTGTCAGTGCAAACGTTCTGGTCTTAGGGATATCCTTCGTACTGCTCTATGGGCAATCTTCCAAGACACTGCTGGAGGAAATCGGAGATCATTCGGAATCCCTCCTCGTGAACGGGGCCCGGAATACGTCACGGCTGATGGAATGGGCGCTTGATTTCAGCTTCTCCTCCAGTAATGACAGTGCGCTTAAGGTGTATGCCCTTTCGGACCATTACAGCGATTTCGAGACTTATGAGGTATGGAGCCAGCTGATGGATATTAAGAATGCCAACCCCTCCATTGATTCTGTCTACCTCATTAATGATTATACGAATACGGTCATTGACTCCAGACTTGGGTTAAATGATACCGCAGCTTTTTACGATCAGGATATTATTAAGCGCTTACGTGACCCGGAAACAGCGAACCATAGCGTGCTTATTCCGAGAACCTTATCCCTCCCCCTTACCGGGAACACACCCAAAGAAGTGATGACCATTGTCAGATTTTATGAAAAAGGCAGCTCTATCTCCGCGTTCGTCATGAATGTGGATACTCAGAATCTGATGACCCTGCTGCAGAACAATTCAAACTTCGCGAGCCGCTCGATTACCGTGCTGAATGACCGGGACGAGACGATTTTTAGCAGCACGCCAATGAATCCGCAGCAGATTGCCGAGCTTAGAAGCCACGGGATGAAGGGAGCCAGCGGCTGGAAGCTGTTTCAGCCCCAGGATCAGGGAGAGAAGCTGGTGGTCTATGCCGACTCCTCCGTTAAGGGCATCCAGGATTGGACCTTCATTGAGATGATCCCGAAGTCCGCCATCCTGAATAAAATCACGGTCCTGCGCGATACCAGTCTGATCCTGTTCCTCATCTTGTTCGCAGCCTCCCTGGCGGTGATTATTCTAATCTCCAAACGGGTGTACTCACCCATTCAGGAGCTGATCAGCCGGGTCATGCGGCAGCATCAGGCGGAGAAGCCCGGCCTTGGAGTGAACGCCAATGAACTCGAATACTTATCGAGCGTTTTCACCTCACAGCATAATCAGATTCACGAGCTTACCGAGCAATGGCGGCATAATAAATTTCTGGGCAGAGAGCGGTTCTTAAGGGATTTTCTGGGGGAGACCTACCATTCAGCAGCGGAGATCCGCGCTCAATTCGTGGAATGGGGGATTGATCTGCCGGAGGATCAGCTATCCGTAGCCATCTTCCGGATCGACCACTTCGCAGAATTCTCGGGAGTGTACCCGGAGAAGGACCGGCGCCTGCTCCGGTTCGCGATGTCCAATATCATTCAGGAGTCGCTGCAATCGTCCAGGCACAAGCTGCAGACGGTAGATATGGGGGACGACCACGTGGCTGTAGTCTTATCGGGTCCCTTGTCAGAGGAATTCGCGAAGGAGCTGCAAGTGGCAGGGCAGCTGATCCAGCAATATCTGTCCGTAGGAACTACCGTGGCCTGGGGCCGGACATTGCCTGGCTTAACCGACATGCATGAGGTGTATCTGGAGACGTATGATCTGACGCAGGAGAGGTTCCGCTTCGGACACCGGTCGCTCATTGTGAAGGAATGGCTGCCTGCTGCGCCCGGGGAATTGTATCATTTGCCTGTGAGTCAGGAGCGGCAGATCGCCCAGGCTATACTCAAGGGGGACGCCGCCGTCATTCTGGAGGTCTTACGCTCAGCGGTTGTGAAGCTGCGGGAGCTGCCTTATTTTGAATGTAAAATGTCGCTGATTACCTTGTTCATGGACATCCGCCGGCTTATCCAGGAGCATTCCTCCCAGCCGCTGCCCAGCTCGTGGGGACTGACGTCCATCGAGAAGCAGATCATTCGGCAGGAAACGATGGATAACGTCATGCCCTGGATGGAGGCTTTGATTACCAAGACGCTCGAAGACATTGCGGCCGCACGCAGCCAATCCAAGAATATCGCCCTGATCGGCCAGGTGGACCAGTTCATCGAGAGTCATCTCACCGACCCGAATCTGTCTGCCACCATGCTGGCCGATCACCTGGGCTTGTCCGTCAATTATTTCCGCAGTCTGTACAAAGCAGAGACCACCCAGTCCATCACCGATAAAATATCCGAGAAGCGGCTAACGTTCATCTGCCAGGAGCTCATTGCCTCCGACTCGCCGATCGAGCCCATCGTGCAGCATTTCGGCTTCTCGTCCCTGAACACCTTCTATTCCAGCTTCAAGAAGGTATACGGCATGACCCCGGCCCAGTACCGGAAGAAGTACCGGGCCGGGGATGGAGGGGAGAAGGTGTAGGGCAAGTGAAACCTGTACCTTCTTATATTTGCGCGCAAAGAAGCGATAAGGATGTGTTCCTTATCGCTTGTGTTGTTATTCCAGCAAATTGCCTCTTTTATTCTCCCTTATAGGCCTTACGCAGCTCTGCAAGCTCAAACTTCTTCATCTGCAGAAAAGCCTTCGTCACACGCGCCAGCTGCTCCGGCGTACCCTTCTTCATCATCTCATTCATCTCCGCCGGAATAATCTGCCAGGAGATGCCGAAGGCATCCTTCAGCCAGCCGCATTGCTCGGCTTCAGGAACTGCGGACAGCTTGTCCCAGTAGTAGTCAATCTCTTCCTGAGAATCGCAGGATACCATAAAGGAGACGGCTTCATTGAAGCTGAACTGATGATTATGCGCACTGTCCATTACCGTGAACCACAGATTCTCCAGCATGAAGTCCGCGAACATAATCGTTCCTTCCTGATCCGGCGCAGAGCCTGCCGGGTAGCGGGTAAGAAGACCTTGCCGCGAATCCTTGAATACGGACAGATAGAAGGACATCGCCTCTTCCGCCTTCCCGCATCGATCCCCCACGAACAACAAGGAAGGAATGATCGCAGGCCGCTCTTCCCCTGCCGGATTCGTGAGAATCAGCTGCCAGGACACTCCGAACTTATCCTGAATCCAGCCATACCGCTCACTGAACGGATACTTGCCGAGCGGCATCAGGGCGGTGCCGCCTTCAGCTAACTTATCCCACACCTCATCTAATCTCTCTGCTGCATCCTTTTCCCGTGAGGGATCAAAATTCACAAAGAATGACACAGCCGGATTCAGCTTGAAATACGGCCCCCCGCTGATCGCCATGAACGGCTGCCCCCAGACCTCAAAAGAGACCTGACCCGCATCGCCGGACGGCGTATCATGAATGGTGTTCACACTTGTAACTCTGGATTCCGGGAACACAGAAGCATAAAAGCGGGCGGCTTCTGCCGCCTCCTTGTCATACCATAGATGCGGGACAATTCTCTGTCTAATGCTGGCCACAACGATTCCTCCTCAGCTTCCTGTCCGTTCCGGTCCAAGGACAGGGATAGGGCTTCAATTTGCTTTATTATACACTAATGAGGGGCTACTTCATTCTTTAATTGGACAACATTGCAACATTGCCCGGCCTCCGGCCTGGCCCGCAAAGGCTAATCCTCTTCCATTGCCATATCCTCAATACCCCGCCGAATACTCTCTTCTCTCTTTTAAATTAACAATATCCTGGCCCGTCGGGTTCTGGAAAACGCGAAGTCCAAACAGAGGAATAATCGCAAAAATGTGATCAAAGATATCCGACTGTACCGACTCATACACACCCCAGGTCGTCTCATTGCTGAACGCATAGATTTCTAAGGGCAGTCCACTGTCTCCTGCTTCTAACTGTCTGACAATGAGCGTCATATCCTTATGAATTTTGGGATGATTGCGCAGATATTCTTGGACATATTCCCGGAATACTCCGATATTCGTTAGCTGTCTTCCATTCACTTTGCTCTCCATATTGATATGATGTTCGATATTATAAGCGTTAATTTCATCTAATCTTGTCGTGACATAATCGCTGAGATAGTGTACTTTCCGGAACTCTTCAATCATTTCTTTGGTACAAAAACATATGCTGCTTGTATCAATACAGACACTTCGCTTCATCCTTCTGCCGCCAGAAGCTTCCATGCCCCGCCAATTTTTAAAAGAGTCTGAGATCAGGGCATAGCTTGGAATCATGGTAATGGTTTTATCGAAATTCATCACCTTTACCGTATTCAGCGTAATGTCAATTACATTGCCGTCAGCATTATATTTAGGCATTTCAATCCAGTCGCCTACACGGACCATATCGTTAGAGGATAATTGCACCCCTGCCACGAGGCCCAATATAGAATCCTTGAAGACCAACATAAGAACAGCAGATAAAGCACCCAGTCCACTAAGAAGAATCAGCGGATTCTGTCCCATGAGGTTAGAAATCACTATAATAGCAGCAATAATATACAGAATAATCTTCGCAACCTGAATGTAACCCCTGATCGGCCTAATCTTGGACACTTCATACGTACGATAAATAGCATCGATGGCATCAAGCAGGGCATTAAACACCGTGATCGTTACGATAATCATATAAGTTAAGGCGAGCTTCGTGATGATATCCTGATACAGCGGATAAATAGATGCAGCGTAATAAATGATAAAGGCCGGAGCGAGATGCGACAGCTTGTGGAACACTTTTTTCTCCAAAAAGAAATTATCCCACGTATACCGGTTGTTATTAATGATATGGATGATGATCTTCAGTACGATTTTTTTGGCGACAAGATTGGCCACTACAGAGAGCATAGCAATAAATAAAACCATGATGATATTCGAGAGATACACACTCATTTGCTCGCTCACGCCATATCCTGCAAGGTGTTCTTTAATAAAATTCATCATTTCCTCCTGACAGGTGCATAGTAGCCTACAATTATAGATGAATATTAGGGATTACGCAAAAATGAAAATACTTGCAATGTTTGAATTAGTACTATATAGTTCTAGTCATGACAAAGGTAAAAATAATGAATCAAAAACGTGTGATTGAAGTAGCGGCAGCCTTATTTTTAGAAAAGGGATTTGCTTATACCAGCATGGATGAATTAGTACGTGTAAGCAAAGTGTCCAAATCGAATGTGTATTATCACTTCGCTGATAAGGAAGAATTGTTAGCAGGAGTCGTTGATTATTGGATTGAAACATATGAGCGTGCAATGGATGAAATCCTTTCTCAGAATCAATTACCCGTTGAAGAGCGTGTCCAGATGTTTCTAGAGCATTTATCGCAAGGAGTTCAGTCCAGAGAGTATAAGGGTAGCTGTCCATTTATTACTCTTTATATTCAAACCCCTGCACAAGCAACGCACATAAAGGAAAAAATAGGTCTCTTTTTTACAGGCTTACAAATGAAAATCTCTCTATTACTACAGCAAGGAGCAGAAAAAGGCGAGTTTAGAGATACGATTCATATTGATGAGGTAGCGGCACTTTTTATAACGAATCTGGAAGGAGCGCTGTTTCTGTCAGAGACATTGAAGGATGCAACGGTGATCACGAAAACAGCCAGCCACTTTTTTAACTTGCTTCGATAAGCGAAGCATTTTTTTTGCACAAGACTAGTACCATTCAGTACTAAAAAGGAGCGCACATGTTATGAGAACGATATTTTTAACAGGTGGAACAGGTTTTATTGGAAGGCAACTTGTGGAGGAGC
Organism: Paenibacillus sp. FSL R7-269; assembly: GCF_000517865.1. Taxonomy (NCBI): domain Bacteria; kingdom Bacillati; phylum Bacillota; class Bacilli; order Caryophanales; family Paenibacillaceae; genus Paenibacillus; species Paenibacillus sp. FSL R7-269. Next base: position 119,082 of record NZ_ASPS01000009.1, read on the forward strand.
TTCTTAAAGAGGAGATTATGATTTTTCTTTTAGTGCGGTCAAAAAGTAAAGCAATACGTGTTTTTCAGGAAAAAGGGATTCTCAACGAGGCAGCCCTATTCTTTATTGAAGGTGATTTGACGAAACCGGATTTAGGTCTAAGTGATGAAGATAAAGAAAGGGTACTCAGCACGGATGTTATTATTCACGCAGGCGGACAAATGGATATTCAAGCGACAACGCAAGAAGCAACTTCTGTGTTTTTAAATGGTGCCAAGCATATCAGTGAATTCGCCAAACGCATCCAGCAATTGAAGGGTTTGCAGCAATTTATTCATGTAGTTGGATATATGTCCCCCTTTGATGATGATAATAGCAAGGTTGCGATTGATGTGTTTCAAGAAGGGCACGACTATTTGAAAATAAAAAATCCTTATGAAAGAACAAAGTTTTTAGCAGATCTGTATATTCGCCAGCAGGCATCCGCAGTAGGCTATCCGCTCTCTGTGATTAATCCGCCAACCGTAGTCGGCAGCAGTACAACAGGAAGTACAGAGCAGGTAGCTGGCTTAGGCTTGCTTGTGGAGAGTATGCGCAGAGGGCTGATGCCAGTTATTCCTGGAGGCAAGGGGTATAAGTTACCGCTTATTTCAAACGATGCGCTGGCGAAGTTTATTGTTCAGGTTGTTAAGCTGGAGCCATCGTCTATTGAAACCTATACACTTGTTCCAGACAACCAGCATGATCCGGATATATCTGAATTATTAGGCGTTATGTCAGAAAGTATGAATATGGCCGCACCTGCAATCTCCGTGCCGCTTCGCTTCATGAAGGCACTTATGAACAGCGGGATCAGTAAAATCACACGAATTCCATCGGACGGACTGAATTTCATTACAAATAGAACCTTTTCAAATGATTTACCGAAAAAAGTCATGGGAGAAGATTGGTTTACTAAAACGAGTGTGATGAATTTTTTCCCGGCCGTAGTAGCAGATTTGGATTATCGCTTGATGTACCCCAATGACCAGCATAATCATGCTTTTGAACGAACCTTAATCGGAAATACTGTGATTTATCAAATACCAGGTGAGGGCAGGCCATTTATTTTATTCCACGGTTTGCTCAGTGATGGAGCCGATTTGTTTCCTTTAGGACTAGAGCTTCATGAAAAAACGGGTCGACCGGTATGGATTCCGGATCTCCCGGGTTTAGGACGTTCCCCTTTTAAGCGGGAGAAGAGTCTTCTGGATCTCTATTTGAATGTAGTGAAGGAGTTATCAGGAAAAGCCACTCACGGCGCACATTGGATTGGCCATTCCTTCGGCGCGGTTATTCTGCTGGAAGCGTTAGCGAGAGAGTACCTAGATACGAATAATGCGATTACTTTACTTCAGCCACCTGTTGCCAATAAAAATTCTAAACCGTTTCACGCTCCTCAATTTATGAACAAATGGGCATTGAAGTTAGCAACGGCTAATTCATTAGAACGTTATTTAATTGATAATGGTCTGTTTGAAAATATAGAGAGCATTCCGAAACACTATATTGCCAAAGTACGCAGCAGCTTCACTTCGCCTAGAATTGTAAATACCACTCTTCAACTCAACCGTTTCCTGTCAAAAAACTTTCAGGGTGATTTCACCAAAGTACCAAGGTCTATTCTTCATGTTATTTGGGGAGATCAAGATCGGCGCTATTCTGCTCCAGTACAGCTTGGTAACGTTGATGTTGTTCCGTATGGTCATCATTTTCCTCTTAGCCATCCAGGGAAAGCGGCTTGTTATATTCTAGGGAATTAATAATACATCCTCAGGCATGAAAAAAGACACCTCTTAAGGTGTCTTCTGCTTTACTCCATATTGGAGCCGAGGGGAGTTAAACCCCTGTCCGAAGATAACGGAACATAAGCTTCTACGAGTGTAGTTACAGTTTTGATGTCACCCTAGAAGCCCCCCGCAATTATATAATTTGCCTAACTTATAGAAAGGGATAATCCGCATATAGGCTGCTCCCTCATTCCTTACTTCCTCAAAGCATTGATCCCCTGCTCCGTTAATCCAGTGGCCTTTACAATAATCGGTATGTCTAGATTCAGGTCAAGCATGTTCTTAGCTACCTTCTTTACACCTGCCATTTCCGCACTTCCCAGCATAGATGCCTCATCATGCAGATACTTCTGTCTGGCCTCATACAACCGTCTGGCTTCTGAATCCTGACTCAAATATTGCAAGGTATCCATTGCCTTCTCCAAACCCGGCTCATTCATCTTCAGCACCTCCCATTGTGATGTATCGGCACCTTTCAGGAATAACAGCCAATTGATCACCCCGCCTTCAGACGGAACGCTATGTTCATCCAGCTTCGGCAACTCCAAGAAATGCACCTCAATGTCGTCAATCAAGGATATCCCTGTTCGGTCCTCCCGCAGATGAAATACGTTATGATATTGCTCATTCTTCAAGAACGTATAGTTTAAAATGTTTATCGTCACGCATTTCCTCAACTCTGGATATTTGTCTCCCTGACTCAGTTGACTCGCATACCGTTTGCTCCAATAAAACATCGTTCTCTTTTCAATGTCATACTTATTAAACAACTGCATCTCTATATCAATCAGTTTACCTTCAGAACGGTTACCCATTAGTTGAATATAATCCTCTTCGGAGCACATTGTTTGCATAATTTATTTTAACAATATACTCAGCGTTATCGTCGTCATTCAAGTTTTTCTCATGCTACGATGCACCTATTCTACTTTCCTAACGTTATCGCAGCATATTCTAACAATTTTGAGAAAGATGTGGATGATTAGATGCTGCGAACATCGATGGTCCATTGGAGGCTGTTGGCAATGTAGCTGTGGGGCATAGTATTAAAGAGGTTATTAGAAGCCCTTTGGATAGGCAAGTTGACAATCGCAATAGGTGTAACTATAATGGTTGCAGAAGGGGGTGCCTGCAATAAAAATAAGCACTAGATTTTCTGTAGCAATTCACATACTGAGTTTTTTGTCCATTGGGAAAGATATGATTTGTACTTCAGAGTTGGTTGCAAGTAGTGTAAATACAAACCCGGTGGTCATTCGCAGGGTAACCGGGATGTTGAAAAAGGCTGGTTTAGTCAAAGTTAATTTTGGCTATGGAGGAACATATCTTTTAAAGCCAATTGATGAAATAACCTTGCTTGATGTATATCGATCGGTAGAAGTAGTTACTGAAGGGCAGTTGTTTCAGATTCACGAAGATACAAATCTGGATTGCATTGTTGGTGCTAATATTCAAGATGTTCTTAGCATTATATTAAAAAAAGTAGAGATTTCTATGGAAGATGTTCTGGCAAGTTTCACTATAAAAGATGTTGTTGATGGGATATTAAAAAAGGCTCAGTTATCTTAAAGCCTTTTTTTTTACACAAAGTGTAACTGTAACAGTTACGTTTACACAATTGATAACTGTAGTCTTAACAGGACACAAAGTGGTACGAAAGGCTAGGCAAATGCAATAGTTAATATGCAAATAATTTACCAATAAAAGGGGAATGTACAAAATGGGGAAAATACTTGTTACTGGTGCAACAGGCGGTCTCGGCAATAGAACACTGGAGCTTCTTCTTAAGAAAGTCCCGGCAAATCAGGTCGCTGTATTGGTGCGAAATCCTCAATCCGAACAAATTGCAGGTTTTATTAAGGAAGGTGTGGAAGTCCACCAAGGAGACTACTTTGATTATAACTCCCTTTTACGAGCTTTTAATGGTGTTGAAAAAGTAATGCTTATTTCCGCAATTGCATTTACCGACCGTAACACACAACATTTCAATGTCATCGCTGCTGCAAAACAAGCAGGTGTCAAGCAGGTTATTTACACGTCAATTACAAGAAGAGAAGATTCAGACTTAATTATCCCTGAAGTTACGAGATCAGACATCTTTGCGGAAGAGGCGCTCAAGGCATCCGGTTTAGAATACACCATTCTGCGGAATCCGCCGTACTTCGAAGCCATGCCTAATTATTTCGGTAGTAACGCTTACGAAGTCGGCGTAAGAGTACCTGAAGGTTCTGGTAAAGTTGCCGCTGCATCACTCTATGATTTAGCGGCAGCCAATGTGGCTGTTCTTACACAGAACGGTCACGAAAATAAGACATATACACTAAATGGCAGTGATGCGAGATCATTCACAGACATCGCTGATGACCTCTCCGAGATTAGTGGAACAAGAGTTGCCCATGTCACTATTAGCGAAAAAGAATATGTGGAGAATTTGACGAGTAATGGTGTCCCACTTCACGTTGGTGAGTTCTTATCAGCTTGGCTACGAGGTATTAACAGCGGAGAATTCTCTGAAACGTCTGGAGATCTTGAACGACTGATTGGTCGGAAACCCATGACATTTAAAGAATTTTTTAAACAACGTTTCCAACAAAATAAGGCGTAACATAAAGAAGAAACAGGAATTGTACTTCGTTAGCTCAAAATTCGAAAACAAAGGTGCGGACAAAATCGGCACCTTTCTTCATCACAAGTCTAATCGAACCCCTGTCCGAAGATAACGGCACATAAGCTTCTACGAGTGTAGTCACGGATTTGATGTCACCCTAGAAGCCCCCCGTAAAGGGATATTTGGTATAGTTGGGTTAATAACTTGTCAGTGAGGGGGAGAACCTATGGATGAAGTCGTTCAGGTCATATATTCGCCAAGCGAAATATATAAGGTAGAAATCATTAAGCGTAACCGAGACGGACTATTTACCTTCCTAATTCATAAATGGATTGAGCATGATCCTGACATAAAAGAAATCTTGAATGAGGAGGGATTTTGGGGCCCTCTCTTCAATCAGAAATCCTTATCAGATACTGCTGAACGGGCTATCCAAACAGCTCAAGAGGCTCTGCAGAATGTATCAAGCGAGGATACCTATCCGTTCATTGAAGATTGATTAAAGCCTAGCGGATGATCACCATGCATACTCCAGAAGAAATTGAGCTATTACCCTAGTTGGGGGCGGAGCCAGAATTCAAGTCGCTAGCGCTCTCCCCAAACTTCAGCCAATCGCATCTTGGACACCTCCGGTAGAATAATTACTATTATTATAGCGAATCGGTTGGTATCGTCTAAACCAATGTTAGACCTCCGCCTGATCTCAGTAGGATATAACGCCATATAAGCTTCTACGAGTATACCTATAGTTTTGACATACGTATCCTTTTCTTATTTCTAACCCATAACAAACATACAATAACTATACATAGATAAAAAATAGATATAATTCATTCTTTAACTCGCACTACAAACCACCAAAATATAGAATTAAATATATAAAATAACTTAATTACTTCTAACAAGGAGAATGATCGTGGGGATAACTTTTCGAACTTTTAAAGATGTGGACGTCGAAAAAATAAGCAAAGCACTTGGAAAAAGCAAATATGAGCTCAATAACATAGGAAAGGTGACCTGGGATTGCTTTTCTAAACATCCCTGTTTTGAAATGTTTCATCCGGAAAAGATCGGTATTTGGGAGGATGACGGTGAAATTGTAGGAAGGGTTTCACTCGATAGTCCTTGGTATGGTGATGCAATCATATATATTAACCCTGAATATGTTGAGCTTTGTCCGGACTTGCTTCAATATGCAGAAAGTACCTTTGCCGGTACAGATGATAACGGGAATAAGTATTTAAATATTGGTGCAAATGAAGGAGATGTATTACAAGCTTGCCTTGAAGCCAACGGATACACCAAGGGAGACGAAGGCAGGACTCTGACATACTCTTTATCCGAACCGATACAAGATGTCCCTATTCCTGTGGGATTTGAAATAAAGAGCCTACAAGAAGTGTACAATTTTGAGAAACTGAATGATTTACTGTGGAGAGCATTTAATTACGAAGGAGAACCACCTGCCTATGATGACGATGTCTATTTGCCCATAAAACATGCATGGCTCGACTATAAACAAGAGATCTGCTCCGTCGCTGCAGCTCCAGATGGAAGCTATGCATCTTTTTGCGGAATGTGGTTCGATTCGGATACAAAGGCAGCCTTTATTGAACCATTAGCGACAGCAGAAAAGTATAGACATCAGGGACTAGCCAAAGCATGTATCTATGAATCCATGAAAAAATGCAAAGAGCTTGGTGCGGATATCGTCTTTGTTGCCCCTGATGAACAACCTTATCCTTGGTACAAAAGCATAGGCTTCAAGCAAACGTCGAAGAGTTACTGTTGGAGTAAGTCTTTTTAAGTAAAAGTAATGCTCAGCGGCGAGCAAGTGGAAACCTGTATAACCCCGTAGTTGACCTGACGGAAAACGATAATTTTAAAACAGCCATAGTAAAGCAGAAGACACCTGTTAATTCACCATACCGCTTCAATGCTTTGGTAGGGTACTCATAGGAGTCTATCACGGACATCTCTTCAATAGAACTCTGGCTCTAAACCAGAGTGAGACCTCCACCCGATCTTTGGAGCTCTTTTATAAAACGGTATCCCTCCAAAAATCCAACTATAAAGGCTTCCTTTATTAGCCTTCCTGATATGAGGATTATTAGATCGCATTCCCCATATTCCAAGATGTCTTCTGGCAGCCACCTCGCTCAGTATATTTCTCTCATTCCATCAAGATAGGCATTTTCAAGGGCTGCATATTCAGACAACGTTTCTCTTTTCTTCGAAAAATGCTTCAATGAAACCACATTGGTGATAGAAGTCCTTTGAAATAACAGCAGTTCCAATTATAATCTATCTTGAAATAATATCCATTAATCTATGTAAGGAGAATTGCTGTATGTGTAGTTTGAACTAGCACCTTCCGCCTTAGCCTTATATCAATACGGTGCAACCGTTACCCTTCTGCCTTCATTATGAGAGGAGTATGTGTATATTTCATGGATGAGAAATTATCCAATTACATTAATTATATAAAGGAAAAATACCCCAGTATAGAAGTCAGTAGCATTCAAACCAATTTGACAGATGGTCTACACAACGACATTGTCATTATTAACGGTAATGAAGTCTTTCGGTTTGCCAAAAATGATTTTAGTAAAGAGCTTTTACTTAGGGCGTGTCTGAAAACTAATCATATTGAAGCTACTTCAACAGAATCATCGCGGAAGCGAGAAAGGCAAAGCTTAAAAAGTTTCGA
>NZ_ASPS01000010.1:0-35871 GCF_000517865.1 Paenibacillus sp. FSL R7-269
CTGCACTTTGTGGGGTTACTTGTGAAGAGGCCGATGCCAACAGAATAGGAACGATCACCTTAGCGACATCTCCCCAATTCACCTTCAAGCCTTGGGTTTCAAATTGTGAAGCTCCTGCCGAAATCGGATCATACTTGAACACGCTCGTCATTTTCATTCTCCATTTCTGATTTAATTTGTAATAACACAAATGATAAGATATCCTCTTTTTTCGTCACCATCCAAAAACACTGCGTAGTTCACCATTATGTAACTTAAGTTAAATAATTAAGTTATAAAGAATCATCCCTAATTGTTTCTGCTACCACATAATGTACAAAAGATGATGGGATATGTTGTCCAGAAATAGCTGGAGTAGTTACCCGGGACCGTGAACTTGTCAAGGCTGCGAAGCGTTTATTTAGCCTTGACGGGTGTTTCCAACCCCGCAAAGCTATCCTATAGCCCAGCAAGGCCTTGCTGGGCCTGCCACGCAGCGAGCGATGGGGTGTACTGCGTGATCCCCTTAGGGGGACGAAAGAGGATTTTCTTCTACTAATCACCATATTAACCATGGAAAATGGCCGTCAATGTTCATCAGTAGGGAGAAATGGCCAATCCTGTCCGTCAGGGGTCTTTTTAGCTGAAAAACAGAAAAAATCGGACAATTCCGTCTGTCAAAGTAACATTGTGAAATGGTATTTTCATAGGATTTGGACAAGTCCCACAGCAAAATGAGGACAAATTGATCCATCAGCCTTTGGACTGATAGAGTGGTAATAACACCTAATCACTCAGTGAATCTAATTAATTTTTATCCTGAATTTCGAAAGTGAATTGAACAAATCCAGATAGGACAAGGGATAAACTCTGTTTTCCCTTACCCATTTGGTGCAAGCTGTTTTTAGAAAGAAGTCCCTTAGTGTAGATCCTATTAGTGATTTGTGGATGCTTACTTTCGAAATCCAGGTTTATAAGTTTCAAACATCTAAACACTTTAGATCTATATTCTCTTGCTTACGATTGTAAGGACAGTCTTATAGGAATTAGCATAGTTTAAATTAAAACTGAATCGAGAGATTATCGACATTTTTCATTCAAAAATATATTTATTTGCTTCTCATTCCAAGCGAGAGTATATCCCTCCTTAGGAGTACTAGGCGATTGTAAGAATCCTATTTCTACCAGTTGAACCATCAACTTAAGAACCCTTTCTTTACGTATACCAAGTTCTCGCTGAAGTTCAGCAGATCTTGCAGAGCGTGTCTCGCAAATTATTCGCTGCATCCGTAGCAGTAGTTCTTCATCACTCTCCCGAGTATCTGCCAGCCAAGGCTTCAACCCCGTTTCCGGATCGTACTCTGCTGCTACCCTTCCTTCTTTGCTGAGTTGTTCCACATAGGTGGCTGCCGTCACATAATCAACATTCAATGCATGCTGCAATAGCCTGCCAGATACACCGTTATGTTCCCGCGCCAAGCGAATGACCTGATCGTACACACTCTCATTTATTGGTGGCACCTCCTCTTCCTCCAGATCCGCCCACTCCCCCGATGGAGCCACGCTTAGTGGTGTCAGTCCATCAGATTCATCCTTACCATCGATTGGCTCATAGACTTCCTCATCGGCTATTTCACGAAGCAAAGAAGAATCCCCATCCACCCTTATCTCTGGATCTACTTTTCGTAGCCACAATTCATTCCGCCAATAACGCTTCAACTCCTCAATATACCGGGTCGTCTCATCATCATCTGCGCTGATCGCCGCGGACTGGAATCTCTTCTGCCCTCCACCATTCAGCATGCAGATCCCATCCCCACCCCCGAGCAAATGCTGACCCCCTGTATCCATTACGGTCTTGAAATCATAGACACTCAGCAAATGAAACGCCACCCGGGATGGCAGGTTCGACTTAATCACACCGGTCACCACATCCACGCTGGGACGTTGAGTCCCCAGGATCAGATGGAGTCCTGCAGCCCGTCCCATTTGAGTCAGGCGTTGCACGGTTTCCTCCACATCCGCTCGGGCAATAACCATCAGATCGGCGTATTCATCAATTACGGTCACGATATACGGCATCTGATCTTGCGGATGATTCCGGTTGTACTGCAGCAAGTTCCTTACACCGGCTTCCGCAAAACGCTTATACCGCTTTTCCATCTCTACTACTAGCTTCTTGAGTGTCAATGCCGCCCGTTTCGGATCTGTGACTGGCGGGGAGATCAGGTGCGGCAAGCCGGTATACATCGTAAATTCGACCATCTTCGGATCGATGAGCAGAAACTGGACTTGCTCCGGTGATCGGGTAGAAGCTAGTGAAGTGAGCAGCCCATTAATAAAAACAGATTTTCCGGAGCCGGTAGCCCCTGCCACAAGCAAATGCGGTAATTTGGCTAAGTCCACCAGGATCGGTTTGCCCAACATATCCTTCCCGAACACCATAGGCAGTTCAGCCGTTTGAGCAAACACCTTCAGGTCCTGTGCCATATCACTCATATATACAAATGCCCGTTCGGTATGAGGCAATATAAAGGCTGCTGCGCTTAAAAACGGGGATGAGGTCACCGCGAAACTCCGGTCATGTCCGATATGGTTTGCCAGATCATCTCGTTTCTTGACCAGATCACTGAGCTGCAGCCGGGCCGGCAATCGAAAGGAGATGGTTTGTAGCGTTGGCCCCGCATCGATGGACAGAATTTCTGGCGGTTCCTCCATTTTCAGTCCTGCCAACTGGACCGTATTGAAGATGAGCTCCGATGCCTGCTCTGCCAATAATGTAGAAGAAGAATGAGGCCGAGGATTCGACGGGAATAGCGCATAGGGTCCCAATTGAACACTCTGTTCGTTTGCAAGCACAACCGGACTATGATTGGGTTCGCCCCGCTCAGGTACGGAAGGCATCGATTCCACACCCTCGGCATTTGGCAGCTTGCTCAGCGAAATATCTGCTGACGATGGCCCCAGTCTCCATTCCCGGTTTTGAATCCTTTGCCGCAGCTGGATAAGCCATGGCCCCATGCGTTTCCGATGCTTCCAAGCCACTGGCGCAATGTGGGGTACACCCACAATACCCAGCCACAATGTAACTGCATACCGGAGCACCGTTTGTGCCAAGTGACTGAGTTCTGGCGATGGCTCCAGGAACAATACGATTACACTTCCCAGCGCAGCCAGGACCGTCAGCCGATTCACGAATTGTCCAAAGGATTCCTTTGGCGGTGGATCTGGAGTGCTCACTATGGTCTCAGCTTCCTTTCATCATGGTTTGGATAAGATCCCTCAATTGCTGATTGAACCGCGCTGCATTCTCTTTGATGAGTGGCCACCAGGCATCTGACTCGTCAAACACAAAGTGATACGCCTCTTTAAGATTTCGGAACAGCATGATCACCAAAAACACTCCTAACGCTTTGACTAACCAGGTCGGTAAGCCATTGCTCCCTTTCTTGTAAAAAACCCAAAGCAAAATTGCGATAATGACAACTGTTAAATTCATTTCAACCACTCCCCGCAACTAACAATTTGAAGTACTTGGATACGCCGATCCACCATCCGTTATCTTCTGCATAGTAGCCTCGGGGATTATCTTTGGCCGATAACCACTGGATGGGATCTCTTCCGGCCGGAAGATCCTGAGATAGCTTGATGATCGTATTCGCTGCAATCTGCGCAGCCTCACCGGTTGAGAGCCCCGCACCTTTCCCCTTGCACCAGCAGCCATACACATTCCATGGATTACGGATAATCTCCGAGGCATGGTTATTGTTTCTCGGCACAAAAGACTGCTCTTGACCGGTAATGGCAATCAGCAGATAGGGAGAGACATTTTTGAGGCGTCCCGCATTATCAATCATCTGCAGCAGATTATGATCCGCCAATGCTGATTTTCTTTTCTCCAGAAACTGCATCACATATGGAATGTTCAAAGACCGGTACCCCAGCTCAATCGGCAGTGTAGGCAGCTCCGTACCTGGAGCAAAGACATATTCCAGTGGATCAACCGGCACTCCGCTCAGTTCCACTTGAAAATGTAAATGGGGTCCGGTAGAGCGTCCGACAATGCCCTGTCCAATTCTGCCAATCAGCTGGCCTTTGCTCACCACATCGCCGACCGATACGTTCATCTGAGCAGATAAATGTCCGTAAATACTCACTAGCCCATTGCCGTGATCGATCCTAATCGCCTGACCATACCCACTAGCCGCTCCAGCGAGCGTCACTGTCCCTCCAGCCATGGAATAGATGGGCTGTAGCTCCGTATTCGCAGCGCCGTTGGCAATATCAATCCCTTTATGCATTCGAGTGGTGCCAAACAAATCACGCAGAGCAAAGGTTGAAGAGATCCGGTCAATGGTCGGTACCGGCCAGATATATGCCGTTCCGTCCACGTCTAACTGTACGGGGGCCATCGAAGCATACTGCCCTGCGGTTTGTGGTTTATAGCTTTCGGCATCGGAAAAGATCATGAACGGCAAGAAGACAAACATCACCACCAGTGCGGCCAATCCAAGAAAAATCAGCACCAAACCGATTCCGGGGGAACTGATCGCCGAAAGCAGTCCGATGATTTTTTTCATCTCCCTGGCCTTTTTACTGACTTCCATCTGTCCCCCTCCTCTACCCTGCAGTCTTGAGTCCCCGTGTTTTGTACAGGACATGCTCTTCCGGAGGGACATGCATGATCAGTTCATCGTAGCGTTTATGGTTCTCTAAGATGTAGCGCTGCGTGCCTTCATTCTGCGTAATGAGCTCTTGAATCTCGCTGGGCAGATCCGCGTGAGAGGAGAGTAAACGTACTGCGGATTGCTCCATGTAAAAGTACACGCGCACGCTGGTGTTCTCCCACATGCCCACCCCGGCAGCGGTATCCAGCATAATCGCCGGAGAATTGCCTGCCAGGATCATCATGCCGTTCTGTTTGCGAATTGCCGTATACCAGGTGAAGACATAACTGCGCAGCTCCGGATTTTGCAGCTGCCGCTGCCCTTCGTCCACCAGCACGGCAGAAAAGTCAGCTCCGGCAATTTTGAGCAGATGAATGTTCGCATTAACCTGTTCAAAGGCCATCGACATCTTGATCTGTGCTTGCTTCGCCGATTCATCCTTCTTGGACTCGTCCTCCTCGCCGGAGCCGACCCGGTAGACAACTAGCGGTGCTTTATGATCAAAATTAGAGGCTTCTTCGATTTGGAAGATATCATCGTAGATTCCGATAAAATAGATTTTGATTTTGTCATACAAGCTTTTAGCATCGGCATTGCTATGAGCTGCCTCTTCAATTTCCGCGAACACGGCATGAATGGTCGGCTTCGGTCCGGTAGGTGCATTCCAGGTTTCCGGATGCTGCTTCTCAATCCCTGCGGCACGGTAGACTCTGCGAATGGCTTCGCCTACTTCGAAAATTTCCGGGCGGGTTAAATTCTCCCCGAGCAGTGAGAAGGTGCGCACACCGCTTTTCTCGGCCATCTTGTACCGGGAGCGATTATACTGCGCACATTCTTCATCGATCTCCGTGATAGCTGGCATAATCGTCAGTGGTTCAAAATAACGTCCCTCTTCGGTGGTATGGTCAATATACACTCCGCCCACATAGGCACAGAGCTCCCGCCACTCGCCGTCCAGATCAAAGACAAATACATGTACGCCTTCTTCCAGCAGCGAAACCACCAGCGCCTTCAGAAAGTAACTTTTCCCTTCGCCAGTCTTGCCGAACACGGTCACATTCTGCGCCCGAGGATCATCCGGATCACACAAATTCACAAAACAAAAGCCGCCGTCCTCGGTCCGGCGACCAAAATATAGACCTTCGCTATCCGAGAACGAACCTCGGGTCATGGGGTAGGTGCGTGCCGCGACAGAATCTGTCGTGACCCGCCCATAATGCGTTTTATTGAAAAATTCACTGTGATCACTGTAGGGGTCAAAGGCCGGGGATGTTTGCCGCATCGCCTCTTGCTGCTCACGCCTAAGTTCATTCAGTTTCCCGGACATGTTGTCGAACCACAGCTTCAGCCCTGCCTCTGCCGCCTCAATCTGATGCAGCTTCGGTGCGGATAACGTTAAGAAGGTCTGCACCTCGACCAGCTTGTGATCACTGGACAGCGTGGAATCCCGCAAGGCTAAGATGGTCTCCTTCGCGGCAATCTCTGCATTCCGTGCCGGGTCCGTTTCACTCTGATCTTGAATACTGGCTGTAAGCCGGTTCAGCTTGTACTTCATTCGGGTGTTGAATTTGATATCGCTTTGCGCATACCGGATCGTCTTGCGTAAGGTGGCCCCGGCATGGGTTACGATGCCATCCAGTTGATCCAGATACCCGGAGATGATCTCTGGAGGATACTCTTGGACCATGAGCACCCGCACATAATGGCCGGTCTTCCCATCCTTGCCGTCCACCATGTTCACCACCAGTTGCCGGGGTTGCTTCTTCCATTGTTTAACTAATCGCTTCGTATGTTTGAGCAGGCTCATGATTGGTCTCCTCTCTATTTCCATGTATGGTCAGTAAGTTACGCTTCTCCGGATCAAGCGCCAGTGGCCGGCCCTGATACAAGCTGTAGGCTGCAGAGGGAATGAACGGGTAAACCGCCGTATACGTCTGCTGATACTGCTCCTTAAGCAGGGAGGCCATCCGGAAAGCCATATCCGGGGTACTCTGGTTCAACCAGAATTCCCCTTCCCAGCCCGGGGCTGCTTGAGTGAAGCGCAGCCAGTGGTGGTAATCGCAATCGAGCACTGCAATGGAACGATACTGCTGCATTAGCGCCTCCCGTTCAGGGTAGTTCCAGGGGATCTCCGCAATGACCAGTCCGTCTTCCGCTGCCCGGTGCTGGAGCATCTGCTTCACCTCCTGCAAGGTGGGATAACGTGTAGGGGTAAACAGCAGCCAGTCTGCTGCTTTCCCGGACCAGCTGTCCCAGGTGTCCAGTTTCGAAGGTTGCTGCAGCGGATTCAGCACCGTCCGGGTTCCTTGATCCGGCGATAGATCCACGATGCTTACGGCAGTACCGGATAGACTAACCGCTACCCCAAGATTTGCCGCCAGAAAAGACTTGCCGCTGGGTATTGGAGAGGTCAGCAGTACAATCCCTTGAAGTTGACTGGCTCCGGGTATAGGCGGCACGTTTTGTAGAGTTTCTGCTCCTGTTAGCTCATTTGTTGTGTCCTCTAACGTAGCTGCTATAGGTTCAACCTTCCGGGCTCTAACCTTTATCCAGTTCGCACGGCATTTCCGTATCCACCTGGCAAGCCAAGGGGAAAGCTTTGTACTCCAAATTGTTCGAAGACAGGAGAATCCATGTTTACCACCTTGCAGCCATCGGGCTATAGGCCATTTCCCGAGCTGTAGCGTGCTTCGCCAGGATGACCCTGGGACCACATCCTCGATCACCAATGGTCCGGGGATCTTGCCCTCCTGAATGCCTGGTATGGCTTCATTCTCCGCGTGGTCTTCCACCGGTGGATCGTCCTGAATGAACTTGACTAGCGATGGACTGAATAACGAACGCTTTTCATCTGGTGCTTCGCCTTGCGCTTCCAGTACTCCCTGCTCGTTCTCTTGCTCGTTTAGAGGGTCCAGGTCTTCGGACACTTCATTTGGGCTAGGTTCAGCCCATGAGTCTCCATTCATCTTCCAAGCCTCCCATGCGGTGCGGTCCCACCAGCGTCCCACAATCTCCGGCAGCGAAAAGCCGGATAATAGGGATGTACTATGCCCACCCTGCGAAGTGAGCGTATGGAGCACACGATCCTTTTTCTCCTGCAGCTCACTCAGCAACCGGAAACGTTTCAGCGCTTCCGGATTCAGCTCTGCCGGTTCATCTGCCCGTTCCCTGATCTTGATTTTCGATTCCGAGGTCGTGAGGGTCAGCGTATATTCACTGCGCAGCGCCTTTCCGTCTCTGGCCAGCCGCTCCCACATCTCGATGCGGTTCAGCTTCATCGCCTGGATGCCCAGGCTCTTCGCCGGATGGTTTCGTTTCTGATTCCATAGCTCCAGGCGAACATCCGGGATCTGCTCCGCTGAGATTTGTGCCGAGAAGCCTTCCTGCACCATGGCACGCAGAAACTGTTCAAAGCCGCCGATCCGCGTCCGTTTCTGCGCATACACCGCCGTTTTCCACGGGGATGCCGATAACGAAGACACTACATGCAAGGTTTTCCCGCTGCGGTAGAGCCAGCCATCTTCCTCCACGCCAAGAAAGGAACCGAGGTCTTCCCCGGCTCCTTCCTTCTTTTGCTGTGCATCATGCATGTAGCGTTTCAGGCGATATGGCCATTTGAGCCATTGCCCCAGTGTGCTAGTCATGAAGATGGCTACGATCCAGGTCATTTTGAATATCACTGGAAACGGAAGTAAAAAGGGGAATCCCCCGATCACGAGCGTGGTGCCTACGATCCAGCCAATATCTCTTAGCGACAATCCTAGAAACTCTACATCCTCACGGATATCGCCCATAAAGCTTGCACGCAGCAGCTTCTCTTCCCGTTCCTGCTGTTCCTGATCCATTTATTTCACCTGCCCTTTACCTATCGCTTTAGCTACATCTTGAGCTTTCGCCGGGTTCGCTTGTTGACTTTCCTTCATCCGCTGCCGCTCATGGCGATGTAGCATTTCTTTCTGCAGTTGTTCAAAACTACCCATATCCAGACCATCCAGCGGCGGTTGTCCATAGTTAACCGGCACACGGTCTTTAATGACATAGACTGCACCATCTTTCGCACGCCAGTAAGGTATGTGCTCTTTCCGGTAGCTCTCATATTTCTTCTGAAATTCACTGTAATGTTCTTCAGGTATATAGGCATGGGATTCATCTTTAGCCAGCTCCAGCACTTCTGCCAGCTCCTCTACGGTACCGGAACGTTTCCAATCCACGATCATGCTGGCCGCAAACCGGGAGTGACGCGGGAAGTTCACCCGGATCTTCCGGGTCGTCTGGGCCAGCATCCCTTCAAGTACTTCCGTAGCCTCTTCCAGATGATCATCCGGCAACCATAACACATCCTGCTCCAGCAGCAGGTCTTTGACCCATGGATATTCATCGGCACGTTCCTGCAGCGCGTGGTAGGCCGATGCAGCCTTACCTTGAGGCAGCTTCGCCTGTGTATAGAGGGGTAAGGCGTCTTTAACCTGTTCCGCTGCGTGTTCCGCCTCCTTGGAGTCGGTGAGTAGTGATATCTGTGCTGTACCATTCAGATCCACGAACGCTCCATCCTTGTACATCCCCTCACGGACCGCAGAGACATCGAATCCTTCCCGCTCCAGCTGCGGCAGCATATCTAGGGTCGGCCCGGCCAGAATCAATTCACCGGTATCCTCATCCCACTGGACATCTTCCTGGTATTCCTTTTTCAGGGTACTTAGCTTCTCTGTCAGCAGTTTACGCTGGGCCACAGGCGCTTTTAATAAGGAAACGCTGCGGAACCCTTCGTCTCCCAGCACCTCTGATATATTCAGCGCCGAAGATTTGATTTCCGACTCTCCATATTCCAGTTCTTGCAGAGCATCCACATGGATCTGACCGCCCTCTTGGAGCCATTCTTCCGGCTCAAGATAGGCGATGCCCTGCACTGATTCAGATAACCCGCCGCTGAGCGAGGAGGCCAATTTGTCTTTGCCTACGCTGCGCTGGGTACGCATCCGATCTGCTGCTTGCTGCATCCGCTTACTGGTTTCCTGCATGCTGAGTGCCTTCTTCTGTACACCTTCCGAGCCCATCCGCTTGCCCATGGAATCCAGAGATGTTGACGTCCGTTCTCCCCATTTCCCCACGGAATCGAGAACCTGTGCTCCGTTCAGTGTCACCGGATGCTGCACGGCTCTCATCAGGGGCTTCAGCCAGAAAAAGAAGAAGAACACGAGTAACGTCAGCGCACTGAGAATCGCAAAGATGATGGGCGGTATGCCTAACGCCGCACAAAACCCTTCCCCCGCGCCGTAATCCGTCTGCATTTTCACAAAAACCGCCCAATGCAAACCGCAGATCAGGCCGACCAGTAGCGTCCGCAGATAGAGATTGGCAAACCCAAGCAGCGTCTCCATTTTCCCGGTATAGGCCGATTGCGTAATCCACAGATTGACCAGAATCGCCATAAAGATGAGTACCAGCGTCTTGAGTACAGCAACCACATACAGGGGCAATACGACCAGGAACAAATAACTGAGCAGATTAAAAATCCCACCGCTGGTGGATACGGTCAATTCACCGAGGGTCTGGGCGGCATACGCCACATCTGTAATTCCATCGGCCCCGACTATCATCGCTTTCAGAATCTGCTGTCCCTCTAAGCCTTCATAGGCAATACCGCTCGTGCCGATAATCCCCTCAAACATTTTGCTGGCAATCCAGTTGATGCCGACATTCGCGATATTCAGCGCCGTGAGTGAGAAATAGGTGGCGACAAAGCAAACTAAAAAGACCTTGAGCAAACTGCCCAGGTCCTTTTTGCCTTGAATGATTTTGAAGGTTAACCACGAAATCCCGATAAACAACAGCACCAGACCAATGATCATAAACAGTGACCAGCCTGACTGCACCATTGCGATTTCCGCAATTTGTGGCGTGAACAAGTAGCTTTGGGCAAAGGCATCATAGAGAGGAGACATGAGCTCGTCCACCAGCAGAACAACAAGCCCTTCAATCGCATCCTTGATCAGCTTGCCGGACATGAGATCCTTGAACGATTGAATCATCTCATCGACTTTTTGAATCATATCATCGACCCAGCCGGGAATGTACCAGCTTGTTTCACGCTCCGCAGGTACTTCTGTGTTTGACGGTACAGTGGTCGGGTTGGGCATTGCAGAAGCGATTTGCACATCCGCCTGTTTTATAGCAATAGCTTGGCTTGGTGATGCTTGAACGGTTATCGTCATCAGATTGCTCGTGAAACCAAGCAAAAGTAATATTAGAACTGCCAACACCCGGAATCGTTGTCTCAACCTCCCCACC
The DNA here is from genome assembly GCF_000517865.1 of Paenibacillus sp. FSL R7-269. Taxonomy (NCBI): domain Bacteria; kingdom Bacillati; phylum Bacillota; class Bacilli; order Caryophanales; family Paenibacillaceae; genus Paenibacillus; species Paenibacillus sp. FSL R7-269. The sequence continues at coordinate 10,935 of NZ_ASPS01000010.1, forward strand.
CCCAAATCGCCATATAATCGTAAAACTGTGACAGCAGGGTAAATACCGAGCCGGTCATGAATAACAGAATCAGGGCGAGCGCTAACGCCATCCGCTTCCAGAACTTTGAATCCTTCAAGCTTCTTGCTCCTCGGCTAACCGAAAATAGGAACCCAAAAAATCGGATCAGCCAATATGCTAAGGCTAATACGCAGAGTATCGTCCCAGCAGCTCCCGCCAGAATCAAAAACCAGTTCAAATCCTCGACCACCCCTGGGTCAACGGTGTACATTTTTTTCATTTTCGAGATATAGTCGTTGTCTTTCATCATTTAGCCACTAGGACCAGTTACGGTACTGATCCACCATCTGGATGAACGTTGTTGTTGTGCCTCCGATATCTTGCTTAGAAGTCCAGTTATAGATATTTTCGAGGAAGCTGAAGAACGCACCGCTGATGAAGAGGAATACAATAAATACAAGCAGACCTGCTTCAATCCAAAACCACTTATCCTTAATGGTACCCTTACCAGTACTGATCTTGACCAGTTTGATGATGACTTTAACGATAACAAATACTAGTGTGGCTATTGTCAGTAAAGAGATTACGAGTCCAATCGGCGTAAATACAAAATCCAATCCATCGAGTACTTTCCAGTTGAATTTCATTTTTTCTTTGATTTTGGTAATAGGATTGTCATCAGCGTAGGCCAGCATCGGTAACATAAACATGCTAAATAGGACCATCATGATGAGGGTCCCTGTCTTTCTGATTTTCATATTATTCTTCCCTTCTATTATCAGTAGAATATAATCAGCCAAAGTGTGATACTACAGAGCCAGCAGCTTCTTGCAATCCACCGCTCGGCAGCCCCGCCATTTCGCAGCAGATTCAGCGCCACCTTCAGGCGTGGGAGAACTGCGGAACGAATTCCCTCCACCGTCACCGCATCACCCGCCAAATGCGACCACCATCCTGCCAGCAAGCCTAAGCCCAGCGCCTGGAACAGAACCGGCTGTGTCGCGGTAAAAGAGACTACGCCAAGGCTCAAGGCACCGGCGAACTCCGGACTATGGATAATCCCGCGATGCTTGACGAAAGGCATCACCAACAAGGCAACGCCAGTTAGCAAGATGAGCCAATGCAGGCTATATAGTTCATATCCGGCAAGCAGCAGCAGTCCAAAGCCGCTTAGTAGGAGCATGCGTAGCCGAGAGGCTAGGGCAAAGATCAGGGCTGCTGCTGCCCATAGCCAAGGCACCGGTTGCTGCAGGACAAACCACATGATGCCCATTCCCAGCGATAGGACGGACATTCCTTTCAGTTTCTTGCGTGTCTTCGCGGAGAACTGGAGCTTATTACTCACGGTACTGGTCTTATGGTCCAGATCCGGCAGCAGCCCGCCGATGCCCGCAGCGGCAATCACTAAGGCGGCAGGTACGATGGACAGAGCTGGCATAACATAGAGCACTGCGGAACCAGCCAGAATCGCCATTCCTATATGTCCTTGTCGATTCATTTTGATTTCACCCCCTTTCCGGAACAGCACAAAATACCGCTTCAACGCTTGAAGCAGTTCAGGTCTTGCAATGATTGAATTGAACTTCTATTAGAAAAACCGGCCAAACCCTCGCTTTTTCTGCTTTTGCAAAACTGGAGATAAGAGGCCTTCCAGCAATTCATCTGTATTCGCCTGGGGATGAAATGGGTCTGGATGATTCGGTAGCGCAAATACGGGCCTGCCGCTTAAGCATCCCGCCACCATCTCCCGATTCGGTTCGTTCGCCAGTGGCAAAGCAATCCGCCAGTATTCCTGCGGCACTCGGCTATGTTCCCGGCAAAAGGAGATCAGCTCCTTCACTCGCCATTCACTGCCTGAACCGACCAGGACCGGTATGCTGGCTTGTACAAACAGTTCAGCCTGCTTGCGGCCCTGTAAACTCCCTAAGTCCAGCACCGTATAGCGGTAGTCGCTCATCAGTGATCCAATCCAATACTCGGATACCTCTGCCTTATACAGAGCCACATTATTCAATTCATAACGAGGATGATTTGATACATCACCTTCCTTGATGTACTCCAGGAAAGAGAAACAAGGATGATTCCCGCCTTCCCACAGCGCTACTTTGGTCTTTGCGTACCGGGCTAAATAGTGGGCAATGAGCAGCGCTGTATGCGTGCTGCCCGCCCCTTCATACACGCTACCTACCGCGATAACGATCCTTTCCCCTGTTCGGCTGAAGTTCATTTCAGGCAATGCAATCTGTTGCGGCTTCGCCTCTATCAGATGATGAGCTTCGTGCAGCTTCTCTTGCCAGCTCCCGTTCAGCCATACGTCCGAAGCGCCCAATGCGGTCCAGCTTCGTATTGCTGTCGATGATAGGCTCGGTGCCTCACTAATCACAACAAACTTTACGGGGATCTCCTCCGCTAACGGTAAGATACTACGGGCCTCATCCTCATGGATCAGGACGTATTCCGGCATCAGGATCAAGGCGCTTTCTTTGACTTCCTCAAACGTACCGCACACATGAAATTTAAAATGGGGATCACTAATTTCTGGCTTTACGCCAACAAGTACAATATGCAATGATGTCCTACCTCCTTTAAGGAATATATCTACTGTATGATCATAGCTCAGGGAGGCAAGTTGAACGTGTGAAAAATGTTCTGAAAAAGTATGGGTTGAGGAGCCTCTCCACAGCTCTTAGAATAAAAAAACACAAAGAGCCACCTAAAGGCGGCTCATGAACATGGTGTTATAAGGTCATTTTAGTAAGTCTCCGACCTTCAACTCCATAAATTAATCCTTCTTGGAGCTACAGATGTAACTTTTTCTTAATTTTATTTATTAAATCTTTTAAGAATTGGTTCGTTCTTCTATTCACCTTTTTTACTGTTAAATAGAAAATTTTAGTTAGAGAGAACAACATTACTGCTGTTAAGAAAATTAGTAAAGCCATTATTATATCTAAATACTGCGAATATCCTTCAGGCATCGGTAACTCTTGAATGTATCTATTCCAAAGACAAACATATACAAATATCAACGAAGCTCCTAGCAAAAAAGATGATATGTTATGCAATAATATTAAAAATTCTATAATTAACTTATTGAAAATATTTTTTCGAGTTAAACTTTTATATTGAAGATGATCTTCATAAATAATGTCATGCGCTTCCCAAAACTCTGCTTCAATGCTTTTATAAAACCCTTCCATATTATCAATTAATGAATGTTCTGTTGTTCTTCCTGGATTCTGTAAATATTTTTCATATTGAATCTCTAATTCAAAATAAGTTTCTAAATTGAAACTCGTCCCTATATATCTAACTTTTGTACTATCCGTACTGTATTCATCAAAAAAATCTTTGATAAGTCCCATCTTAGCTTGATGGTTTTGTTCATGCTTAATTCTTTTTAATTTTTTAAACATTGGTGTGTAAACTTCGTTATAACTTAAACTCAGGTCTTTAAGGTATGACTCTCTCTTTTTTGCTCGATGATTATACTGATAGCTTATAAATCCCGAGATAGCAGCTAAGATAATTACTGGTATTTGAAAATCAGATAAATTCATTACTATCCTTCTTCCTTCATCAATATGTTTTTAGGGATTTTTGTATATACAGCTAAATGATTATCCTCGTAATCATTTAGCCCTCATTCTTGTTTGGAGTTTGGAACGGAATAACAGATTTCAAAAAAAATAAAATAATTAAATCAATCGTGTGCATTTTTCTCCAATCTCTCTTTGGAAAGAGTAAACCAGCCCGAGTCAACTTCAAAGGCATCCCAGCGCCGCTTTAGGGTTTCAGCAGCCTCTGGCACCACTCCACTTCCAGAGAAGAAATCAACAACATATTCGCCTTCCTCACTACTGTTTTCAATTATCCGCTTCATCATATTTATCGGCTTCTCTGTCGGATGAATCGTTTGATTACCTGGAATTCTAGGAATCTGCCATATGTCTGTCTGATTTCGTGAACGAATTCGTCTGACGTTCTTCTTCCCTTTAACTGCCATAATAATAAATTCATGCTGATACCGATACTGCCATCCCATCCCCATGTTCTTCTTGTCCCACACAATACAGTTTTTGATTGTAAATCCGGTGATTCTAAGCCACCGGGCCATATCTGGATATGTACGCCAATCGATAAAAATATAGACATGGCTGCCTGGTTTCAGAATGCGATAGGCTTGTTTGAGCCATGCAAGACAAAATCTTCGGTAGTCTGGAAACGGCAGATTATCATTGGGGAAAACCTGAAAACGGGGTTTCTTATTCTTGGTTTGAGTCGTTCCTCCAAATTTTAAATTATACGGCGGGTCCGCAATTACTAAATCTACTGTTTCATCTGCAATTACTTTTTGAGCACCTTCTATACAGCTATCCAAATATAACATTGTCGGAGACCTCCCATGATGTTTTTATTACATTGCTATATACGGACAACAGGAACATAAGTTCCCAATTTTATTTGTAATTTAAAAATATTTAATAATCAACTTTCATGTGACAAATGTCCTATTTTTATCAATTATTATTGAAGTTTAGTATTATATATGCCACAATGTTTCCATAACAAGGAAATAAATAAAAACTTTGGAGGTATGACATGAACAGGAAAAAGCATTTTCTTTCACTACTTTTGACACTCGTACTTGCCTTCTCCTCATTTGGTCTCTTAGTTGCAGCAGACCCAATCGAACAAACAGGAACACACTTTGAAACATTGAATCCCACTTCTGATATACTAAATAATAAAGAAAATGATTTGCTGCCTTCACAAAATTTTAATGTCAATGAAATAAAATCATGCGGTGCAAGTACTTGGGGTAATCTAGGACTTACAAGTTTTATATCACAGTATTCCTTTAATAAAGTTCTTTCTTGGGGATTGTCACTTACACCAGCAGGAATAGCTGCTTTTGGGCCACAAGTCACAGTATCTGCAGTAAACGGCAGTGTTACTACAGCTTCTGGATTAACTCATTTTATAAATGGAGCAAATATTTACGCTCCTCATAGTCAGTCTTCTAGCTATTCATTTCATGGTAGTATATCAACTTATCCTAGCAGTTTAGGTGGAACTGCACGTTTAGAGTCAGGTGACACAGTAGGTATTAATTTTAAAATTGATAGTGCAAGAGCAGGAGGCTTAGTATCAGTATCATGCTTAGTTCCATAAAAATAAAACCAATTAATATAGGGGGAATTGAGTTGGTCGATAGGAATAACAAAGACGACTCTTATCACTTCATCAAAGAAGAAAATCAAAGAGCAAAACAAAACAATATACGTTGGTTCAGAGAAACGGTCCATTTTGAAACTTTACGTGAAGCAGAAGAATGGGTTTATAACGGTGATGCATTTAATAAAATAGGTGTTGAATTCGAAGGCTATGTAACCAGCGACCCTAAACTAGCCTTTGCATTACTTTTTAATCTTACAAGAGAAAACACACTGAACCAACGCTTTCAAAATATCTTTGCTGATGAAGATCATTCGGATGGACAAGCCCTTTACATGGTCTGGGTAAGCTGAATTACAATGTACTTCCACATAAAAGGCTATATTGAACTCTATAGAGTTCAATATAGCCTTTTATTATAAAGTATTCTCATACTCTTTCACCCTTCGGTAGAAAGTCGGCTTCTTCATCCCGATCCTTCTCATCGCTTCCGTTGCAGTAAACTCGCCGGATTTCCACGCCTCATATACTTCAATGAATGTATTATCAATCTCATGTTTGGGTCGGCCAAAAGTAACCCCTTCCGCCCGGGCTACCTCAATGCCTTCAGCCTGCCTTGAACGGTTCTTCTTCCTTTCTTGTTCCGCAACATATGCCAGGAGGCTAAGAAACTGATCCTCCATAACCTTTCCGAAGTCTCCCATGGTCTTAAACTTTCTGGAATCGAACAGTATTTCGTTATCCAGGCATACAATATTCGCGCCAATCTCTCGCGTGACATACTTCCACTCTGCAATGATACCGTCATAGTCCCGGCCCAGCCGATCTAGAGCATCTACGTAAACCAGATCACCTTCCCGCAGCATGAGCCGCATCGCCTGGTAACGTGGACGATCAAAATCTTTGCCGCTCTGCTTATCCACAAAAACAAACCGTTCCTCAATCCCTAATTCCCGGAACTTCAAAAGCTGACGCTCAACATTTTGCTCCTTTGTTGAAACTCTTCCATATGCGAACTTCAATGGGACCCCTCCTAATAGAACAAACGTCTCAAATGATCCCTTGAATCACTGAGACGTTCCGAAACTGATTTTTTGGTCTTTTGAAACGAATTAATTGCTAGTTATTCCGTTGTCTCAAAAAGCATGCTTTTTGGAACTGTTCCTTCATTGAAATAGAAAGGTGACCGAGGTCACCTCAAATCGAAACTTCCAATGAAAATTCATTTATAACGTTTACCCACGAACTCTAATTGCTCAACTATGCGTATAAACTCTCTCTCCATTTTCTCATAGAGCTCCAAATCTTCTTTCTTAATTGCTCCCTCCATAAGGTCGCTATAATCTGCAAGTTGCTGCAATAAAGTGCGCCGCTGTTGCAGGTGTCCTTTCTGTAATTTAAAGTTCATTCATTCACGCTCCTCATTTATATTTAGAAGTCCATTAAGATCCTGGAACTACTTTATAATAGACAGCTTCAATACTCCCCTTAATTGGAAGAACGCAGGCTCCAGTTCTTTTTAGGCCGGAAATTATTTTTCTGGCCTTATCCTTGTTCTCGTACCCCTATATTTCTTCAAGTGTTGTATAACATTCAAACCGTTTTCCCATACCCGTAATTCCGGTATACACAGCGATCTTCATCTCAATCACTCCTCGGTTATTATGATGTTGTCTTTGCCAGCGTAAGTAACACGAGCGATTTTATGGTCCGCATCTTTTATCTTCACGGTGTACCTATCAACTAACGTTATTTCCAGCAACTCCGTTACGAAACTTGCTTCCAGCCATTTCAAAATATAAAACTGCTCTACGGTTTCAGCTTTGATCATTTCGAATTCTCCCTTGGCATTATGTGTATACTGGTCAGTATCTTCGTACTGTTCATCAATTACTCTGACTCTCGATGAAAAGCATCTTTAAACTAACGGGCTAAATTGTTTCAATATGTGTTAAAGTTAAATCGTCATTACGGTAACTATTTGGAAAATAATAAGAGGTAGGTGACGGAAGTGTTGCTTCTGGATGGTATATCTGGATTCCTTATCAAGGATTCACAAGAGGTCTATTTATCACATTTAAAACGACTTTGTTACACCTTGGAAAACTCCTCTAAAGGAAAGCTTCTGTACCTTAAAGAACCACATGTATCACAGAATTTTTATGAAGCAGAGCTCTGTTTAGAAAACGGAAGCATTTTTATCTTGTTAAACAGTTCCTATCCTTTTGTTGCGTTTGCTTCATCAATTCTATACTTCGATATTCAATTTGTTGACCACTCACTTTCTTGTGTTGTAGATGCCTTAAACATTGGATTTAGGGTATTATCTGCAAATGAGCTTAATCAACGATTAATACTGGATGAAAAAACTCATAATGTGATAAACAAAAATAGCTTAAACAAAGCTGAAATAAACCAAATCTTTCACTGGAAACCTAAAACAATCGGAGATGTTATTTTTAATTTTTGGGATTAAATTAGAATTAAAGCAAAAGCATTACGCCAACGGGGAACGTTAGTTCAACAACAAAGCGGCAGTCTATGACTCTATTTCTCGTTCAGAGCTTCCGTCGTTTATTAATTTGGGACAACGTACAATCCCTCCCTAATGCGCAGTTTGCGTCTATCATCCATTGCGCACCGCTTAAATGCTTACTGGAACATCTGTCTATAATCCTTGGAATCGAATTTCCCGGTCTCTCTATCAACTGGAACTAATCCCAATTCAGTGTGAAACACATGGCATCTATCATTAGAATGTGCATAATGAACTTCTTCATAACCGGCTTCTCTTAAGGCACGACACAATATCATTTGTTCAAACAAACCAAGCTCCATAAATCCCCACCCCTTACCCATTAAATTTTTTACAATCTAACGCGATGCCTCAGCCTCCCAATCCACATCTTTATGATCAAATTGTCGAACTGCAGCTTCGACAACAGCACGAATCTTGCTATCTGCTGGAAGCTTTCCATGCCAACTCCGCTCATAGTTGGCCAGACTATTAACAACTTCTTTTCGATTATTCGGATACACCGTGAGTCTACTGATTCTACCTTCACCAATTCCAAACGAGGATGGCTCAGAAAATACCTGTGCTTGTACATAGAGACCTTGAACCTCTCCTTCATAAAGGCAACCTGTGTACAGTGGATGCTTATATTCCAATGGCATTATTTTTGTTCTCCTTCTTATGCAAATGATTCGTACGCAATCGTCATCCCGGAATCACCTAACACATTTGCGTTAAACAAGACTTCTAGCGCAGTTTCATGGGAATGACCTTTTCCTAACATATGGTTATACATAAGCTTGAGGTATATATCCCCATGTACGAATCTGAGCATTTGTACTTCATTAAATACCGGATCATTAAATTCCATAGCATTAATCCTTTCTCCCTAGTTAGATGTATAGAAGTCCTGAACCATATCTAGATGATTCTCAGGGATTGGGCCAGCAAAATAAGCGCTGTCTTCTTCACCTGATAGTACTTGGCACGGTACCAGTTAAAACTGTTCATAAGGTACTCGTCTAATTCTTCTTCCCGGCAAAAATACTTCGCTTCAACCAGCTTCAGCTGATCAGGATCAAGGCAACGCAAGGCTTTCTCCATCGGATATAACTGGTCCTCCACCTCCCAGATTTCGTCTTGAAGCCGTTCAGCTTTATCAAACATACTCATGACGGCTTGCTCCGTTGAAGAGTGCGGGATACCTGATCGTCCACTCACACCCGTAAGTTCCATACCGGCAGTAACTTTAGGCTCCTTCGGCCTAACGGTCTGAAGTTCTGCGTGTAACCATTGCTTCCGCTTATTTGCCTGATAGTATTGCTTGAGCCGGTACTCCACGATAGATACGTATTGCTGCCGGATCGCAACAGGAATATCCATTTCAGTCTGCTCCACTTCTTCATCACAAGAACTGACAGAGGTTCTACCTGTTTTCTCCAAATACTCACGAATGACCATCAATTCTTTTTGTCCGCCAGCGGTTATCTTCACAGATTTTTTCAACTTCTGGTATCTTGCAAATAACCAATCCACTGGCACCAATGAAATATTAAGCTCTGTGACTTGAAAATTCTTCAATGTTCCACACTCCCCCCCGGATAAGCTCTCTGTCTCTTCCAAATCGAAATCCCATGAACTTTGTTCAAAGCCCTTATTACAGACGCTGCAGCGGAAGACACTTTCTCTTACTTCCTGGCATCTATTGCCGCAATGGAGGCAAATCAATTGCTACTCCCCCTTGGAAATGCTCTATTCCAGCATCAGATTTCTTGAGCTCGGCTAGTTTATCTTTATCATTGATGGATCAGGCTTAGCGATTTACCCAGGCAAAAGCGATCTCACCGCGCCCTGGTTCTTCCACCACATATGCGACACCTTTCGTAACATACGGGTTTGTACTAACACGCAGAGCCCCGAATGAGGTCTGGATCGACTCGTATTCTGCAATGTCTGCTTGTGGATTCACGCATATTTTCAGACGGTCAATACTGCACCCCTTACTTGGGGATAACAAGGGCTCATATCCATAGCACGAGGATGGATCGGCTTAGTGGAGAGTTGACTCATACCCTTCTACTCCTTCCCAGACACATAGCTCAATGCACCAGAATCGTTTCTGTTCCTACCTCTGGAACCACCCACACCGGATTCCAACTAAGCTCAAACGGAATTCCGGCCTCTGCTTCCGCACCAGCCATCAGCACGACATTGCCCATTTCCTCTGCTGTGTCCCTTGGAACGGCGTTCCCGATGTATTCTCTCGCTTTGGCATCTGAGCAGCCTTCCAACTGGAAGGGTCTGCCGTCTGGAAGGTACTGAGGGAAGCTCTGCAGCATGGCCATCTCAAAAGTAGTTAGTGGCCGATGCCAGGTCCCATCCTCCGCAATAATAATCATGGCGCACCTTTCATCTGGCTCGGGAATCCGTGGATCTGCTACTGCAGCAGCGCCAGAATGAATGTCTGCTGTTCCGGTGACCGTTTTTGCGGGTTCGCTCCATTTTTGAACTCCCATAGTGTCTGCGCGGGGAGCACAAGTCAGCCTTGGGTCGGCAATACTGGAGGTTGATTGCATAATTCGTGAAGCACCACGGATCGTTTTGGAAGCTCTATTCCATTCCTGTACGCCGTAACAATCGGGCTGCAGGGGCGCATTACAGCGCGGATCAGCAATTAGTTGCGCACCGCTTTGAATGTCTGTGTCCCCCGTGACGGTTTTGGCAGGCTCTTGCCAAGATTGCATCTTGAATTGATTCGTAAATCTACCCTCCCGATCATTCACCCTGGAATCCGAAATGGCGATAGCTCCACTGCCAAACCGTGTACCGGTTACACACGGGGCCGGCTCATTATCTTTCACCACCCGATACGCTGCGGGATGGCGGCTATCCCTTTCAGACAACCTGGGGTCAACTACACTCAACGCCCCATTGTTGACGCCTGCTGCACCAGTTACACATGGCGACTCTTCATCCCACCTCACTAATCTGTAAATGGAGGAGTACGTCCCTTCTCCCAGGTTTAATCGTGGATCAGATATCGCAGCCACACCGTTACTCCGGCCTACACCTGCTCCTCCTGTTACCGTTCGGCTCGTTTGATCCCAATGCTCTACCGCCCATGCACCACTACGGGGTTCATGCAGCAGCCGGTACTTCTGATATTCAAAGTCATTTAAATCTCGCCAATCCCCACCTGCCGGGATAGCCATGAGTTTCTCCCAAGATTTCCGGGCTAAATTTGGCATACGGTTTTGTGGACCACCAGCGACCGTGTCACCTGGAAACGGGAGGGGACCAATTACTTCACCAATCGTTTTTAGAGGTTTAGGCTCCGGGTAGTAAATCACATTGGGTATTTGAGATTCCTGACGAGCCATCAGTAGGAACCGCACACGGTTCTGGCCTAATCCACCGACTTCTCCCAGGTTATGATCTGCTCGGATGCTGACGGCATAATTGAATTTCTCAAGCAGTTTCCTGATCTGTTTAAGCAAAGGCTTTCCTCGTGAGGTAATCCGCGGCACATTTTCAAGTTGAATAATTGCTGGTAAGCTTCCCCCATATTCAAGACAAGCCTGCAATGCGATCTCCAGACCATGTACAGTTAAATAATTAAGTGCCTGGTATTTATCCGATTTGGCTTTATCTTGTGGCAACAAGCCACTTTGCCCTTTACACGGTGGTGAGAGGAATAAGAAAAAGGGGACTTGTTCACGAAAAGCTAACCAAATATCCGATGGTGTCATTTCACGCCATCCAGCCGGTGGTGTATGACCGTGCCAAGCCTCGTACTGCCAACGCTGGAACAAATCCATTACGACTGACGTTTGCTCTCCGGTAATCAGATCATGGTTACGACAAGCAACCGGGTCGCTGTCAATTGAACACAGCAACTTGAATTTATACAATTTGCCGCCATACTCCACCTTGGAACGCAGTAAGCCTGCGGATTCTCCGCCAATACCTCCAAATAACACGGCTGCGGTTTTATAATGAATGTTGTTTATTTGTTCCAAATCGATTCTCCTTTGAACACTCACATAGCAATACTGAGAGCGTATGTTCTGTTTTGAAGCCTGGTTGTACCTGTTAGGAAACCCTAACACTCCCAAGTTGCTTCTCTATCATTTCAGCCCCTACAGGCAGTTAATAACACGTGTGGTACCGTTCTTCTTGTGCTGCAACTGTAATTTCGCTGGCGTTACGCTCAGTACCAACCAATTAGCAGGAGTGAGGCGGTGCTGACTGATCAGTTGCTTTTGACGCCGTGTGGGACGTACTCCTCTGCTCTTTTTCTTATCCAGGTGATTCTCCGTGATCATTATCTTCCCAACCTTTCTGATGGCTGCCTTGAAAATAAGTTACCGGTTACTTACCTCTACCTTCTCCAAAGCTTTGGTTTCCTTGATCTCTTGTGCCTTCCGCATCAACTCTGCCATCTCATCTGGGCTAGGAATTACCCCGCTGCCATCATCGGTCAGAATGGGGATCTCCGACTTCCGGCTTCTTCCTCCCTGATTGCGAGAACGTTCATTACTCCTTGGAGAAGGCGGTGTGGCTGAAGGTACTACAGTTATCCTGGGTTCCGGTTTGTCCATACCGCCTCGTTCACGGTAACCCCGGAGGATGCCTTGTACATAAGCTAAATTCCGCTTATCCGTCCCCAGCCGGTAGGCTGCTCTCATCGCAGAGTGTAACCACTCCCCTCCGTAGGTACCGTGTAGGGTCTCTAAGTCATTCTCGTCAAAAGAGTTTAGCCTGCCGCCTGCAATAAAATTATTTTTGTAGTCCAATTTGATATTCTGAATCGAATAATGTTCATGATCCGTCCTTAGCGTGTCAGCGCTAGTACTCATTGTTGTTATTGTAGTAGTAGTTCTTTTAAATCTTTTAATAGCTTTAATACTAGCTTTAGAAACGCTGAAACCTTTGATACGACTAGGATAATTGCGTGTGACGGTTCCCTTTTTGGGAACTGTACGGTTCCCCTTTTGGGAACTGGCTAGTTCCCTTTTCAGGAACTCCGTTCCTTTTTCGGGGACTCGGTCCCCTTTTAGGGAACTCGGTTCCTCTTTTGGGAACTCAGTTCCTCTTTTGGGAACTTGGTCTCTCTTTGGGGAACTCGGTTCCTCTTTCGGGAACTCAGTTCCCTTTTCGGGTATAGTAGATTTCAACAAATTGGGCGAAGGTCTCGCAAGATTAAGATTGATTAGCTCATTGAACCTTCTGGGATTCGGGCTGGTTACTGACTCCATGGTCCAGAGATCGTAATGCTTGTTCACCTGAAACGTATTTATCTCCTTATCCCACAGAATCACATTCCCTTGAAGCAGTTCTACCAAGACACCACGAATGTGATTTTTACCGATCCCTATCTCCGCAAAATCCTTCAACTCGGGAATGATCGCCGATGGCTTCCCGCACCCCCAGCTCAGCGTCAGGATAAAATCTATGACATCACGCTGGCGCTGAGAAAACTTCCGCCGGATCAGCTCTCGGTGTATTTCATGCGATATTCTGATGTGAGCATCCGTTGGCTGAGGATTAACACTGGAATCCACGGCATCGCCTCCTGTATTCTGTCGGGCCTAAATCGCCCGGAGTCGCTTCGTTCTCTCCTGCCATTCCCGGTTCAGACCGCAGCCCTTGGCGGGGATCTCATAATGCCTGCGTCCGCATACAAACGATACGAATAGACCGGTGGCCTGCTCGTAGTACATTCCATTCAAGACCTCTGGCGGCTGCTCAATCTGAACATCGATGAGATCAAACAGATCCATTTGTTCGATATGCTTCATTGCATGGCCCCCTTGTCACTCCGGTCCACTGAACGCAAAATTGCGCTAAGTGAGGAAATTGCATTGCTGAATATTTTATGAGATGATAATTGAGCTTGTTGGACCAGGTACGTAAGCATTTGCGGTGCTTATGTACCTTTTTTGTTGTTCACTACGTCTGATGTTCTTGACTAGCACATGATGCTGTAGCGGATTACGTTCAAACCAGATGGTTGCGAGTAAGGGTAACGTCATCTCTTCCTGCATGAATTCCTCACCTCCCTCTTATGCCCCAGCACTGAGCGCAAAATTGCGTTCAGCCCCTCTGCCCAGCTCAGCGCAGGAATGCGTTCACTGTCCTGTAATTACTGAACGCAATACTGCGTTTAACCCAAAATGGATTAGATTCGCTTTACGACAGACTGCGTTCAGTCCACTGGACGCAGAGAATCGCTCATTAGGTGGAGTAAATAACAACTGAGCGCAGAACCGCGTTAAGTTAGCGGTCTCCAGCCTTCTACATATTGCAGTGCCTTCCCCAAGTCTTCTTTGCGGATATCCCTGTAGCTAGTAACCTGAAATTCGGCATAGATCACCCGGTACAATTGCCGGTAGAATCCCGGCTTCTGACTTGCCTGATTTGCAAACAAGATTACTCTGCGGCCTATAGCCGCATGCAGCTTCTTCTGCTCCACAGTCTTGAGTGTGACTTCCTTGACAACATCGTCCAGCCGCCGCTCTACTTCCTGTACGCGTTCCTTCATTTGAGTAAATGCCGCTTCGCTAATGAGCAACGGATTGGGTGGTGTCGAAGCAAGCCTGCCTTGTTCTTGTAGCTGGCTCTCCATTTGATTGAAGGCCGCAATATAATCTTCCTTGAATCTCGCCGCTTCACGGCCGGTAAAGCCCGTAATCAGGAACACAAAGCCATCCCGGGTCACCTTGTAGTAGGGATTCTTGCGTCCCGATCTATCCGAATATTCACTAAGCGTAAAATTGCGTTCAGTGAATTCGGGACTGCATTCGAGTGTCTTAATGCTCCTTAGAATATCCGCATGACGTTTGCCGAACTTGTCCGCAATGCTCCGGCTATCGGTCATGGCTTGTCCATTCTCGACATAAACAAAATGACCATTCTCATCCTGGTTTATTGCAGACGATTGAACCGTGAGTCCGTTTGTCATTAACATCCACCCTTCGTTATGTAGTTCTAATGCGTCAAGCACCTAACTGTACATAGGGGATAGATTAGTCCTCCCACTATGGCGGATTCTGCGACCTTCCCGGCACTGACCGGTAGGTTTCGGCTGGTATCCCCCCAGCCATCATCAAGCGTTGTTTCATCTTAGGAATCTATAGTCTTAGCCATGATGCGTGGATCGGCTCCGTCAGCCCTGTCTCTTCACTGAGATCGCATCAGCCCATTCCCATTCTTCCGGTTGTTCGGGATTTGATGGCCGTTCATAAATGTTGTGATAATCGGCTTCAGCCACCGTCTCCACGCGATATTCCATCCGTCTTCCGATCTGATCCTTGCCTCTGAAATAGAGATGCTTTCGGCCGTCAGATACAACCTTCACTATTGCAGAGATGTGCAGCCAGTCCTGCAGGTATTCTGCAGCAGCTCTGCCAGTAATCACCGGCAATAAGTTTGTATTCCCCACTATTATTCACTCTTTCCGTTGTTATCTGATTTTTCTAGTTCATGTATAAGAGATCCTATCAGCAAATAACCTTATATGCCTGTTAATCAAATGATCTTTCATACAGCTTGGCCGCTTCCTCAATGGTCTTGAAATCAAATTCATAATACACGGCACGAACGACTTCTCTAATCTGTTCCTCAGCCCAGCCTTTGCGTAACAATGCTGCACGGACATACCCCAGGCATGCATTATTGCTCCACTGTTGCATTGACCTTCCTCCTTTAGTTAACAATCTTCATCTATTTCGCTTTATTTGCTTCCCTTTCATCACTCAAGAAGATATAAGGGTATTCAAACGATACAACCCTGAATCCTGGATAACCTCTTTCAAAATACGCTTCAAGCTCCCGATCGAACGCCACTGAATCCACTGGCTTCAAGGCCCAAATCCGTTCCCCAACCATACTTTTAATTAATGGCTTATCGTTAACTAAAGCGCGCACATCTACATCCCCATTCTCATGACTGGGCTTAACGCAATTTTGCGTTGAGTAATTAGGAATACCAAAGTCCTTTCTTCACAACGAACTGAGTGCAATATTTCGTTAGTATGAACACTGGGCTTGTCCCACTCTATAAGGAAATACGCTGCCTAACTAAATCCAAAATGTCTTTCGGAAGATCCAGAATAACGGTACGTAGAAGGTGGAGCTCTTGCTCCGCCTCTTCACGACTCGGATCTTCATTTGTCGCATTAACCAAAACGGTAAGCTGCATAAATCTGACGGACAGCGCATCGGCAAACTCCAATTTGTCCCACTCACTCATCTGGAACTCTCCGTACTAGAGAACTTTTGTGAACGAATTCACCTTGAATCACACACCCTTGATGAGCCAGAGGTGGACTACCTTCTATGAACTCTTTGATAAGTCCACGCTTTTTTAGTTCCTGACCATACCCTCCCTCAAAAAGACGTTTGAGTATAGAAGATATGCAACGATTTATGATGGACTCCAGACGTTTCAGTTGTTGTTGGTAGACCTGCATGTCATATACATCTGTATGATTTTTTAATACTTTGATCTGCTCTTGCTTTAAGTACATACATTCAAGCCTTTTGAACTCCATTTCGTAATGCATTTCAATAATTTGTTCTTCATTAGCTTCTATTTCTGAAAACAAAGAATGACGTTCTTCTTTTATTGCTTCAATCTCTTGTGACTTGTTCACCAGCCGCTGAGCAATGCTTAATAATTTCCCCATGCCACTTGCTCCTGTTCTTCATTTAAGTAAACTCCATGCTCTGCATCAGATTATTTAAAAGTGAATGAGTTCTAATTATGAAGTAGTTCCTTATATAAACACTCTACAAAGGCTATAATGATAATGTTTGCTTCATTCCAGTTCTGCTGTGTCTTGTAGGCATACCCAAGCGGCATCAGCAATCGCAGTCTCCACTCTATCCCGTTCAGCCGGGTCTGTGACCAGATGGTCATCGCAGATATGAACCATTGTCTCACCAAATGTGTAGGTTGCAACAATCATGCCAGCATCCCCCCTGGCATTATGTGTATGCAGGGATGATCGAGGGACAACCATGATTTTTCACCTCCCATTACTTATTTTCAAAAAATGAATAATACCGTTCGAAATGTTCGCATTTCGAACAATACATACATAATTTTAGTTAGCACTTTTATTAAAAAGATGTACAGAAAAAAATAGTTCTTTTAACGAGCAACACTTTGAAAAAAAATAAGATCCACACTTAACTCTAATTGGTATGATATTAGCTGTGCAACCTTTAGAGAGGGATCATGCTCTCCTCTTTCTATATTAGCTAAGTAAGCTCTTGATATCCCTACCGATTTTGCAAGTTCTTCTTGAGTCCATCCTTTCTTTTTTCTTGCAGTAATAAGATTCTCACGCTTTTCTTTCACTTTCCCCCCACCTTTCATTTGCTCGTTTTACGAACTTTTATAACCACATTATATGTTCGTATAACGAGCGTGTCAATGCAAAAAAAGCTCATTAAGTGAACGTTTATTTTACGAACATTTTAGGCTATGCTAAAAACAGGCGGTGAACAACATGTCAATATTTAATGATCGATTAAAAGAACTCCGAATTGAACGCAGTCTTACTCAAGATCAATTAGCTATTAAATTAGATATTCCTTCAGCAACGATCCGAAGACTAGAAGCTTCAAATTCAATTCCTAGAAGGGATCGTCTTATCTTATTGGCGAATTTCTTTAATGTATCTACCGACTATCTGTTGGGTGAGACTGACGATAAGACACCAAGTAGAAAAAAGGAAATTCAAGAAGAGAAACAAGAAACTAACAATATCGATCCCTACTACAAACTCACAGATAAAGACGAAAAGGACATCGGCAAAGACCTTGAGCGAATGCTTGCGGATCTCGAATCAAACGAGGCATTAGCTTTTAACGGGGAACCCATGGATGAGGAAACGAAGCGATTATTTGCGATCTCGCTAGAAAATTCTTTGCGATTAGCCAGAGAACTTTCCAAGCAAAAGTTTACTCCAAATAAATACAGAGATTAGTTAGGAAAGGGATACAGCATGATCAAAACTACTGTAACCCAACTAATCCAGAAGCACAGAACCAATGACCCCTTTGAAATTGCATCCCAGAAAAATATCCTGGTTCTTTTTGAATTGTTGGGTGACATGTTAGGCTATTATAATTCGAGTCGTAGATTACAGATGATACATATCAACAACACTGCTTCTCAGCAGGACCAACGTTTTACTTGTGCACATGAATTAGGACATGTCATTTTACATCCTAATGTGAATACTCCATTTCTCCGAAGACATACTCTTTACTCTGTGGATCGGATTGAACGGGAAGCGAATCAATTTGCTGTGGAGTTGTTGATGCCTGATGAATTGCTTTATGAATTTAAACATAAGAACTTCACGGTACAAGAAGCTGCGGCTATATACGGGGTGCCTGCGGGCTTGGAACAACTAAAGAAAATAACTTATGAATAACATACACAAACATTTATAAAGAATATAGAATTCCGCCTGATTTCCTAGCGCGGGCAGAATTCTATCCCCCTTTTCATACAAGTCCAAATGCCGCATTTAAATTCTCCAAAGTATAGTCATAATCCACGTATTCTGGATGTTTAAAGTGAACTTCTGCAATTCTTGCTACCAAAGTTATCCCATAAGAATTCAAAGCGTTAGGATATTTCTGAACTACATTCATGATAACTCCAATGTCAGACAATTCTGCTGTTTCATTCTTCAATTTACCTTGTACTTCATAAATCTTTCTCTTAGTTTCAGTATCTAATAATTCAATCGGAATTATTATCTGCATTACTGCACCTCCCAATTTTCTATTTCGACCACTGGTTGATTTTCTCCTCTAATTTAAAATTATCGCTCATTTTAGAGCCATTAGACAACTATTTCTTCCTTCACAAAAAGTTATTGCTTATATCTACAAGCTATACTACTTCTATCGTTTTGATATGCCGGCATTTTGGGAAGCTGCTACAGCCGTAAAATTGACCCTTTGAGCTACTTCTTAGAACAAGCTTGCTCCCACATTTTGGACAAATATACTCGTCAACCGGTACCTCAGCCATTACTGCTCTAGGTGAAGGTGCTGCACCCGAATTCATCGTGAGAATCATCTCAATCAGTGCCTCACGGTTAATTAGCTTTACTCTGTTGGATTTCGCCAGATCATAAGCAGCCGTTGTATAATCACTGTTGGATACAACCCAAGCTTCTGACGCTCCATAGTGAGCAATAGATGCCTGCGCCTCTTGCACAGCCTTGATGCCAACATTTTTGCTGTAGCGTTTAGCTTGAATAACAATCTTTTTATTATCCTTCTGGATAGTCAGATCCGCCCCATAATCTCCAGCAGCCTTTGTTACTTCGGCCTTATAACCTTGAGCTCGGAATAAATGACCTAAATATCTCTCGAATTGAACTCCTTCCATCTTGTCAATTTCGGCAATCCCTGATTTCTTCAGACGTTCAGCACGTTTTTGTCCAATAACAATCATTATTATCGTTACTACAGCAATACCTATTATTGCTCCGACTACAGCACCTTGGATAGTTTTCGTTACATAATAGCCTCCAAATGCCAAACCCACTGCTGTTAAACCAGCTAATCCCTGAAAAAATTCTTCTTCCTGCTTAGCTTTGCTTTTTCTTCTTGCCAATTAATATCCCTCCGAGATCATATTTCATAGTTCAATATTCTCCATTCAGGAAGAAAATCCCTTTTAAATATAAAACTTTAGACCTATACAAGATGAATTATTAAATCATCATGCTCGGAGTGTACGGCATTAAATTGTCTTCATAAATGCCAAAAGCAGTCTTGAACTAAACAACGTTTCAGACTGCTGTTGGTTTAATGAACTATCGTTGCACGTTACTGCAATTCTTTCGGGGAGTACTGTTGTATTTCCCCTCTCCAATCAATTAGCTCCAGGAGATCTTTTTTGAGTAAACACCATTCAATTATGGTTTTAACGAGTCCAGGCGTAATAATATTATCATCCCAATACGGAGTCAGCACTCGTACCCAACCTTGCCTATAATAATTGTCTAAACCTTCAAACTCGAGTCCCTTAACCACAATGAATGGTCGTACATTCTTGTTAGCTTGTCCTAGATTGTAAGATAGAACTAACTTCTTATCCTCTGAAACGATATTAAGATTAGTCTGCCCGTAGTCTTCAGGATCTAGCTGGACATTCCAATAATATGTTCTACCACTGTGCTCTAATTTTCTTTTCCCTTTTGAGTTAACCCCCAATATCCTTTTCCTCCTTTCAAGCAACCTGTTCTTATAAATTCTATATGGGTAATACATCCCGGCCTCATGGAGTGAAAGATTATGCTTATTCTAAATTAATTTGAGTTGCAAATTGATCCTCTCGTTTATATTGCAAACCTAATTTTAGCACTATGCTTTTAATCGGTGCGTATACTGTTCCCGCATATGTGATTATTTGTTTATCCTTTAAATCAACTGTTACTGTTTTCCCTTTTAAAGTAAGTTTAATTACACCAGGTTCAACTTTAATCTGTGCGCCTAACCCGGCAGCCAAATCCTTCACTGAGCAATAAACTAGCCCATTCTCTCCTTCAAATGACGGCTGTTTGGAGTACATTATAGGCTTTCCTTGATAACGTATCTCCAGTGGTCTTACAAAAGAAAAGTAATTGCTCTTATCGGACGCAGTAATGATATATTCATCCTTAGAATCGTAAGCTTCCCACAAGTCCTTGGAGATAACTCCAGAAAGAATCTCAACGTTGACTGTTCGAATATAGGCCGCGTTACTGGAAGCGAATGGCTTATATTGAAGTACAGTATTCGACTGCCATATAATCTCCGTGGGTGCCATATCACTATAAGGCAGCTTAATAATCCTGACCAATTGTTGTTTGTTGATATCATAAATACGTAATTGCTCTTTTTCATACTGATGTTCTAATTTATTGTAAGCTGCTTCAAAGATGGCCATGTATTTATGATCCGGTGAAACAGTTACATCACGTACAAAAGTGTAACGTTCAGATATTTTCTTTATCTTGTCACCATCCGTGCTGATAACATAGTCCCAACCATCAATCCTTCTCATTCCGAACACACGATTATTCACCGTGATTTTCCATTGGTACTGTGACCAATCATATTTCATTTTCTTAATCTCTTTTATGGAATGATTTTCGAGGATTTCATAATACTTTCCTCCTTTCATAAATACCACGTTATCATTGAATGAAGTGCTCTCATCCGATTGGAAGCAATGATTACCGCGCTCACATAACAGAAAGTCTTTTTCAGTAATTAACCCTTCTGGATTGAACGGAATATTTGTAACATATGTATTTTTAGATAACGAGAATAATTTCGTAGTTTTGGAAACTTGGTCCGAGAATTCATACAAATCATCCGCTAAAAATAATTCTCCTATGCTTGTACCTGTATTCATATATTCCCAATAATCCATTGTCTTGTATTTTTCTTTAGTTCTGATGTCAGTAACGTACGAGAAAGTAATTGGAGGTAATTTCTCTTGAAGAGTTGCCTCCCTTAATAAATTTAAAGTATGAGTTGCATAATCAAACGAATATAACCTTTTACGATTAACTCTGTTTTCCCAAAGAGTATGCCATTCATCTATTACCTTATTTTCATAGGATTGTCCGTTATAAAGAGCATACCCCATAATTCCCTTAGAGGAATTAACCGTGTAACTCCTAGCACCATAATTAAAAATCACTTCTGGAGATGAATCCTTCTTGATCTTCTCCGCTTCAAACCAGTTTTTCACTTGAAAGCCCTGTGGCAGATTAAATGCTTGATCTTCAAAAGAAAAAACCTCTTCCTTGCGTTCCCCTGTAGAGAGTTCTATTGTGTTAACTCTAACTTTTGGTACTATTGTAGTCGATCCTATTTCACCAACAAAATCAAATTGAATACTCACTCGTTGATCCGCAGCTTCGGTTTTTTGTGCAAATGCCAAAGAACCCATAAACACAATGAAGCCCATGAGTGTTCCGATAAACAGCCACCTAAGTTTAATCATAAGAGCCACCTTTACTTTTGTTATTTTGTTTTATAAAACATATTATTGAACAACCTCTCCCCCAAGAACTTCAAAATAAACCATTAAATAATTCTCCAACCAGTACATAAATCCTTTATTTCTTTTTCCTTCAGTAGTTTTTTCAACCTCTTCCCCGTATAATACATCCATAAATATTTTCCTATAACTCAAAGGGGATGTACATAATGAATGTAGCTCTTTACTTGCGAAAGTCCAGAGCTGATGAAGATGCTGAACGGCGAGGCGAAGGTGAGACGCTGGCTAAACACAAGACCGCCCTGCTCAAACTTGCTAAGCAATTAAAACTAAATATCGTACGTATCCGTGAAGAAATCGTAAGTGGTGAAACATTAGTCCACCGTCCGGAAATGTTGCAACTTCTGAAAGAGGTAGAATCAGGTGAATATGATGCTGTCCTGGTTATGGATATTGACCGTTTTGGACGCGGCAATATGCAGGAGCAAGGATTAATCCTGGAGACATTTCGCTCAGCCAAGACTAAGATCATAACTCCACGGAAGACCTATGATCTTATGGATGAATTCGATGAGGAATACAGTGAATTTGAAGCCTTTATGGCCCGTAAAGAACTTAAAATTATAACCCGCCGTATGCAGGGGGGAAGAAAGCGTTCTGCAGAGGAAGGGAATTTCTTAGGTACTCGACCTCCATTTGGCTACTTAATCGAGATTCTTCCTTATGGACAAGGTCGTACTCTAAAACCACATCCGGAACAAGCTGATATCTTAAGACAAATTTTCTCTTGGTACACCCATGAAGATCCTCAGCAACAAATGGGGGCCGGTAAAATCGCTTCGGAATTAAGACGGCTTAAAATCCCCACTTATAAAGGTGGGAGTTGGTCAGCCTCTTCGGTCTTAACAATGCTTAGAAACGAAGTATATATCGGACGAATTCAATGGGGGAAGAAAGAACAAAAGAAAAGTAAGGATGGTAGCAAACACCGCACCTCACAGCGCAGGAGCCGCGAGGAGTGGGTTGATGTCAAAGGGAAGCATGAGCCTATCATTGATGAAGAAACCTTCCTTAAGGCGAACCAGAGGCTCTCAGAGCATCATCATATTCCACACCAATCCGATATTGATGGCAATCCACGAGTTACTTCAGCACTGGCCGGACTTGTAAAGTGTTCTGAATGCGGATTGACTATGGTTTATCGCTCATATTCTTATAGCAATCAACCAGCTCACTTTCGCTGTAATACCGGCGGTTGCCCTTCGCGTAGTAGCCGTTATGACTTAGTGGAGGCCAGAATCATTGAAGGACTTGAAATTTGGCTGAACGAGTACAAGATCAAATGGGGCAAGCGCAAGCAGACCGTGCCACAGAACGAGCTAAAGCTAAGCGAACGAGCCCTTACTTCATTGCAAAATGAGCTAAGAGAACTGGAAAATCAAAGGGTTAAGTTATTCGATTTCTTGGAAAGAGGAGTTTACACTGAAGAGGTATTTATGGAGAGATCGCAAGATATCTCTAGACGAATAACAGTAACCAGTGAAGAGATCGGCATCATTCAAAAAGATCTGGATCTGGAATTGACCCGTAAAGAAGCTAGAAGCAAGATCATACCGATTGCAGAATCTGTAGTGAAATCGTATTACCAGACAGATAATCCCATGAGCAGAAACGCCCTTTTGAAATCTGTGCTTAATAAAGTGGTCTACAAAAAAGGCCCTGGTCAGTATAAAGAGCAGTTTGAGCTGTTCTTATATCCACGTCTATGATACACGTGTTATTGTATTCACCCCGGCAGATGTACATGTAAGCAAGGACCAGATTCATGCCATGGTCTATGATGTCAAAAGCGGAGTATGGTCGCGGAAATGGCGACCCTTCCCGAATATGATCTATGACCGCTGCCGGATTCAGCGCAGCCAGCGCTTCCAGCAGCTGCTGCGCTTCCGCGCGCGGTACGACCATCTGACCTTCCTGAACCGCCCGCTGCGCAATAAATGGACGGTGCACCAGACCTTCTCCCAGCGGAGCCGTTTCCGGTCCCATATGCCGGAGACGCTGCTCTACCAGTCCTCTACCGATCTGCACCGGATGCTGAAAGTAAGCCCCGTCGTCTATGTGAAGCCGATTAACGGCACCGGTGGGCGCGGCATCCTGCGGATCGAGCGTCAGCGTGAAGGCAAGTCTCTCTTCGATATCCAGGGACGCCGCCAGAGCCGCCAGATCATCGCCCCGCGCAAGGTGTCGCTGAACCGGCTGGAGACCATCGTCCGCCAGTGGTGCATCGGCGGTAAATTCCTCGTGCAGCAGGGCATCCCGCTGCGGCTGCCCAGTGGCCGGTTTCACGACTACCGGATGCTGGTGCAGAAGAACGGCCAGGGCGACTGGGAGTTCACCGGCATGGCCGGCCGCGTGGGCGCCGCCCGCTCCGGCGACAACAGCATCTACCGCAAAGCGCTGGTCCGCCCGTTGGAGTACGCGATGTGGGTGTATAAGAATAAGAACACGCCAAGTTCTTCTAAGGTGGTTGAGGAGTAGGGGTTGTTAATTATATAAATGACAAGTGCCCCTCCGTATATGACAGAGAGGCGCTTGTCGTTTACATTTTTCCGAATTTTAGTGCAACATGTAATTGCCTACATTTAAATCAGCATTTTAGTGAACGATTTTGAAAATATGCAGCATCATTCATAGCTACTTCTTTGAAATATGGTATTGAAAATAAGAAGAATTCACTAAAATCGACAGGTAATACATCAATTTCAATTAACTTCAAGCTGTCATTAAGATCAACAAATTCGATAGATAAGATCTGTTTACCAGGCACTGTTAGCGTTAAAGGGATCTCTGCAACACCATCATTAAAATGAACATCTATTTCCGTTGTTCCTGTAGCCGAGAGTTCTACATCACCGAATTGTCCGGAAGATTCTTTACTTGAAATTGTGTATCCCGACACCTTAACTTTAATATTTCCATCAAATAAATAAGCTTTAGCACCCTCATCTCCATAGACATTTCCATAGACGCTCAATTTAACAGTTGTTGGTTGATTGACTCGGATAGTTGATTGAGATAATTCAACAGAGGAATTAAGTTGTTTATTAACTCTAAGCATCATTCCCTTTACTTTGACCCAACCCCCACTGGACCACTCCGACCATAGGTGTTCATCATTCACCCTTACCTTCACTTGGAACACCTGTCCTGCT